>CAZGTQ010000140.1:0-11326 GCA_964528575.1 uncultured Planctomycetaceae bacterium | reverse complement strand
TCCCGTCGAGGCGCGTCACGGCGCCGGTGACCCGCGGATGGGCCGGGACTAGGCTGGACTCACCCGTCGTCGTGCACGACGTAGTGCCGCCGTGCCTGTCGCCCACAGCTCCGTCCTCGCCGATCCGCCGCGCGCGCGTGCGTGGATGCTGCCGCTCGTGCTCGTCGTCACGCTGGTGACGATGTTGCCGGCGGTGCGCGGGGAGCTGGTCTACGACGACCTGCTCATGGTCGCGCAGAACCCGCTGATCACCGACTTCGGCAACGTCGGAGCGGTCTTCGCGGGCGCGTATTGGGACTTCCTCGACGAGAGCGAGGCCGCGCGGATCGGGTACTGGCGGCCGCTGACGGCGGTCGCGCTCATGGTCGGGCACGCGCTCGGGGACGGGGCGCCGTGGGCCTTCCACGCGCTCTCGATCCTGTGCCACCTCGTCGCGACCGCCGCGGCGTTCTTCCTCGCGAAGCGGCTCGCGCGCTCGGCGGCGGTCGGGTTCTGGACGGCGCTCTTGTTCGGGCTGCACCCGCTGCACGTCGAGAGCGTCGCGTGGATCACCGCGCTGAACGACCCGCTGTTCGGCGCTTTCGCCCTGCTCGCGCTCGCCGCGTACGTGCGCTGGCGCGACCGCGGCTCGCGCGGCGTCCCGCTCGCCGCGGCGCTCCTGCTGGTGCCGGCGCTGCTCGCGAAGGAGCTCGCGGCCGCGCTCCCGTTCATGGCGCTCGCGATCGATCTCGCGCGGCGGCCGCGCGGCGGCTGGACGGGCGGCCAGGGCAAGGCAGAGCTGCGCGCGCCGCTGCGCGCCTACGCGACGTTCGCAGCGGTTGGGATCGCGTACTACCTCGCGCGCGTGCGCGTCTTCGGCGACTGGGCCGCGGGCCTCGATCGCACGACGACCGACTTCGGGCTCTCCGCCGCGCGGCTCGCGCTGCTGCGCATCGAGCTCGTCGGGCGCGGGCTCTGGCTGCTCGCGGTGCCCGCCTCGCTCAACGTGTTCCGCGAGGTCCAGCCGCACCTGCCGCTCACCGACTCGCGCCTCGTCGTCGCGCTCCTCTCGCTGGGCGCGGGGATCGCCGGCGGCGTCTTCTGCTGGCGGCGCCGCCTCGACGTCGAGCTCGCGGCGCTGCTGCTCGTGCCCGCGGCGATGGTGCCGATGCTGCTGCGCGTCGAGTCGCTGGGCCAGTACCCGCTCGCCGACCGCTTCCTGTACATGCCGGCGCTCGGCGCGGCGCTGCTCGTCGCGCTCCTCGCGCGGCGCCTGCCGGGCGGCGCGGGACCGATCGCGCTCACCGTCCTCGCCATCGCGTTCGGCGTCCGCTCGGTCGACCGCATCGGCGACTGGCGCGACCAGGCGACGTTCCACCGCGTCGCGTACGAGCAGAACCCCGACAGCGCGTACGCCCGCTGGAACCTCGGCCGCATCGAGCTCGAGCGCTACCGCGAGTCCGGCGACCCCGAGGCGCTGCGCGCGGCCCAGCAGCTCTTCGAGGGCGCGCAGGACCTCGTCATCCGCGCGCAACGGGGCGACGACACGATCTACGTGACGGGCGACGATGCGTTGCAGGCGAACCTCGGGTACGCGTGGAGCGAGTTCCACCTCGCGCCGCTCACGGGCTTCGACGACTACGAGACGCCGCGGCAACTGTTCCAGTTGATCCTCGACCGCTTCCCGCTGAGCCACGAGGCGTACACGGGGCTCGGGACGGCGCTCGCGATGCTCGAGCGCGACAAGGAGGCCGAGCAGGCGCTGAAGAAGGCGCTCGCGCTGCACCCGAGCTATCCGAGCGCGCACCACAACCTCGGCGTGCTGCTCGCGAAGAGCGGCGACCACCGCCGCGCCCAGTACCACTTCGAGCAGGCGCTCGCCGCGCGGCCCAACCACCTCGACGACCAGGTGCGGCTCGCGCGCTCGCTGTTCGCGCAGGGCTGGACCGACCGCGCCGCCGAGGTGGCCCGCGCCGCGCACGAGGCGCACCCCGAGGCGGTCGAGCCGATGATCGTGCTCGCGAACGCCGCGGGCGCGAAGCAGGACGTGAGCACAGCGCTCGAGTGGGTCGACCGCGCGCTCGCCGTCGATCCCGACAGCGGCCCGGCGCACTACACGAAGGGGCTCCTGCTGATGACGCGGCAGGAGGCGGAGGGAGCGATCGTCGCGTGGCGCCGCGCGTGCGACCTGCTGCCGCGCGACTTCGACGCGCACTACAACCTCGGCAGCGTGCTGCTCGCGTCGGGCGCGCGCGACGCGGCGCTGCCCTACGTGCTGCGCGCGTACGAGATCGGCACGTCGCGGCCGAACGTGCTCGGGGCGCTGCGCGAGGCGCTCGCGGGGCTGCGCCCGCACGACGCGAGCCTCGCGGCGGAGCTCGCGCGGCTCGATCGGGGGCGCGGCGACGTCGCGGGAGCCGAGCTGTGGATCGCGCAGGCGCTGCAGGCGAACCCCGACCATGCGAACGCGCTGTTCGAGCGGGCGCAGCTCGAGAAGCAGCGCGGCGAGACGGCCGCGCTCGCGCAGACGCTCGCGCGCGTCTGCGCGCTGGCGCCGGACTGGTTCCAGCCGCACTTCGATCTCGGCGAGCTGTACGGTGAGCTCGGTCACACGCCCGAGGCGATCGAGAAGCTCGAGCGCGCGCTCGCGATCGGCCCGCCCGGAGCGTGGGAAGAGGGGCTGCGCGACGTCGTGATCGAGTCGATCGAGAAGACGCTCGCCCAGCTGCGCGGGCGGACGGGGCCGCCGCGGCCGCCGGCGGAGGACTGACGCGCCGGCCGTCAGTTCCCCGAGCGAGCGCGCTCGGGCTCGACGCGGCGCTGTTGCTCGAGCGTGACGTCGCGCACCGAGAACACCGGCCCCTCGACGCAGCACTTCGCGTTGGGCCAGTCGCCGAAGCGACCCGCGGGGAGCGTCGGGATCGGGCAGCCGTTGCAGATGCCGACGCCGCAGCCCATCAGCGTCTCGAGCGAGAGCCAGCACGGCAGCTCGTGCTCGCGCGCCAGCCGCTCGACGGCCGCGAGCATCGGCTCGGGGCCGCACGCGAGCAGCCGCACGGCGCGGGGCAGCTCGCCGTCGCGCCACAGGCGCTCGAGGAGCTGGACGACGTTGCCGCGCAAGCCGGCGGAGCCGTCGTCGGTCGCGACGAGGACGCGTGGGCCGAGCGCGCGCAGCCGCTCGAGGTCGTAGAGCAGCCCGGCGTGGGCGGCCCCGAACAGGAGCGTCACGTCCTCGTCGCGCGCCGCCGGAGCGCCGTCCATGCCGGCGAGCGCCTGCTCGACGCCCATGTAGAACGGCGCGGAGCCGATGCCGCCCGCGAGCATCACCCACGGATCGCCCGCCCCGTCGATCGCCGGCCAGCCGTTGCCGAGCGGCCCGATCAGCCGGACGCGCTCGCCCGCTCGGGCCTCTGCGAGGCAGCGCGTCCCGCGGCCCATGACCTTGATCAGGAACTCGAGCCGCCCGCCGGCCTGCCGGTAGATCGAGAACGGCCGCGGGACGAGCGGCGACCCGGGGATCTCGCGGCGCAGCATGAAGAAGCGGCTCGCCCGGATCGGCCCGAGCGCCGTCTCGGGAACGACCGAGAGCAGCACCCCGTCGTCGCCGCAGCGCTCCACGCCCACCACCTCGGCCAACTGGGACCTGGCGTCGTCGGGCGGAGCGGGCATCGGCGGCGATGGTAGCGACGCGGTCCAAGGGGCGGTAGGAGCGCACCCCGCCCCCCGGTTGGTCCACCGCCACCCCCACCCTCCGCGGGCATGACCGAGGCGCGCGGCGCTCGGTTGCGCGCATCGTCGGCTTTCTTTCGGTGCCCGTCCCCTCTCGCGTCCCTCTCCCGCGTCCCTCTGGGCCGAGGCCGCGCGACACTGGGATCCGCGCGCGCGCGACCTATTCTCTGCGCTCGATGAGTCTCCTCCTGGCGAACGGCCTGAAGCGCCACTACGGCGCGACCGAGGTCCTGCGCGGCGCCGACCTGCGGGTCGAGCCCGGGGACAAGATCGGCATCGTCGGTCGCAACGGGGCCGGCAAGACGACGCTCCTGCGGCTGATCGAAGGCGTCGAGCAGCCGGACGCGGGCTCGCTGCGGCTCGCCAAGGGCGCTCGGCTCGGGTTCGTCAACCAGCGGCCGGAGTTCGCGCCCGGCGTGAGCGTGCGCGCGTACGTCGAGACCGGCCTCGACGAGGTGCACCGCATCGCCGCCGAGCTCGAGCAGGCCGCCGAGGAGATGAGCACGGCCGACGGCGGCGCGCTCGAGCGGCTGATGAAGCGCCATGGCGAGCTGTCCGAGCGCATGGAGTTCCTCGGCGGCTGGGAGGCCGAGCGGCGCGTCGAGACGGTGCTCTCCGGCATCGGGCTGCCGACCGCGCTGTGGGACCGCGAGCCGTCGACGCTCTCGGGCGGCGAGAAGAGCCGCACCGCGCTCGCGCGCGAGCTGGTCTCGACGCCCGACTTGCTCCTGCTCGACGAGCCGACCAACCACCTCGACCTCGTCGGCATCGAGTGGCTCGAGAGCTACCTGACCGAGCTGCGCGGCGCCGTCATCATCGTCAGCCACGACCGGCGCCTGCTCACGAACGTCGTCAGCGCGATCGTCGAGCTCGAGCGCGGCGAGATGCGCCGCTATCCGGGCAACTACCCGCAGTACCTGTACCTGCGCGACGAGCGCTTCGCCTCGGAGCTCCGCGCGTACGAGAACCAGCGCGACACGATCCGCAAGGAGCAGACGTTCATCAAGAAGCACATGGGCAGCCAGCGCACGTCCGAGGCGAAGGGACGGCAGAAGCGGCTGTCGCGCGTCGAGCGGCTCGAGCGGCCGTACAACGACGTGCGCGCGCCCGTCATCCGCCTCGTGAAGGCGGAGCGCGGGGGCGAGCTCGTGCTCGACGCGCGCGGGCTGAAGGCGGGCTACGACGGCCGCGTCCTGTTCGAGGGCGTCGACGTGCGCATCGGCCGCGGCGAGCGCATCGGCATCGTCGGGCCCAACGGCGCGGGCAAGACGACGCTGCTCAAGCTCCTCGCCGGCCTGATGCGGCCGCTCGCGGGCGAGATCATGACGGGCCACAAGGCGCGGTGCGGCTACTTCGACCAGGAGACCGAGGACCTGAACCGCGAGGCGACGGTCTACCAGACGATCCAACGCCTCGACCTGCAGCGCACCGATCTCGAGATCCGCTCCCACCTCGCGCGGTTCCTCTTTCGCGGCGAGGACATCGACGCGGTCGTCGGCACGCTCTCGGGCGGCGAGCGCGCGCGGCTCTACCTCGCGCGGCTCTTGCTCGACCAGCCGACGTGGCTCGCGTTCGACGAGCCGACGAACCACCTCGACCTCGCTGCGCGCACGGCGCTCGAGGAATTCCTCGGCGAGTTCCAGGGCGCGCTCGTCTGCATCAGCCACGACCGCCAGTTCCTCGACGGCCTGTGCACCTCGATCCTCGAGGTGAACGACGGCGCGGTCACGCGCTACGCCGGCAACTACAGCGACTACCGCGCGGCGCTCGCGGCGCAGGCCGAGAAGCGCGGCGCGAACAAGCTCGAGGCCGAGCGCCGCGAGGCGGCCGCGAAGAGGAAGGCGGCGGCCGACGCGGCGGCGAAGCTGGCGAAGCAGAGCAAGCAGTCCAAACAGAGCAAGCAGTCGAAGCAGGCCAAGCAGACGAAACAGGCCGAACAGGCCGAGCCGGCGCGACACGCCGAGCAGCCGCGCCGGCCGAACCCGCGCCGCGACGGCAAGGCGGCGAAGAAGAAGCCGCGCAACCCCTACATGCTCGAGAAGCTCGAGCAGGCGATCATGCAGCTCGAGGAGCAGCGCGCGGCGCTGCTCGCCGCCCTCGGCACCGAGGAGGTCTACCGCGACGCGAACGCGCTGCGCGAGACCCAGTTCGCGCTCGCCGAGCTCGAGCGCGACCTCGAGCACAAGAACGCCGAGTGGGAGAGCTGGGAGGGGTGAACGCGCCCGGGGGAACCTCGGGCGCGGCGCGCGCCGCCGCCGTCGCGCTCGTGCGCGCGATCGCGCTCGCCGCCGGCGCGTTCGCGGCCGCCAACGCGCTCGGCGGGCTCGTATCGCGGCCGTTCGACACGAACCACGTCTGGATCGATGCGCGCCCGCTGCCGCACGCGCTCGCGGCGGCGCTGCTCGCGGCCGCCGGCCTCGCGCTCGGCGCGTACGCGTTCGCTCCGGCCGCACGCTGCGCGCGGCGCGCCGGCGGCGGCGCGGCGGCGCTCCTCGCGCTCGCGGCGCTGCGCGACGCGGCGCGCTACTGGCAGCTCCTCGCCGACGGCGCGCTGCACGCGGGGCCGCCCGTGCCGTTCTCGCTCGTCGTCGCCGCGGCGCTCGCGGCGGTCGCGCTCGTCGCGTGGCGCGTCGCCGACCCGCCGCGCGGACCGCGCGCGCTGGCGAGCGCGGCGCTCGCGCTCGCCGCGGTCGGCTTCCTCGCGCCGCTCGCCCTCATGCTCACGCTCGGCCGCACCGACTACCGCCGGAGCGCGGACGCGGTGATCGTGCTCGGGGCGCGCGCGTACGCCGACGGGACGCCGTCGCTCTCGCTCGCCGACCGCGCGCGCACCGGAGCCGAGCTCGTTCTCGAGGGCCGCGCGCCGCTGCTCGTGCTGTCGGGCGGCCCCGGCGACGGCGCGGTGCACGAGACCGAGGCCGCGCGCGACGTCGCGCTCGCGCTCGGCCTGCGCGCGGACGCGATCGAGCTCGACCGCGGCGGCTGGAGCACGGCCGACACCGCGCGCAACGTCGCGGAGCTCTTGCGCGCGCGCGGCGCGACGAGCGCGCTCGCCGTCAGCCACTCGTGGCACTTGCCGCGCGTGCGGCTCGCGTTCCGCCGCGCCGAGCTCCCCGTGCTCACCGTCCCCGCGCGCGAGACGCGTCGGCTCGCGCGCGAGCCGTGGTTCATGGTCCGCGAGAGCGCGGCGCTGTGGGCGTACTGGCTCGGGTGGTAGGCTCCCGCCGCCATGGAAGAGTTCGCCGACCAGATCCGCCGCGCGCTCGCCGAGCGCGCCGGCCTCGCCCTCGACGACGTGCGCCTCGAGCAGCCGCGCGATCCGCGCCACGGCGATCTGGCGTTCCCGTGCTTCCCGCTCGCCAAGCGGCTGCGCAAGGCGCCGCCGGCGATCGCGGCCGAGCTCGCCCCCGAGCTCGCCGCCGCGCTGCCCGGCATCGGCGTCGAGGCACTCGGCCCGTACCTGAATTTTCGGCTCGAGCGCGCGGCGCTGGCGCGCAGCGTGCTCGGTGCGATCGAGAGAGCGGGCGACGCGTACGGCGGTTCCGACGAGGGCGCCGGCAAGACGATCGTCATCGACTTCTCGTCGCCGAACATCGCCAAGCCGATGCACGTCGGGCACCTGCGCTCGACGATCATCGGCGGCGCGATCCAGCGGCTGCACGACACGCTCGGCTACCGCACCGTCGGGATCAACCACGTCGGCGACTGGGGCAGCCAGTTCGGCAAGCTCGTCGCCGCGCTCGAGCGCTGGGGCGACACGGTCGACCTCGATGCCGATCCGATCCGCGCGCTGCTCGCGGTGTACGTGCGCTTCCACGAGGAGGCGAAGACCGATCCGTCGCTCGAGGAGCGGGCGCGCGCCGCGTTCCGCGAGCTCGAGAGCGGCGTCGACGGCGACGTGCGGCGCACCTGGCGGCGGCTCACCGAGCTCTCTCTGCTCGAGTTCGACAAGACCTACCGCCGGCTCCACGTCACGTTCGACCTCGTGCGCGGCGAGGCGTACTACGAGCCGAAGCTCGACGAGACGATCGACCGCATCGGCGCTGCCGGCGTCACGAGCGAGTCCGAGGGCGCGCTGATCATCGACCTCGCCCCCGTCGACGAGTCGATGCCGCCGTGCCTGCTCCGCAAGACCGACGGGACGACGCTGTACGCGACGCGCGACCTCGCGGCGCTCTTCTCGCGCTGGGACGAGTTCGCGTTCGACCGGGCGCTCTACGTCGTCGGCGGCGAGCAGCGCCTGCACTTCCGCCAGCTCAAGGGCGTCCTGCGGCGCATGGGGCTGGCGTGGGAGGAGCGCGTCGAGCACGTGCCGTTCGGCCTGCTGCGCCTCCCCGAGGGCAAGCTCAGCACGCGCGAGGGCCGCGTGGTGTTCCTCGAGGACGTGCTCGACCGCGCGGTCGAGGACGCGCGGGCCGTCGTGGGCGAGAAGAACCCCGACCTGCCGGACCTCGACGCGATCGCCGAGGCGGTGGGGATCGGCGCGATCATCTTCAACGACCTCAAGCGCGAGCGCGTCAAGGACGTCACGTTCACCTGGGAGGAGGTGCTCTCGTTCGAGGGCGAGACCGGCCCCTACGTGCAGTACACGCACGCGCGGCTCGGCTCGATCCTGCGCAAGGCCGCGGAGCGGGGCGAGGGCGCCGCCGAGCCGCGGCTCGAGGTCCTCGAGGACGCCGCGGACGTGCTCCTGGCGCTCGGTCGCTTCCCCGCGGTCGTCCGGAGCGCCGCCGCGCACGCCGAGCCGTCCGAGGTGTCGCAGTACCTGTTGGGGCTGTGCCGCGACACCAGCACCTGGGTCCAGCACAAGGACCACAAGGTGCTCGGCCAGGAGCCCGAGCTCACCGCGGCGCGGCTCGCGCTCGTGCGCGCCGCCCGCCAGGTGCTCGCCAACGGGCTGCGCCTGTTGGGCATCGCCGCGCCCGAGCAGATGTAGATCGGCACCCTTCGGAAGGCTTGTTCGGCGGCCCCGAACCGCTATCAATGGGGCGGTCGTTCGGCCCGGTCGGATTCGGCTCAAGCCGGCTCCGGCGCCGGCCGATGGCTTGTCGAGGCGGAGCGGTAGCGCCTGCTCCCGCCCGAAGGAGGACGATTTGATCGAGCGCTACATCCGCGACGTGCACGACTTCCCCAAGCCGGGGATCGTCTTCAAGGACATCACGACGCTCCTCCAGGACCCCGAGGGTCTGCGCCTCTCGATCGCCGGCCTGGAAGAGGCGGCCAGCGCCCACGAGTTCGACCTCGTCTGCGGCATCGAGTCGCGCGGCTTCATCTTCGGCACCGCGCTCGCCTCCAAGATGGGCAAGGGCTTCGTGCCGATCCGCAAGCCCGGCAAGCTGCCCTGGAAGACCGAGTCCGAGTCGTACGAGCTCGAGTACGGCCAGGACACGATCGAGATCCACGTCGACGCGTGCACGCCCGGCCAGAAGGTGCTGCTCGTCGACGACCTGCTCGCGACGGGCGGGACGATGGCGGCGGCGATCGAGCTCGTGAAGAAGATCGGCGGCGATCCCGTCGCGTGCCTCGTCGTGATCGAGCTCACGTTCCTGCCGGGCCGCGCGAAGCTCGGCAACGTGCCCGTGCACGCGCTCATGCAGGTCTGAAACCGGATTCCGCTCCAGGTCGGCGTCCCATGTCCGAGAACGAAGTTCCCGCCCCCTCGTCCCGCGCGTATCCAGGGCCAGCACAAATGTCGTCGAAGAAGCAGAGCGCGAAGTCGTCCGGCGCCAAGTCCTCCGCGGCTGCCACGAAGAAGCGCGCGACGCGATCCGCGCCCCGTCCGGCGCCCCAGGACCTCGACGAGCTCCCGACCGAGGAGCTCTGGAAGCTCTACACGCTCGAGGCGAAGGGCAAGCGCCGCAGCGATCCGCCCACCGAGCGGCTCGAAACGCTGCGCAATCACCTGATGGAGCGCCACTACCCGCTCGTGCGCTACATCGCAGAGCGGCTCCTCCAGACGCTGCCCAAGTCGATCGAGCTCGACGACCTGATCAGCGCGGGGCTCTTCGGCTTGATGGATGCGATCCGCGGCTTCGACTCCGACCGCGGCATCAAGTTCAAGACGTACTGCTCGACGCGCATCCGAGGGTCGATCCTCGACCAACTGCGCTCGCAGGACTGGGTGCCGCGCCTCGTGCGCCTCAAGGCCGGCAAGATCGAGAAAGCGTTGCAGAAGCTCACCGGCCAGTACGGCCGCGAGCCCACGCACGCCGAGCTCGCCAAGTCGCTCGACATGGACAACCGCGACCTCTCCAAGGAGATCGAGGAAGCGCGCGCCAAGACGATGTTCTCCCTCTCGGAGAAGTGGGAGGACGGCGACGACGACGGCTCGATGGAGAAGGTCGAGATCCTCGAGGACCACAACGCCGTCGACCCCGTGCACGAGCTCAACAAGCGCGACCTGATGATCTACATCACGCGCTCGCTCACACACAAAGAGCGTTTCATCATCGAGCAGTACTACCAGTACGGCCACACGATGCGCGAGATCGGCGAGATGCTCGCGCTGACCGAGAGCCGCGTCTGCCAGATCCACTCCAACGTCATGGGCCGCCTGAAGGGCCTGTTGGAGCAGAAGGAAGACTCGCTCCTGGCGTGACGTCGCCCGCGGGCTCGGTCCCGGGTAACCTGTCGCCTCCGACGTCGGCGGCTTCGCGAACGCGAGCTGTGGGCCGCGTCGTGCGAGGAACGACGACCATGAGAGCTTGGATCGCGCTGATCGCCGCGCTGGCCGCGGGTTGCGGCAACGTCACCTCGACGACCTACACCGAGGAGAGCTCGGCCGAGCGGCTGGCGAAAGTCCTGGCCGAGCGCGAGAGCACGCCGCGGATCGCGGACGAGACGCTCGCGAGAGCCGTCGCCGCGATCACGCAGCGTGCCGAGGCCGGCGACGTCGAAGCCGCCCTCGTGCTCTTCGAGCTCGCGGCGCGCCAGCGCGAAGCGGAGTAGCGAGCGCTCGGTACCGCGCGGTACCGCGCGCGGTACCGAGCCGCACACCTTGGTGTCGTTCCGCGACAAGGAGGTGCCACGCTCCCGGCGCACCGCCACCGCGCCGTCCAGACGGCGTTCCTGCTCGCGCGCCGCGCGCACGCCGCCGTAGCGGTGGAAGCGGCGCGTGGTCCGCAGTAGGTTCGGTCCGCATGGCGGGCGAGCCGTGGGGATGAGCGCCGACGACGCAGAGCTGCGCGAGCCGGCGCGGCTGCGCGTGGTCCTCGCGTGGTCGAGCCTCGTCGGCGCCGGCGGTGGAGTGGTCGGTTTCGGATACCTGGCGCTCCTGCACGTCTGCGAGAGCGTATTGGGGCCGGCGGGCCGCGATCCTTGGCTGCACGCCGCGGTCATGGCGGCGGTCGGCCTCGCGATCGGGCGCCTGACGACGTGGCTCGGCTCCCCCGGCGACATCGAGCTCCTGATGGACAACGTGCACGTGCTCGGCCGCGAGCGCGCGCGCGTCCGCGAGCTCCGCTCGCTCGTGCCGATCTCGCTGCTGTGCATCGCATCCGGCGGAGGGGCCGGCCCGGAGGCTCCGCTCGTCCAGACGACGGGAACGGGCACGCAGTGGATCGCGGAGCGGCTCCGCGTCGCGCGCATCGACCGGCGCACGCTGACGATCGCCGGGATG
>CAZGTQ010000139.1:0-2922 GCA_964528575.1 uncultured Planctomycetaceae bacterium | reverse complement strand
CGCTCGCATTCGTCGTCCAGGTCTCCGGGCCGCTCGTCTCGCCCTACGAGGCGGACACGCACGCGACGCGGATCGCCGCGCGTCGCGCCGGGTTGGACGCGGCGGCCGAGGAGGAGTTCGTCGCGCTGTGGAGCGAGGAGGTGCGCGCCATCGCGCGGCCGCACGACGACGCCGCCTGGACGCGCTACGCCGAGCACGTCGAGCGCGCGCGACGTGCGCCGTGGTACGAACGCTCCGGATACGGCGCGACGACGCGCGGCGACCGCTTCGCGCGCTGGTACGCGCTCGTCGCCCACCACGACCCGCTCCCGTCGCTGCGGACCGCACAGGCGCCGATGCTGTGGCTGTACGGCGCTCACGATTCGCAGTCGGAGGTCCCGCGCAACGCAGCGCTCCTCCAGCGGCTCGCCGAGCAAGGCTCGGCCTCGTCCAGTCGAACGCGCTACGACGTGCGGGTGTACGAGGGAGCGGACCACGGCCTGCTCGTCCCCGCCGACGAGCTCGGCCGGGGCGACGCGTGGCCCACGATCGCGCCCCGCTTCTTCACGGACGTGCACGGCTGGCTCGACGCGGTGCTCGCCGACTGACGCGCTCGGCGCCGTTCCGGGACCGGCGGAGACCGGCGGAAGACTTTTCCCGTTCGGTCGCCGCGCGGGAATCCGCTGCGGCCCACACGCCCGGGCCGCGCGCGCGCCGAAAGACGGAGGACGGGTTCCGCCTGCCCCAACCCCACCTCCACGCATGCAACCTCCCCAGAACGGTCCGGAACCGCTCGACGCGTTCCGCGACGAGATCGATCGCCTCGACCGCGCCTTCGTCCAGCTCCTCGGCGAGCGGATGCGCGCCGTGCGAGAGATCGCGACCTACAAGCGCGACAACCCCGAGGCGCCGCTGCGCGACGACGACCGCGAGCGCCGCATGTTCGACGTCTGGGCGCACGAGGGGCAGTCGCTGGGGCTCTCCGAGTACTTCGTCGGCCGCATCCTGCGCGAGGTGCTCAACTACTCGCGCCGCGACCAGGAGCGCCTGCTCGGTCGGCCGCAGAGCACGACGCCCGTCGGTACGGTGCGCGTCGGCTACCAAGGCGCGCCCGGCTCGTACAGCGACCTCGCGATCGGCAAGCTGTTCACGTCGCGCGACGCCGAGTCGGTGCACCACGAGGGCTACCGCACGTTCGGCGACGTCGTCGACGCGCTCGAGGACGGAGCGATCGACTACGCTCTGTTGCCGGTCGAGAACACGATCGCGGGCAGCATCAACCAGGTCTACCAACTGCTGACGAGCCGCAAGGTGCACGTCGTCGACGAGGAGATCTGGAAGGTCGAGCACTGCCTCGTCGGACTGCCCGGCGCCAAGCCGAACGCGCTGCGCACGATCCGCTCGCACCCCGTCGCGCTGCAGCAGTGCCAGCGCTACCTCGAGCTGGCGGCGGCGGGCAAGAGCGAGAGCTACTACGACACGGCCGCGGCGGCGCGCTCGGTCGCCGAGGACGGCGACCCGACGGTCGGCGCGATCGCGTCCGAAGAGGCCGCCCTGCGCTACGGGCTCGACGTGCTCCAGCGCAACATCGCCGACCGGCCGGACAACTTCACGCGCTTCCTGTTGCTCGCGCTCCAGCCCGAGACGATCGACCCGCGCCGGCCGAGCAAGACCTCGCTCTGCCTCACGACGACGCACCGACACGGCGCTCTCGCGGCGTGCTTGCAGGCGTTCGCGCGACACGGGATCAACCTGACGAAGCTCGAGAGCCGGCCGCAGCCGGACGCGTCGTGGGAGTACCTGTTCTACGTCGACGTCGAGGGCGCCCTCGGCGATCCGCGGCTCGAGAGCGCCCTCGAGGAGGTGCGCGGCCACACGAACCTGCTGCGCGTGCTCGGCAGCTATCCGCGCCGCACCGGGGCGGCGGATGCGGCGCCCGTGCCCGCGCCGCGCCTCGCGCCGGAGCCCGCGAACGGCAAGGGCAACGGCAGCGCGGCCGCGGCCGCGTGCCCTGCGGCACCGCCGAAGAAGAACGCGAAGCTGCAGCGCGTCGCGCTCACCGAGGGCCGCGAGCGGACCATCGTGCGCGTCGGCGACGCCGAGGTCGGCGGCGACCGCTTCTGCCTGATCGCGGGGCCGTGCGCCGTCGAGAGTCGCGCGCAGATCCACGAGGCGGCGGCGATGGTCAAGGCGCGCGGCGCGTCGATGCTCCGCGGCGGCGCGTTCAAGCCGCGCAGCTCGCCGTATTCGTTCCAGGGGCTCGGTTTCGAGGGGCTCGACCTGCTCGTCGAGGCCGGCGAGGCGTACGAGTTGCCGGTCGTCACCGAGGTCCTGCGGCCCGAGGACGTCGAGGCGGTCGCGGCGAAGGCGGACGTGCTCCAGGTCGGCGCGCGCAACATGCAGAACTTCGCGCTCTTGAAGGAGCTCGGCCGCGTGCACCGGCCGATCCTGTTGAAGCGCGGCATGAGCGCGACGATCGAGGAGGTGTTGCTCGCGGCCGAGTACATCATGGCCGGGGGCAACCACCGCGTCATCCTGTGCGAGCGCGGCATCCGCACGTTCGAGACCGCGACGCGCAACACGCTCGACGTCAGCGCCGTCCCGGTGCTCAAGGCGCGCACGCACCTGCCGGTGATCGTCGACCCCTCGCACGCGGCCGGCGAGCGCGAGCTCGTGGTGCCGCTCGCGCTGGCGGCGGCCGCGGTCGGCGCCGACGGGCTCATCGTCGAGGCGCACCCGAACCCGGCCGAGGCGCTGTGCGACAAGGAGCAGGCGCTGACGGCGGACGACCTCGACTTCCTGCGCCGCCGCCTCGCGCCGATCATCGAGAGCCAGGGACGCAGGCTCTAGCCAAGCGCCTCGTCCGAGCGACGCTCGTTCCTAGTGCCATGCGGCGCTAATTCGCAGAAATAGTGTCACGGTATTCAAGCGGCTCCGTACGTG
>CAZGTQ010000138.1:0-5723 GCA_964528575.1 uncultured Planctomycetaceae bacterium | reverse complement strand
CAGGGCGACTTCGGCGGCGCGCGCGCGCTCGAGGAGCGCGTGCTCGAGGCCTTCGAGCGCACGTTGCCCGAGGACCATCCCGACCTGCTCGCCGCCCGGCACAAGCTGGCCGGCGTCTCGGACGGACAGGGCGATCTCGCCGGCGCCCGCGCGCTCTTCGAGCGCGTGCTCGAGGCTTTCGAGCGCACGTTGCCCGACGACCACCCCCACCTGCTCGGCGCCCGGCAGAGCCTGGCCGTCATGATGGACGAACAGGGGGACCTCGCCGGCGCGCGCGCGCTCGAGGAGAGCGTGCTCGCGGCCCGCGAGCGCACGCTGCCCGAGGACCACCCCGACCTGCTCGCCGCGCGGCTGAACCTCGCCCACACGATGCGCGCACAAGGCGATCGCGCCGGCGCGCGCGCGCTCGAGGAGCGCGTGCTCGAGGCTCGCGAGCGCACATTGCCCAAGGACCATCCCCACCTGCTCCTCGCGCGGCAGAACCTGGTCGCCACGATGGCGGAGCAGGGCGATCTTGCCGGCGCCCGCGCCCTTTCGCTCGACCTCGCTGCGGGAATGCTTGCAGGTCTCGAGACCGTCGGCGCGTCTTTCTCGCAGCGCGAGATGCGAGCGGTCGTCGCAGCTCACGCTCATGGACATTCCGTAGTGCGCTTCTCGAGCGGATCGGAATCGGCGCGGCTGCGTTTCGAACTCGCGGAGACCTTGCGGTGCGTGAGCAGCGCGGAGGCCGGCGGTGCAGGGGATCATCCAGAGCTCGCCCCGCTCCGGACGGAGCTCGGGACTGTTCGTAGCGAGCTCGGCGATCTGCTCGCTGTCGGTACCGCTGACGGAGCGCCCCGTGATCTGTCGAGAGCCGTGGAGGGGCTGGCGACGAAGCGCGACGAGCTCGAGCGCGAGCTGCGTCGCGAGCTGACCGAGCGCGGTGTGTTCGTCGGCGCGATTCGCGCCAGCGACGTGGCCGCCGCGCTGCCCGACGGAGCGGTCGCGGTCGGCTTCCTGCGCACGAAGGGCTGGCAGCGCGACGGTGACAGCGGTCGCATCTCGTTGCGCGGCGACGTGCTCGCCGCGCACCTCCTACGCGCGAACGACACGCTCGTCGAGGTCGAGCTGGGCCTCGCCGCGGATCTGGAGCGAGCGGTCGAAACGTGGCGCGCGCTGCTCGGCAAGCCGCTCGAGCGGGGCATCGGTCGAGTGAGCGATGCGAGCGGCGAGCGCGAGGCCGGAGAGGCTCTGCGCGCGCTCCTGCTCGACCCGCTGCTCGCGGCGCTGGACGAGGAGACGACGACGCTGCTCGTGTGCGCGGCGGACCTGGTGCACGCGGTGCCGCTCGATGCTCTCCCGCTGGGCGAGAAGCGCGTCGGCGATCGCTACCGCGTCGTGAACCAGGCGTCGTTCCGTCGACTCGTCGCGGAGCAACCACCGCTGCCGGCCGCGGACGAGCTGGAGCTGCTGGCTGTCGGCGCAGCTGCGTTCGACGCGCAGGGAGCGCAGCCGTCGGCGCCGATCGACGCGGTGTCCGCCGCGATCGAGGCGAGCGAGCGTGGCTCGGGCCGACCGCCGCACTTCGGGCCGCTCCTGTTCACGGGCGTCGAGGTCGAGGCTGCGAAGCTGCTGTTCGAAGCGGCCGCAATGGGACGCTCGACGGTGCTCACCGGCGAGAGCGCGACGAAGGCGGCGTTCCACGAGCACGCGGCGGGCAAACGCTTCGTGCACGTCGCAACGCACGGGTGGTTCGGCGAGATGCAATTCGACGAGGAGCACGAGCCCCTCTCGATGCGCTGGGGGCTCGAGGAGCGCGTGCGCGCGTTCACGCCGCTCAGCTACTGCGGGCTCGCCTTCGCAGGCGCGAACCGCGGCCGCGACTCGCTTGGGCGCGTGCCGGGGATCATGACGGCCGAGGAGTTGGCGGGCGTCGACCTTTCCCAGTGCGAACTTGCCGTGCTTTCCGCGTGTGAGACGAACGTCGGCATCCGGAGCGCGGGGATGGGCATCGAGTCACTCCAGGCCGCGCTGCACGCAGCCGGAGCGCGCACGGCGATCACGTCGCTGTGGCGAGTCGACGACGCCGCGACGCGCAAGCTGATGGAGCTGTTCTACACGTACCTGTGGGTCGAGAAGCTGCCCAAGGCCGAGGCGCTGTGGAAGGCGAAATGCGACCTGCGGGCGGCGGAGCACCCGGTGGAGCACTGGGCCGCGTGGGTGCTCAGCGGGGATCCCAACTGAGTTCCCACCGGCCGCCAGATGGGGCGTGGGGCGCGCTGGCGACCAGAGCGTTGACCCCGGCGCCGCGCGCGCTACGCTCCGCTCTCAGACCCATGCGCTCGTTCCTCCCCTCGCTCGCGCTCGGCGTGTGCCTCGGCGGCGCGCTCGGCTGCCAGGTGCCGCCGGCGCAGGTGCCGCCGCGGCTGACCGAGGCGCTGCCGGCGGCGGGCTTCGATCCGGGCACGATCCGGGACGTCGCCGTGCTGCCGATCGAGGTCGCGCAGGACGTGACGGGGGTGCCGCAGCTCGCCGTGCGGCGGGCGCTCCAGCGCGAGCTCGTCGAGCGGCTCTACAGCCCGCTCAGCCTCGAGTACGTCGATGGGCGCTGGAGCGAGGCCGGTTGGAGCCCGGCGGCCGACGGGCGCGAGGCGCTCCTGCGCGTCGAGGTCGTGCGCTGGGACACGCGGGCGCTCGCCAGCCACGGTGCGATCGTCGCGCTCGTCGACGCGCGGCTGCACCCGGCCGCGGGGCTCGATGCCGCGCCGCTGTGGGGCTACAGGCTGGAGCGCCGCATCGAGGTGCCGCGCTCGACCGTTGATCGGGGCGGCCCGTCCGCGATCGACGCCGCAGCGGCGCGCCGGCTCGCCGAGCTGATCCTCGCCGAGCTGCCCGAGCGCGATCCGCTGGGCGACCGCGGCACGCCGGACGGCACGCCAGAGCCCGCGACCGATTGACGGCGCGAGCCGCGGCGCTAGACTCTTGGCGCTGTTTCAGGGCCGTGCGCACAGCCGCGCGGCCGCACCCGCCCTTGGGAGACGTTCTCCTCGGGGACGGGCAAGTCCAAGAAGCACCGAGGAGCCAGCCATGGCCATCGCCCTGGAGCGCAAGGCCGAGATCGTCAAGGAGTACGCGAACGCCCAAGGGGACACCGGATCGCCGGAGGTCCAGGTCGCGCTCCTGACCGAGCACATCACCAACCTCACCGAGCACCTGAAGGTCCACAAGAAGGACTTCACGTCGCGTCGCGGCCTCCTCATGAAGGTCGGCGCGCGCAGCAAGCTGCTGCGCTACCTGCGCCAGCGCAGCCCGGAGCGGTACCAGGCCCTCGTGAGCCGCCTCGGCTTGCGCAAATAGGTCCACGTTGGCGAAACGACCTCGAGCCGCTCAACCACCCGCGCCTCGCGCGGGGAACCAGGACGCCGGACTGCGAACGCGCTGCGCTCGCCGTCCGGCGTCCTGCGCATAGGGGCCCGCGCGGGGACGGGCTTGCGCGCCTGGAGCGCGCCGGCGGACGAGCTGGTCGACGGGCCGGGTGGACGGACAACAGAGACAAGCACAGAGAACAGAGACAGACGGAAAAGACAGTTGGACAGACAAGGAAAAGACACGAGATGACACTTCGAGCTACGCGCGTGGAGCGCGAGATCGCCGGCCGGACGATGACCCTGGAGACGGGCCTCGTCGCGCGCCAGGCGAACGGCGCCGTGTTCGTGACGTACGGCGAGTCGCAGGTATTCGCGGCCGTCGTCACGAGCCCCGGTCGCGACGACATGGACTTCTTCCCCCTCACGGTCGACTACCGCGAGAAGACCGAGGCCTCGGGCAAGATCCCGGGCGGCTTCTTCAAGCGCGAAGGGCGCCCGACCACGAAGGAGATCCTCACGATGCGGCTGATCGACCGATCGATCCGGCCGCTGTTCCCCGAGGGATTCCGCCAGGAGGTCCAGGTGATGGCCCGGGCCTTCGGCTACGACGGCGAGAACAACTGCGACGTCCTCTCGATGGTCGCCTCCTTCGCCGCGCTGCACATCAGCGACATCCCCTTCGAGTGCGCCCTGGGCGCGACGCGCGTCGGCCACGTCGACGGCAAGCTGCAGGCGTTCCCGCTCGATACGGTGCGCCGCACCGAGTCGCGGCTCGACCTGGTCGTCGCCGGCCACGAGGACGCGATCGTCATGGTCGAGGCCGAGGCGAAGGAGCTGGCCGAGGCGGACATGATCGACGCGCTCCAGCATGCGCACGACGTCGTGCGCCAGCTCATCGGGATGATCGAGGAGCTGCGCGAGAAGGCGGGCAAGGAGAAGATGCCGTTCGTCTCGCCCGAGCCGGACCGCGAGCTCCAGGGCGCCGTGGCGCGCCACCGGGGCGAGCTCGAGACCGCGCTCTTCGTCGAGGGCAAGCACGAGCGCGCGACCGCGGTGCACGACCTCCAGGCGCGCTGCGTCGACGAGCTGACCGCGGGCATCGAGGACAAGGACACGCTCACGAAGCGCACGAAGGCGGTCAAGAACGCGTTCCACGACCTCGAGAGCCAGGTGGTGCGCGCCGCGATCGTCGGCGGCCGGCGCAGCGACGGGCGCAGGCCCGACGAGATCCGCGAGATCACGGTGATCCCGGACTTCATCAAGCGCCAGCACGGCTCGGTGCTCTTCGTGCGCGGCGAGACGCAGGCGCTCTGCTCGGTCACGCTCGGCACGCCCGACGACGAGGCGATCATCGACGGGATCGACGAGGAGTACCGCAAGCAGTTCTACCTGCACTACAACTTCCCGTCGTACAGCGTCGGCGAGACGCGGCGCATCATGGGACCGGGGCGGCGCGAGATCGGGCACGGAATGCTCGCCGAGCGCGCGCTCGAGGGCGTGCTCCCGCCGCACGATCGCTTCCCGTACACGATCCGCGTGACGTCCGAGATCACCGAGTCGAACGGGTCGTCGTCGATGGCGTCGGTGTGCGGCGGCTGCCTCGCGATGATGCGCGCCGGCGTGCCGCTGCGTCAGCCGGTCGCGGGCATCGCGATGGGGCTGATCCAGGAGGGCGACAAGACCGTCATCCTGAGCGACATCCTCGGCTCGGAGGACCACCACGGCGACATGGACTTCAAGGTCGCCGGCTCGGGCCTCGGCATCACGGCGCTGCAGATGGACATCAAGATCAAGGGCGTCACGCGGCAACTGCTCGGCGACGCGCTCGATCAAGCGCTCCAAGGGCGCCGCTACATCCTGCGCAAGATGCTCGACGTCGTCGATCGGCCGGCCGCGGACATCTCCGAGCACGCGCCGCGCTTCGAGACGCTGAAGATCCCGAGCGAGAAGATCGGCTTCCTGATCGGGCCCGGCGGCCGCAACATCAAGGGGATGCAGGAGCAGTACAAGGTCCGCATCTCGGTCCTCGACGAAACCGGCAACATCCAGGTGTTCGGCAACGACCGCAAGGCCGTCAAGGCGTGCGCGGACGCGATCACCGCGATGTGCGAGACGCCGAAAATCGGCTCGCGCTACACCGGAACGGTCAAGAGCATCAAGGACTTCGGCGCGTTCATCGAGATCCTCCCGGGCGTCGAGGGCATGTGCCACATCTCGGAGCTCGACGAGGGCTACGTCGACCGCGTGAGCGACATCGTCAACGTGAACGACGAGCTCGAGGTCGTCGTGATCAACGTCGACGACCGCGGGAAGATCAAGCTCTCGCGCAAGGCGGCGCTCGCGGGCAGCGCCTCGTAGAGCGCGGATCGTGCGGCG
>CAZGTQ010000137.1:0-4924 GCA_964528575.1 uncultured Planctomycetaceae bacterium | reverse complement strand
GACCACCTCGGCTGCTACGGCTACGCGCGCCCGACCTCGCCGTTCCTCGACGAGCTCGCCGCGCGCGGGACGCTCTTCGCCGACGCCGCGTCCGCCGCCGCGTGGACCAAGCCGGCGACGGGGACGATCCTCACCGGGCTGTACCCCTCGCGCCACGGCGCGCTCTACCACGGCAGCTCGCTGCGCGTCCCCGACGAGGGGCTCACGCTCGCCGAGTCGTTCCAGCGCTCCGGCTACGTCACCGCGGGCTTCGTCAGCAATCCCAACGTCAAGGCGGTCTTCGACTTCGACCGCGGCTTCGACGAGTTCTTCGATTCGCCGGTCGAGGACACGGTCGACCTCGCTTCGATCCGCGGGAGCGTGTTCGGCCACGTGCTGACTGCGCTGACGCGCTACCAGTTCAACTGGAAGTACGAGAACGACGTCCAGTCGATCAACCGGCAGGTGCTCGGCTGGCTCGAGGCGAACCGCGACGCGCCGTTCTTCGTCTACGCGCACTACATCGACCCGCACGAGCCGTACGCGCCGCCGCCCGAGTACGAGGAGCGCTTCCGCCAGGAGCACGAGGGCTTCCCGCTGTTCAACGAGCGCAAGCGCCTCGTCGGCAAGGACCTCTACGACGGCGAGATCCGCTACACCGACGACCACCTCGCGCAGCTCGTCGCGCAGATGAAGGAGCTGGGCGTCTGGGACGACACGATCGTCGTCGTCACGTCCGACCACGGCGAGGAGTTCTTCGAGCACGAGGTCATGGGCCATGGCTTCTCGCTCTACCAGGACGTCATCCACGTGCCGCTGATCGTGCACGGCCCCGGCGTCGCCGCCGGGCGCGTCGTCGAGGAGCCGGTGCAGATCGTCGATCTGGCCGCCACGGTGCTCGACCTCGCGGGGACGGGTCTGACCGCGCTCGGCGACGGCACCTCGTTCGCGGAGTCGGCGCGCGCGGCCGATTGGGACGTCGCGCGCACGCTCTTCCTCGAGAACGAGTTCGGCACCGAGCACAACGACCACCGCAGCTTCGTCCTCAGCGCCGTGCGCGAAGGCCGCTTCAAGCTCGTCCAGACGACGACCAACAAGTACCGGCCGCTCAGCGCCGGCTACCCGCCGTTCGAGCTGTACGACCTCGTCGCCGATCCCGGCGAGACCAACAACCTGTTCTCCGACCCGAGCTACTTCGACGTCGCCCAGCGGCTCGCGCAGCGGCTGATGAGCCACGCGACGTTCCTGGAGGAGCACGGGCAGCGACTCGACGGGGCGGCGCCGGTGATCGACCCCGACGTCGAGCGCGAGCTGAAGGCGATGGGCTATCTCTGAGATGACCCCTCGACTCCTCTTCACGATCGACGTCGAGGAGGACATGCCCGGATGGCGGATCACCGATCCGATCCGGGTGAGCAACGTCGCGAACCTCCCCCGCCTCGCCGCCCTGTGCCGCGACCTCGGAGTGCGCCCGACGTATCTCTGCACGTACCCGGCGGTCACCGCGCCCGACTCCGCGCCGATCCTGCACCAGCTCGCGGCGGCCGGCGACTGCGAGCTCGGCACGCACCTGCACCCGTGGAACACGCCGCCGTTCGACGGGCTCGGCGTGCGCGGCACCGACGAGCGCACGGTGCCCTACTACATGAGCGAGCTCGGCCCCGAGCGCTTCCGGAGCAAGCTCGAGGTGCTCCACGCGACGATCGCGGAGCTCGCCGGCCGGCCGCCGATCTCGTTCCGCGCCGGCCGCTTCGGCATCGACGGCGCCACGCTCGCGGAGCTGCCGGCGTTCGGCTATCGCGTCGACAGCTCGGTCACGCCGCTCGCGAGCCACGCCGAGGACGGCGGGCCCGACTTCCGCTTCGCGCCGCGCCTGCCCTACCGGCCCAGTCGCCACGACGTCTGCCGCGTCGGCGACCTCCCGCTCGTCGAGATCCCCGTCTCGGTCGCGCTGACCCGCTCGGTGCCGCGCTGGCTGGCGAACGCGTACGTGCGTCTGCCGCGCGCGACGCGGTTGCGCGGCCTGCTCTCGCGCGACTTCCTGGGGCTCGTCGACTACGCGTGGCTCTACCCCGCGCGCTTCGACGAGGAGCTGATGTTCGCCGCGGCGCGCACGATGCTCACCGACGGCAGCCCCGTGCTCAACGTGTTCGCGCACTCGAGCGAGTACGCCGTCGGCCAGGCGAGCTACGTGCAGGACGACGAGGAGCTCGAGCGCTGCTTCGAGCGGACGCGCGCGATCCTCGCGTACTGCATCGACGAGCTCGGCGCCGAGCCGGCGACGCTGGGCGAGGCGGCGCTCGCGATCGAAGGCACGTTCGAGGGCGCGTTCGACCCGAAGCGGCGTTCGGCGTGAGCGGCGGCGAGCTGCGCGCCGAGCCGTGGAGCGGAGCCGCCGGCCTGCGCGCGCAGGAGTCGGCGTGGCGCGCGCTGCTCGCGGTGAGCGAGGTCGACGCGCTGTGCAACGCGCCCGAGTGGGTGCTGCCGTACGTCGATGCGTACGCCGACGCGCAGAGCTTGTTCGGCTGGACGTGGTCGGCGCCCGACGGCTCCCCCGCCGCGCTCTGCGCGCTGCGCCCCGAGCCGAGCCGCGGCGTCTTCGCGCTGCGCCGCGCGATGCTCGCGCAGGACGGCAGCTTCGACTCGGACTACCTCGCGCCGCTCGTGCGCGCCGGGCTCGAGGAGCAGGCGCTCGACGCGCTCCTCGACGCGTGCGCGGAGCGCGGCGGCGTCGACGCGCTGCTGTTCTCCTGCGTGCCCGACGGCGCGCCGGTGCTCGCCGCGCTGCGCCGCGTGCTCGAGCGCCGCCGCCTGCCGCGCCGCGAGCTCGCGTACCCGTGCGTCGCGGCGCCGCTCCCCGATTCGTTCGACGCGTACCTCGCGGGGCTCAAGAAGCGCATGCGCTCGAAGGTGCGCCAGGCGCTGCGCGGCGCGGACGAGGGCGGCCTCGCCTTCGCGTGGTGCGACGACGCCGCGGCGCTCGACGAGCACCTCGACGGCCTGTTCCGCCTGCACGCGGCGCGCTGGGAGGAGGCGGGCGAGGACGGCAGCTTCGCCGACCCGCGCCGGCGCGCGTTCTACGCGAGCCTCGCGCGCGGCGCGCTCGAGCGCGGCGCGCTGCGCTTCGCGCGCCTCGACGACGACGCGCGCCGGCCGGTCGCGTACCAGCTCGGGCTCGTCGCGGGGCCGACGTACTACCAGCTCCAGGAGGGCTTCGACGTCGCGCTCGGCGACCAGCGCGTCGGCACGGCGCTGCGCGCACGCGCGATCGACGCGCTGATCGGCGGCGGCGTTACGAGCTACGACTTCATGGCCGGCGCGTCGCAGCACAAGAGCGACTGGGGCGGCGTCGAGCGCCACTGCACGACGGTCGCGTTCGCGCTGCCGGGCGTGCGCGGGCGGGTCGCGCTGGGCGCGCGGACCCTGCTCGAGCGACTGCGCGGCTGAGGTCTTGCGATGTCGATACGCAGGCGATGGCCGCGGCGCCGTTCGATGGAGACCATGCGCACGCTCGCCCTCTTCGCGTCGCTCGCCCCGCTCGCCGCCGGCCAGGAGCCCATCCGCGTCACGGACGCGACGGTCGGCTGTTTCCACTCCGACGAGCGCGCGTACGCCTGGCGCCCGACCGCGGAGGGCTACGCGCTGGGCGAGCGCACGCTGAGCCGAGACCAGCTCGCACGGATCCGGCGCACGGTGCTCGCTTGCCGCGAGCAGCCCGCGGACCTGCTCGCGCGCGTCGGGATCACGCCCGAGAGCCTCGCGCAGCATCGGGCGGAGATCGTCGAGACCGCGATGCCGCGCAGCGGTCGTCTCGCGGACGGCACGCCGAAGTCCGTGCCCGCCGAGCTCGCGCACCGGCTCGAGTGGGAGTCGGTCGGGTCCCACCTGCTCGCCCTGCTCGCGCAGCCCCCGACGTCGAGCGCGAGCGTCCGCTTCGAGGTCGTCCTCCCGGGCGAGCCGCCGATCACGGTATCGAGCGACTCGTGGTCGCCTTTCATGCTGCCGTGGACCGTCGCCGCGGGCGACGAGCGCTGGACGGTCGCGGACGTCGCGATCCCGCGCGCGCTCCTGCCGCTCGCGGACCCCGACGGGCCGTGCGCGGAGCTGCTCGACGGCGAGGAGTACTGGGCGCGCCGCGTCTGGTCGGACGACGTCGCCTGGTACCGCTACCTCAGCGTGCCGCTCGACCGCGCGTTCTCGGCCGAGGCGTACGTGCGGCTCGCCGGCTTCGAGCGGTTCGCCGAGCGTCTGCGCGTCGACGACGCGCTGACCGGCAACGTCAACATGCAGCCGCTCTCGCTCTACGTGAACGCCAGCGCGCTGCGGCCGAGCCTCGTCGACCGCGCGCGCTGGTGGAGCCCGATCGAGGAGGGCGAGCCGAGCGCGACGTGGGACGACTTCCTGGCCGCGTACGACCTCGCGACGGCCGCGGTGGCGCGCCAGACTTGGCTCGTCGACTGGAAGCTCGCCGGACCCGACCGGACGATCGAGCTCCAGGCGGTGGGCGCGCGGCCGCGCGCGGAGACGATGCTCGACACGCTCGTCCTGCCGGCGTGGGAGCACGCGGAGCTCGTCGACGCGCCCCGGATCGAGCTCCTCCTGCGGCGCGGCGGCGAGTGGTGCGGCACGGTCTGGCTCGCGCCCGCCGAACCAGGCGCCCTGATCGAGACCGCGCACCCGGCCAGCGAGCCGGCCCACTGGCTCGACGCGCTCGACTTCTCGTTCCACCCACGCGCGACGCCGCCGACGTACGCGCGCGTCGACGGCTCGGGCCGCCACGAGCTGCGCACGATCGAATAGATGTCGCGGTAGGGACACCGGTTGCCCGGTGCCCCCCGCTCAGATCCTAGCGTGCACTACTAATGCACTAGGCTCCTACCTCAGGTGGTGACGCGCAGGCGCTGGTCAGCGCAGCTGCCTGCCGTATCCGGGCCAGCAGTACTTG
>CAZGTQ010000136.1:0-18651 GCA_964528575.1 uncultured Planctomycetaceae bacterium | reverse complement strand
GCGGGACGCGAGCGAGCGCCGCCGCGCGCCGCGACGCGGGCCGGGGCGGGGACGGCGGCGTGCGCGTCAGCGCGGTCGCCGCCGCGCTCGCCGAGCCGCCGACGCGCGCGGGTCGCACGCTCGCGGCGCTCGCCTGCGCCGGAGGCGCGCTCACGCCCGCGCTGCTGCTGTCCGCGCTGGCGCTCGCCGCGCTCACCGTGCTCGTGCAGGCGCTGCTCCTGCGCGGCGTGCTCGACCTCGGCCTCGCGCTCGCGCTCCCCGCGCAGCGCGCCGCGGCGCTCGCCGCGCTCGTCGTCTTCCTCGCCGCGCTCGCGCTGCTCGAGCTGCCGCTCGCGCGCAGCTTGCTGCGCGTCGGCCGCCACGTCGAGTCGCGTCTGCGCGTGCTGTTCCAACGCGCTCTGCCGCGCCTCTCCGACGCTGCGCTGCGCAGCAGGCCGAGCTCCGACATGGCCGAGCGCGCGCACAGCATCGTGCTCGTCGCCGGCGTCGGCTCCACCGCCGGTCACCTCGCGCGCGTCGTGCTCCAGCTCGCGTTGACGACGGCCGGCATCGTCTGGCTCGACGCCTCGGTCGCGCCCCTCGCCGTCGCCGCCGCGCTCGCGGCCGTGCTGCTGCCGCTCGTCGCGCACCGCGGCCTCGCCGAGCGCGAGCTGTCGGTCTGCACGCTGCGCGGCGCGTTGAGCCGCACGTACCTCGAAGCGCTGCTCGGCCTCGTCGCGCTGCGCACGCACGGCGCCGAGCGTGCGGTGCGCGGCGAGCACGAGTCGCTGCTCGCCGACTGGTGGCGCGCGTCGTTGCGCCTGCGCCGCTCCGAGCTCCTGCTCACGGCCGCGCAGGCGCTCGCCGGCATCGGTTTCGTCGTCGCCATCGTCGTGAGGCACTTCGCGTCGCTCGAGACGAGCGGCGCGGGCGGCGGAGCGGGGAGCACGCTCCTGCTCTGCTACTGGGCGCTCGCGCTGCCGGCCCTCGGCGCGGACCTCGTCCACGTCGCGTTGCAGCTCCCGACGCACCGCAACGTCGCGCGGCGCCTGCTCGAGCCGATCGGGGGCGGACGCGAGCGCGCGGAAGCCGGCGCGGCCCCGGCGCCGAGCACGCCGGCCGCGGCGAGCCCGGCGGTCGCCCAGCCCGCAGCGCCGACCGCCGCGTTCCCGCGCGCCCCGGGCCTGAGCCTGCGCGCCGCGGGACCGGGGGCCGCGGCGATGCCGGCCGAGCCGCCGCTCGAGGAGCCGCGCACGGAGCCGCGCGCGCGTTCCGGCGGAGCCGGCGGCGTCGCGCTCGAGCTGCGCGGCGTCGCCGTGCGCGCGGGCGGGCACGCGATCCTGCGGGACGTCGACCTCGCGGTCGCGGCCGGCGAGCACGTCGCGATCGTCGGCCCCTCCGGCGCGGGCAAGTCGACGCTGCTCGGCGTGGTCCTCGGGTGGCACGAGCCGGCGGAGGGCGAGCTGCGCGCCGACGGCGAGCGGGTGGGCCGCGCGGCGCGCGCGCGGCTGCTGCGCGCGACGGCGTGGGTCGATCCGTCCGTGCAGCTCTTCAACCGCTCGCTGCTCGAGAACCTGCGCTTCGGCAATGAGGGCGGCGACCGGCGCGTCGTCGGCCGCGCGCTCGAGCTCGCCGATCTCGCCGACGCGGTCGGCGCGCTTCCCGGCGGCCTCTCGGGGCGGCTCGGCGAGGGCGGCGGCCTCCTCTCGGGCGGCGAGGGCCAGCGCGCCCGCTTCGCGCGCGCGCTGTGCCGCGACGGCGTGCGGCTCGCGATCCTCGACGAGCCGTTCCGCGGCGTCGACCGCGCAGCGCGGACCGAGCTGCTGCGCCGCGCGCGCTCGCTGTGGCGCGACGCGACGGTGCTGTGCGCGACGCACGACCTCGCTCACACGCGCGACTTCGATCGCGTCGTCGTCGTCGAGGGCGGGCGCGTGGTCGAGTGCGGCCGGCCCGCGGAGCTCGCGGCGCGCCCGTCGCGCTACGCGCGGCTGCTCGAGCTCGAGCGCGCGCTCGACACCGACGTGTGGGGCGACGCTGCGTGGCGGCGCGTGCGCGTCGACGCGGGCCGCGTGGAGGAGCCGGAGCGGTGAGCGAGCTCGCGGAGCTGGCGTGGCCGCGCGAGCGGTTGCACGAGGGGCTGGTCGAGCTCGCGCGCCGTGCGGGGCTCGAGCCGTTGCGCGCAGAGCTCACGCCGGTGCCCGCGGCGGGGGAGCGCGACGAGGTGCTCGCCGCGTGGCTCGAGTCGGCCGGCCCGCTGCTCGGCGTCGACTGCGAGCCGGTGCGGCCGCGGCTGGACGAGCTCGACGAGCTGGCGTGGCGCGCGGCGCCCGCGCTCGTCCCGCTGCCGGGCGCGAGCGGAGTCTTGCTCGTCTTGCGCTCGAGCCGCCGCGGGCTGCGCGTGCTCGCGCCCGACCGCTCGGTTCGGCGCGTCGCGCGGGCGGATCTCATCGGGCGTCTCGCCGCGCCCGTGCGCGAGCCGCGGCGCGCGGCGCTCGAGCAACTGCTCGACCAGATCGGCTTGCGCGGTCGCGAGCGCGCGCGTGCGGCCGAGGCGCTCGTCGCCGAGAACCTCGGCGCGTCGCGCCTCGGCGACGTCTTCTTGCTGCGCGTTCCCGCGGGGCGCAGCCTCGCGCTGCAGGCGCGCCGCTCGGGCCTCGTCCGCCGCCTCGGCGTCGTCGCGCTCGCGCACCTCGGCGTCCACGCGCTCTTCGTCGCCTCGTGGTACACGATCGGCCGTGGCGCGCTGGCGGGGGAGCTCGAGCTCGGCTGGCTCCAGGCGTGGGCCCTGCTGCTCATCACGCTCGTGCCCCTGCGTTGCGTCGAGGCGTGGTCGCGCGAGGTGTTCACGGTCGGCGTGGGGGCGCTGTTCAAGCGGCGCCTGCTCGCCGGCGCGCTGAAGCACGAGCCCGACGAGATCCGCCACCAGGGCGCGGGGCAGTTGCTCGGCCGCGTGCTCGAGTCGGAGGCGGTCGAGGCGCTCGCGCTCTCGGCCGCCTTCGGCGGGCTGGCGGGCGCGATCGAGGTCGTGCTCGCGGCGTGGGTGCTCGGGCTCGGAGCGGGGGGAGCGCTGCACGTCGCGCTGCTCGCCGTCTGGATCGTCGCGGTCGCCGTGCTCGCGGTGCGTCATCACGGGCGCGCGCGCGCGAGCACCGACGACCGGCTCGAGGTCTCGTGCGATCTCGTCGAGCGCATCGTCGGCCACCGCACGCGGCTCGCGCAGCAGGCGCCCGAGCGCTGGCACGACGTCGAGGACGCGCTGCTCGAGCGGCACTTCGCGAGCGCGCGGCGGCTCGACCGCTCGGCGGTGGTCGCCGGCGGCGTGCTCCCCGCGACTTGGCTCGCTGCCGCGCTCGCCGCGCTCGGGCCGGCGTTCGTCGCGGGGGCGTCCGTCCCCTCGCTCGCCGTCGCCGTCGGCGGGTGCCTGCTCGCGCAGCAGGCGCTCGCGCGGCTCTCGGGCGGCGCGCTGCAGGTCGCGACGCTGCTGGTCGCGTGGCGCCAGGTCGCGCCGCTGTTTCGCGCCGCCGCGCGCGCGGAGCCCGCGGGCGATCCCGAGCTGGCTGCGACGTTCGCCGCGACGGCGGACGCGGCGGATGCGGCGGACGAGCCGCCCGCGCTCGAGGCCCGCGGCGTGACGTACCGGTACGCCGGGCGCGACCGGCCGGCGCTGCGCGACGCTTCGCTCACGGTGCGCCGCGGCGACCGCGTGCTGGTCGTCGGGCCCTCGGGCGGCGGCAAGTCGACGCTCGCCGCGCAGCTCACGGGAATACGGACTCCTACCGCGGGGCGCGTGACGGCGGGCGGCTTCGACCGCGCGACGTGGGGCGCGGCCGCGTGGCGTCGGCGGGTGGCGGGAGCGCCTCAGGACCACGAGAACTACGTCTTCAGCGGGTCCCTGGCGTACAACCTGCTGCTCGGGCGGCGCTGGCCGGCCGACGCGGACGACCTCGTGGAGGCCGAGAGCGTGTGCCGCGAGCTCGGGCTGGGCGAGCTGATCGAGCGGATGCCCGCGGGACTGCTGCAGACCGTCGGAGAGACCGGCTGGCAGCTCTCGCACGGCGAGCGCAGCCGCGTCTTCGTCGCGCGGGCGCTGCTGCAGGGGGCGGACGTCGTGTTGTTCGACGAGAGCTTCGCCGCGCTCGACCCCGAGAGCCTGCGCCGCTCGCTCGCGTGCGCGCGCGACCGCAGCCGCGCTCTCGTCGTCGTCGCGCATCCGTAGGAATCCCTGCTGTTGACGATCGTGCGCGCTCGGCGGAGGATGGCGCACCTGGAGCAGGCGCCGCCTGCTCGTTCCCCGCTCGATCCGAACGCAGGAGAGAACGCTCATGCAGAACGACGACGTGAAGCGGGACGAGGCCGAGGCCCCGTTCTTCGCCCGTTTCCTCGAGGGACAGGAATTCCCGCGCGTGCAGACCGACGTCAAGGCCGGCAAGAAGGGCGGCGGCGGCGGCGGCGAGCCGATCTGGCCGCCGGTCGTCACGCTGAAGTACCCCTCGGACGACGACGACGATCCGGTCGTCATCTCCTGAGGCCGTACGCCGCTCGCGCGGCCGAACACCCGCGAGGGGGAGGTCGAGCCGGATCGCTCGCGCGCGCGGCCGTTGACGCTCGCGGGCGCGTGCCGGAGGATGGCGTGCCTGGAGCAGGCGATGCCTGCTGGTTCCCCGATCGATTCTTCCGCAGGAGAACAGGCCCATGCAGAGCGACGACGTGAAGCGTGACGAGGCGCAAGCCCCGTTCTTCGCCCGGTTCCTCGAGGGACAGGAATTCCCGCGCGTCCAGACCGACGTGAAGGCCGGCAAGAAGCCGGGCGGCGGCGGCGGTCCGCCGCTGGTCACGCTGAAGTGGCCGTCGGACGACGACGAGGATCCGATCCTTCTCTGAGCCGCTGCCGACCTCGAGCACGGGCGGCCCGGTCTCGGACCGGGCCGCCCGCAGTCTTGCGCGACACCGTCCTGATCCTCACGCACGCGGGCGACGCGTACGTGACCGAGCTCGTCGCCGCGGCCCTTGCCGAGCGCGGCGCGCGCGCTTTCCGCTTCGACACCGATCGCTTCCCGACCGAGGTGCGGCTCTCGGTCGACGTCGCGCCGGATCGAGCGGCGCACCGCCTGCGCGACGGGGAGCGCGTCCTCGACGCCGCCGACGTGCGCGCGGTGTGGGCGCGGCGGGTCTGGCGGTTCGCGCTCGATCCCGCGCTCGACGCCCGCTTCGCCGACGCTTGCCGGCGCGAGTGCGACGCCGCGCTGCGCGGCTTTCTCGACGGGATCGAGGCGCGCTGGGTCAACCCGCGCGCCGCGGACCGGGCGGCGGAGAGCAAGCTGCGCCAGCTCCGCGTCGCGCGCGAGGTCGGGCTCGACGTACCTGCGACGGTCGTGACGAACGACCCCGAGCGCGCGCGCACGTTCTGGACGGAGCGCGGCGGCGAGGTCGTCGTCAAGATGCAGCGGCCGCTGTCGACGAGCATGGGCAAGGCCGACGCGTTCGTTCGCACGAGCGCGCTGCGCGAGGAGGATCTCGAGCACCTCGCAGCCCTGCGCCACGCGCCGATGGTCTTCCAGGAGAAGCTCTCCAAGCGCGACGAGCTGCGCGTCGCGTGCGTCGGCGCGCGCCAGCACGTCGGCCGCATCGAGGCGGGCGCGCTCGACTGGCGCAGCGCGAGCCCCGACGACGTGCGCTGGAGCGCCGGCGAGCTGGACGCGGCGACCGCGGGCGCGCTCGACGAGCTCCGCCGCCGCCTCGGTCTCGTCTACGGCGCCGCCGACTTCGTGCGCACGCCCGACGGGCGCACCGTGTTCCTCGAGATCAACTCCGCCGGCGAGTGGGGCATGCTGCAGCGCGACCTCGGTCTGCCGATCGCCGAGGCGCTCGCGGACGAGCTGCTGGCTCCCGAGCGCGGAGGCGCCGCGTGACCGTCCTCCTGCTCACCCGCTCGGACGACAACGAGTGCGTCGAGCGCGTCGAGCGCGCGATCGCCGAGCGCGGCGGCGCTAGTTGGCGCCTCGACAGCGACCGCTTTCCGACGCGCATCCGCCTCGCGACGTCGCGCGGCCCCGGCGGCGACGGCGCGACGCTGCGCGACGGCGACCGCACGCTCGACCTCGACGAGGTGACGGCGGTGTGGCACCGGCGCACGAACGTCGCGGCCGACCTGCCGGCGAGCCTGAGCCCCGAGCTGCGCGACGCCGCGCGCCGCGAGTCGTTCACGACGCTGCTCGGCACGCTGAACGGCCTCGACGCGTTCCTGCTCGACCCGCAGGAGCGCGCCCGCCGCGCGCGCGACAAGCTGCTCCAGTTGCGCGTGGCGCGCGAGGCGGGGCTCGAGGTCCCGCGCACGCTCGCGACGAACGACCCCGACGCGGTGCGCGCATTCGCCGCGACCTGCGACGCCGGCATGGTCGCGAAGATGATGACGTCGTTCGCGGTGCACGAAGACGGCGAGGAGCGCGTCGTGTTCACGAACGTCGTCGGCCCGGACGACCTCGCGCACCTGGGCGGCCTCGCGTACGGCCCCATGACGTTCCAGGAGCGCGTCCCCAAGCGCCTCGAGCTGCGCGCGACGATCGTCGGCGAGCGCGTCTTCACCGCCTCGATCGACTCGCAGCGCCTGCCGCGCGCGCAGGTCGACTGGCGCCGCGAGGGCCAAGAGCTCCTGCGCCACTGGCAGCCGTACGCGCTGCCCGCGGACGTCGAGCGCGCGCTCGGCGCCCTGATGGACCAGCTCGGCCTCAACTACGGCGCCGCGGACTTCGTCGTGACCCCCGGCGGCCGCCACGTCTTCCTCGAGGTCAACCCCGTCGGCGAGTTCTTCTGGCTCGAGCTCCACCCCGGCCTGCCGCTGTCGGAAGCGATCGCCGACGTGCTCCTGGGGCGCGCGCCGCGGCGCTGAGCGTCAGCGCCACGCCCCGCGGCCCCGACGCTCGGCGGTGAGCCGCAGCAGCAGGGCCAGCGGCGCGGCGATCAGGAGCATCGCGAGGAGGTTGACCGCGTTGCCCAGCGTCATGGAGCGGTCGAACTCCGCGTCGATCGCCGCGTCGAGAGCGCGCGAGGCGGTGACCGACTCGTCCAGGATGCGGCGGTAGACCTCGTCGCACTCCTGGTCCAGCACGCCCCCGGGGGCGCCGATCCCGCGGGAGGCCCAGCGCCGGCGCGCGATGCGCTCGAAGAGCGCGAGGTCGTCGCGCAACCGCGTGAGCGCGGCGCGTGCCTCGGGCACGTTCACCGGCTCGAGGACCCCGAGGGCGCTGTCCCCGCCCGACAGCGCCGCGTCGACCCACGTCGTCGCTGCGCCGAGGCGGGGGAGCACGTGCTCGGGCTCGACCGTCGCGTCGTCGGCGAGCGCCTCCTCGAGCCACAGGTGCGCGTCCGCGACGGCGAGCTGGAGGGTCTGGCAGGCGCGTACGATCGCCGCCTTCTCCGCCCGGTCGTCGTCGGCGCGCACGTGCCACTGCGCGCTCAGGGCCGACGCGGCGAACCACGCGAGACAGACGGCCGCGAAGGCGCCCAGGCTCCAGCGGTTGCGGCGCAGGAAGCGCTGGAGGCGGTAGCCCGCGCCGCCGTGGGCGGCGAGCAGCGGCTCGTGCCGGAGCGAGCGACGGACGTCGGCCGCCAACGCCGCGGCGCTCGTGTAGCGCCGCTCGCGCGCGCGAGCGAGGGCCTTCGCCAGGATCTGTCCGACGTCGCCGCGCAACGCCTCGAGCAGCCTCGCCGAGCTCGTGCGCCGGGCCCGTACGATCGCTTCCGTGCGCTCTCCGAGCTGCGCGAACCGGTCGTGGACGGGCGTGGGGCCCTGCGCTCGCGCGCGTTCGACGTAGTCGAAGAGCGGCTCTCCGGGAACGCGCGCGACCGGAGCTGCCCCGACGGCGAGCTCGTAGAGGAGCGTGCCGAGCGAGTAGACGTCCGCGCGCGCGTCCAGCTCGACGGGCTCCTCGGCGATCTGCTCGGGGCTCATGTAGGGCAGCGTTCCGACGACCTGCCCGTGCAGCGTCAGAGTCGGCGCTTCGCTCGACGGCCGCATCGCCTTCGCGAGACCGAAGTCGATGATCACCGGCACGGCGATTCCGTCCTGGTAGCGCACGAGAACGTTCGACGGCTTGAGGTCGCGGTGGAGGATGCCGCGCTGGTGCGCGTGCTCGACGGCGCGGCAGACGCTCTCGAACAGCTCGAGGCGCTGGCGCACGTCGAGCCGCGCCGCGTCGCAGTGCGCGGTGATCGGCACGCCGTCGATGTACTCCATCACGAAGTACGGCTGCCCGCACGGCGTGTCGCCCGCGTCCAGGATCCTCGCGATGTTCGGATGATCCATGCGCGCGAGCGCCTGGCGCTCGAGGTCGAAGCGCGCGAGCACGCTCGGAGTCTCCATGCCGAGCCGGACGACCTTGAGCGCGACGCGGCGCCGGATCGGCTGCTCCTGCTCGGCTAGGTAGACGGTGCCGAGCCCGCCTTCGCCCAGCACGCGGACGATGCGGTACGGACCGATGCGCTCGGGCTCGCGCAGCGACTGGACGAGGGAGTCCGAGTGCGACGCGAGGGTCGAGAAGGGCTCCAGCTCCTCGAGCGAATCGTCGAGCAGGAGCAGACGCTCGACCTCGAACCGCAGCTCGAGGTCTTCTGCGCAGGCGACCGCGACGAACGCGGCGCGCTCCGCGCCAGCCCGCTCGATGGCACCCTCGAACGCCGCCTGGACGCGGCGCCAGCGCTCAGCATCCACACCGGACTCCGCCGAGCTCGCTGAACAACCACGCACGCGTGACGCGCCACTCGCGCGCCACCGTGCTCGGCGAGACGCCCAGGGCGAGCGCGACCTCGTCGACGCTCATCCCGGCGAAGAAGCGCAGCTCGACGAGTCGCGCTTTCCCGGAATCGAACCTCGCAAGCCGCTCGAGCGCGTCGTCCACCGCGAGCACGCGCTCGTCGGTCCCCGGCTCGGCCGCGACGTCGACGCGCGAGTCGAGGTCGATGCGGTTGCGCGCGCCGCCGCGCTTGAGCCGCGTGCGCGCTCGCGCGTGCTCGACGAGGAGCCGGCGGATCGCTTGCGCCGCCGCGGCGAAGAAGTGCGCGCGGTTCTCGAACGCGAGCGCTTCGTCGGCGCCGTGGGCGAGGCGCAGATACGCTTCGTGCGCGAGCGCCGTCGGCTCGAGCGTGTGGTCCGAACGCTCGGACGCCATCGCGCTGCGCGCGATCCGGCGCAACTCGCCGTAGACGAGCTCGAGGAGGCGCTCGCGGGCGCCGTCCTCGCCGTTGCGGACGCGACTGAGGAGTAGGGTGACGTCGGTCATGGCATGTTGGGGCTGGCGCTGGGTGCAGCCGCACCGGACAACTCGCGCTCTGGAGCAACTCGCGCGCCATCGCTCCGATCGCCGTCCGCAGGTCGCGCGCCGGCGCGTCGCGCCGCGCCCGTCCAGAACCTGGACGTGCGATCCGGCCGCCGGACGGCGCGATCCGGCCGCCGGATGTCGTGATCCGGCCGCCGGACGTCGTGATCCGGCCGCCGGACGTCGTGTCGGTGCGGCGCGGAGCACGCGGGACCGGGTTCGAGGAATGCTGCGTTCGTGTTCACCGCACGCGGCGCGCGAGGTCGTCGTCGGCGGCGGTTTCTTCGCCTTCCCGCGACTTCCTGCCAGTCGCCGAGCACGGACGGCGCATGCACGAGTGGCCCGCGGGGCGCGACGTCGCGCTCGACCGCCGGCCGCTTCGCAACCTCTCACCGCAACCTCTCAGACGGAGCGCGCTCCTCGCCTCGAGCGCGATCAGCCATGCAAGTACTCAGCCTTCTGCTCGTCACCGTTCTCTCCTCCCTCGCCTTCGCTCCGAGCGCGGCGGCCCAGACGCCGACCGACGTCGCCGGCCGTTTCGAGACCGCCATCGAGGCGGAGCAGACCGCCACGCTCGCGTCGCTCCAGTCGATCCACCGCAGCGGCGTCGATCTGCTGCTGGAGATGAGCGCCCGCGGCGCGCGCAAGTCGCAGATCCTCGCGGAAGGTCGCGCGATCGCGACGCAACTGCTCGCCGCCGCCGAGCGCGGCACCGACACGATGAACGACCTGCGCCGCGAAGGCGTGACGGCGCTCCAACGGATGGGCGCGCCGGCTCGCCTCGTCTTGGCGTTCGAGGAGTCCACCGCCGCCCGTGTCGCCCGCGTCGGCGACCAGGCGTCGTCCTTCGCCGACTCGATCCTGGAGCTTGCCTCGCGCCTGTGACCGGCCGTCCGCACGCGCGAGCAGAGCCCCCTTCCTCCGGCTCGGAGGAAGGGGGCTCTGCGCTCGTGGGGCGCCGCTACTCCCGAGCGAGCTCGCGCGCTCGCGCGCGTCCGCGTCCTTGAACAGTAGCTGCGCGCAGGGCTGCTGCGGTCACGGCCTCAGCCGATCTCGGCGAGCGTCGCGTGCGCGGGGCGCGGGAGCGCGGCGACGCGGCCCGCGAGTCGGTCGGCCAGCGTGCGCGTCTCGCGGTGCGACGGATCGAGCGCGAGAGCGCGCGCCAGCGCCTCGCGCGCGCGCTGCGGCTCGCCGCACACCGCCCACGTGCGGCCGAGGCCGTACCAGCCGCGCGTGCGCAGCGGGTCGCGGCGCGTCGCGGCGGAGAAGTCTTCGAGCGCGTCCTCGAACGCGCCGCTCTCGAGGTGCAGCGCGCCGCGGCCGACGCGCGCGAGCGGCTCGCCCGGATCGAGCGCGAGCGCGGCCGCGAAGCACGCCTCGGCCTGCTCCTGGTCGCCGCCTGCGCGCCAGCTCTCGCCGACGCACGCGAGCAGGCGCGCGCGGCGGCACTTGGGGTGCGGCACCGCCTGGCGCAGCTCGTCGAGCCGGCGCCGCGCGCGCTCGCCCGAGCCGCCGACCGCCTCGGCCTCCGCGAGCACGAGCGCGGCGCCCGCGTGGTCGGGCCAGCGCTCGAGCGCCGCGAGCGCGTGGATGCGCGCGCGCGCCGCGCGGCCCGTGCGCGCGCACAGCCGCGCGAGGAACAACGAAGCGGTCGGACGCGGACCGGCCGCGAGCGCGCCCTCGAGCTTCGTCGCGACCGCGTGCAGCTCGGCCGGAGCGAGACGCTCGACGACCGGCGGCACGAGCGGGTCGGCGAGCCGCGCGCCCAGCCGCGACGGCGCCCCGGGGTGCTCGACCGGAGGCAGGCGCCACACGACGAGGTCGCGCGCCAGCACGACACGCGCGTCGCGCGCCAGCGGAAGGAAGTCGACCTGCGGCTCGCGCCACCAGCGCGCGAGCGCGCCCTGGTGCGCGTGCGCGTCGTGCAGCGCGACGATCGGGCTCGTCACGCGGCTCACGCCCTCGCGGACGCGCGGCCACGCGCGCATCAGCTCGCGCGACGCGTGGCCCCACGCCTCGCGCAGCGCGTCGGAGGGGCCGTCGGCCGGGCCGAGGTCCGCGAGCGCCTCGGGGCCGCCGCCCGAGCTCGTGCTCGCGACGACCACCGCGTCGCGCGGGTGTGCGAGCAGCGTCTCGGCGAAGCGCGCGGGCGGGAGCGCTCCCGCTTCGACCAGGAGCAGCGGGCAGCCCGGTGCGACGCCGAGCAGCGCGAGCGCGTCCGCGTCCGGCGTCCAGCGCGCGAGCGCGACGCCGAGCCGCTGCGCGACGCCGACGAGCGGGCCCGGGTCGCCGTGCACCGCGACGGTGATCGCGAGACGCGCGCCGGCGCAAGGCGCGAGCGCGGCGAGCGTCGGCAGCGCGGCGCGCGGGTCGCGGTCGACGCGCACCAAGACGCGGATCGCGTCGCCCGGCGGGGGCTCGAGGCCGGGCGGGGGGCCGGGCTCGTGGCCGGGCTCGTGGCCGGGCAGGTGGATCGCCTCGTTCACACTGGCTGCTTCGGCAGCGGCACGCTCGGCATTGCCCGAAATCATCGCTCGAACTCGATCTCGCCGTCGGGGAGCAGGTAGACGACGAGCATCGTCCCACCCGCGACGGTCGGCACGTGCGTCGAGTCGGGCGGCAGCACGACCCAGCCCGGGGAGCGCCCGTCGAACGTCGGCTCGCCCTCGAGCGCGACGCACCAGTCGATCTCGCCGCGCGGATGGCGGTGGCGCGGGCCGGGGGCCGACATGTGCACCGCGTCGATCGAGAAGCCCAGCGTCTCGTCGCTCGGCTTCGCCACACGGCCCCAGCGCACGGGCGGCTCGCCGCGGTTGGCGATGGCGCCTTCGGAGAGCAGGCGGGCGAGCTGCTCGTTCAGGTGCGCGGCGTCGTCTCCGCCGGGATCGAAGCGCTCGCGCAGGCGCGCCTCGGCCGCCGCCGGGTCGGTCAGGTCGAGGTCTCGGGCGGCCTCGCACAGCGGGCGGAAGATGTCGAGCATCGGTGCATTGTCGCTATACTCGCGCACTTCGCCAGCACCGACGCATTCCGAGACGCCCTCATGACGACGCAGCTCGAGCCCGGCGAACGCACCCGTCCGACCCGCGAAGCGCTGCTCGCGGAGTTCGGCGACGAGTACCTGTCGATCCAGTCGCTCTTCCGCTTCTGCTTCGTGCCGGGCGGACGGATCAACCTCTTGAAGGAGCTCGCGCTCGAGGAGGACTGGGGCGCCAACAACTTCGTGCTGCTCAAGTACCTCGCCGTGCACGTGCGCCTCGCGATCGAGCAGGGCAACACGTTGTGGAACAGCGAGCAGCTCGTGCTGACCGTCGGGCGGCTCACGACGAAGACCGGCGCGCCGGTGTACGCCGGTCTCGTGCCGAACGCCGCGCCCGAGGAGAACCCGTGGGTGCTCAACTGGGTCGGCGAGCGGCCGAGCTGCGCCGACCTGCCCGCGCCGCCCGAGCTCGGGCCGTGGCCGGAGCTCGACCCCGGCGCGGAGGTCGTCGTCGCGTGCGAGATCGGCTCCGACGAGCGGCAGGTGCGCGTGCCGCTGATCGAGGGCGCGCCCGCCGTCGCGCAGATCTGCGCGATCGCCGGCGCCGTGCAGTGGTCGCTGCGGCGCGGCCTCGCGGTGCGCCAGCTCCACGGCGGCGGCCGCGGCTGGTTCGTCCCGCTCTACCTCGAGGACCGCACCGACCTCGAGCGCGCGCCCGACGCGGTCGCCCCGCTCGTCGCGCAGGGCGAGCGCGTCGTCGTGCGCACGCTCCTCGAGCCGTACGTCGCGTACACGCCGGCGCGGGTCGTCGTCGAGCGACGCGAGCAGCTCCCCGCGTGGCTGCTCGACGCGTGGGACGAGGCGCGCGAGGGCGGCGGCGCGGACGCCGCCGGCGACTGAGGCGCGCGCGCATCGCATGGCCCTCGAGTCCTCGATGCGGCACGAGGCGATGCGGCGGGAGCACCCGGTGCGCGCGGGCGAGCTCGCGCTGCCGCCGTGGGGCCGACGCGCGGCGGTCGTCGCCGCGCTCGCGCTGCTCGTCGCGGTCGCGTACGCGCCGCTGCGCGACGCGGGTTTCGTCGGCGCGGACTGGCGCATCCTGGTCGCCGCGTCCGGCGCGAGCGGCGCCGACCTGCTCGACGCACGGACGCTGTTCGAGCTGGGCGGTCCCGGCGGGTCGATCCTGACCGGCGCGTGGACGGCGGCGTCGCGGCAGGTGTGGGGCGTCGAGGGCGAAGGGGCGGCGGCGGCGCTGCCGTACCGGCTCGAGAACCTCGCGATGCTGCTCGCCGGTGCCGCGGGGATCGCGCTCTTCTTGCGGCGGCTCCTGTTGCCGTGGACGGGCAGCGAGCACGCGCGCGCCGCCGCGTTCGGTGCGCTCGCGTTGCTCGCGATCCATCCGCTCTACACGGCGGTCGTCGCGGGGCTCGCGCACCGCGACGCGCTGCTCGCGGCAGCGTGGTCGGCGTGGGCGGCCGCGGCGTTCCTCGGCGGGCGCCAGGAGCGGCGGCCGGTGCGCGGCGTGGTCGCCGGCGCGCTCGCGATCGCGGCGGGGCTGTCGGGCGAGCTCGCGTACGGGCTCCCGCTCGTGCTCGCGCTCGCCGAGCTCGTCTCCGCGCACCGCTACCGTCCGCGGCGCGACCGCGTGCGCACGGCGGCGACGACGCTGGTCGTGTACGGAGCGTGCGTGCTGGTCGGTCCGCTCGCGCGTTACGCGGTCGACGGTGCGTGGCCGGTGCCCTCCGCGCTCGCGACGCTCGAGCGCGTCGGCGACGACGAGGGGCTCGCGGTGGTCATCGCGTTGTTCGTCGAGAAGCTCGGCGTGCTCGTGCTGCCGGTCAACGAGCACGGGACGGGGCTCTCGGGGCTCGCGCTCGCGGGGCTGGCGTTCCTCGTCGCGCTGCAGCCGGCGATGGCCGCGGCGCGCTCGGCGCCGCGTCTGTGGGGCGGGCTGCTCGTCGCGTGGTTCAGCGCTCTGGTCGTCGCCGTCGTGCTCGCCGGGATCGCGGCGCGCGTGCACCCGGGCGACTTGTCGGAGGCGCACGTGCTGTTCGGCGCAGCGGGCGTGATGGCGATGGGGCTCGCGGTGCCCGCGTGCGCGGTGTCGGGCCTGCGGCGCACGGCGTTGCCGCTCGCGATCGGCCTGGTCTACGCGATCCTCGCGAGCGGCAACGCGCGCGCGTGGCGCGCGGCGGCGGACGCGGTCGCCGATCTGCGCGGGGACCTCGCGGCCGCGCGCGCGGAGCTCGGACCCGACGTCACCGTGCTCGTCGTCGACCCGCCGGGCCTCGTGCGCGGCATCGAGTGCCTCGGGGGCGCGTTGCCGCTGCTCGCTCCCGGCGGCGCTCCGGTGCGCGCGATCAGCCGCGAGGCCTTGCTCGCGCTCGCGCTCGAGCCCGAGCTCGACGCGCTGCGCGCCGCGGGTTGCGCCGCGCTCGTCGCGCGCGCATCGCTCGTCGACGCGCTGCCGCCCCCGACCGGCGTGAGCGACGGCGACGGCTCGGTCGTGGAGGCCGCGGGCGCGCGGCCCCAGGTGCCCGCCGACCGCGTGCTGTGCCGACTCGATCCGCCCGAGCGCTCGGGCGGCCCGTTGCGTTGGCGCGGCGAGGCTCGCTCGCCGGACCTCGACCTCGAGTGCGCGGGCGTCGACGGCCTGCGCGTCGTCGCGCCGGCGGGCACCGACCTCGCCGCCGCGCGCGTGGTGAGCTGGGCGGCGACGTCGCCGGCGGCGGCGCTCGGCGCGCACGCCGGCGTCTGGCTCTCGCTCGGCGAGCGTCCCGTCGCGGTGTACGACCTGGCGAGCTCGCTCGCGTGGCGCATCGGCGGCCGCGCGCGCCGCGTGTGGTTCGAGTCGGGCCTGCCGACGGTCGAGGAGGCGGAGGTCTTGGAGACGCTGCCGCCGTTCGCCGACGACGTGCGCCCGTACGACCGCGGCAACACGGCGGGCGACTGGATCTTCCACGTGCCCGAGCGCCCGCTCCCCGGCCGGGTCGACCCGCGCATGGCCGAGCGCGCGAGCTGGCGCCTCACGTTGCTGGACGTCGGGACGTTCCAGTTCGCGGAGTTCGAAGGCCGCTTCATCCGCTGGATCGACGGCACCGACGCGCTCTGCTTCGAGGCTGTGCGCCCCGCGGCGGCGAGCGTGCTGCAGACGGGCGGCCCGCTCGCCTGGCGCGTGGACTACCGGCTCGACGGCCGCGCGGTCGCGCGCGTGCGCGGCCGCCTAGTCGCTCCACCGGGCCGCGCGCGCTAGAGTCGCGCGCGAGAGTCGTGCTCCTCGTCATGCCGACACGCCCTTCCACCGAGCTCGAGACGTTCCCGAACCCGAAGCCGGAGCGCGACTACGAGATCCGCTTCGAGTGCCCCGAGTTCACGTGCTTGTGCCCCAAGACGGGCCAGCCGGACTTCGCGACGATCCGGATCGCCTATGTGCCGAGCGAGCTCTGCGTCGAGCTGAAGAGCTTGAAGCTCTACCTGTGGTCGTTCCGCGATCAGGGCGCGTTCCACGAGGCGGTGACGAATCGTATCCTCGACGATCTCGTCGCGGCGCTCGCCCCGCGGCGCATGACGGTCGTGGGGGATTTTCTCGTGCGCGGGGGGATCCACACGGTGGTCGAGGCGACGCACGCGGGGTAGCGCGAGGGCGCGGGCGGCGCGGGCGGCGCGGGCGACGCGGGCGGCGCGGCTCGCGGCGGGTCGTCGACGAGGTCGGTTCCGGCGCGCGTGGGGCGAGCGGGGCGCGTCGGCTCGCTCGCGCTCCGTCGAGCGCAACCGGGACGAGTCGCGCGCGGGCGGTCGAGGCCGATTCAGACCGTCGAGGCGTCGAGGCCGTCGAAGTCGCCGTGGCCGCCGAAGTCGTCGAAGTCGTCGAGGTCGTCGAAAGATTTCGTTGCGGGCGCGACACCGATCGCGGTCTGCGCCGGTCTGGCCCGGGTGGGAGGGGGCGGCGGGGGCTGCGCGTGGCGCGAGCGTGCGACCCGCGAGGGCGGGTGCGAGACGGCGTGCGCCGGCGAGGGCGTCAGGCGCTCAGGTGCCGCGCGAGCTTCGTCAGGACGGCGGGCCAGCGGGAGCCGAGGCCGCGGTGTCCGCCGAGGTGCTCTTCGTGGTGGTGCTCCACCTCGAGCTCGCGCAGCACGTCGACGAGGCGGCGCAGCCCCCACTGCAGGTGGAATTCGTCGCGCAGGCCGCACTCGAGGTGGAGGAGCTCGAGCGAGCGGAGGGCGTCGGCGCGCTCGCGGACACGGTGCAGGGGGTCGAAGGCGAGCCAGCGCGACCACACCGCGTCGATGCGCTCGCCCGTGCGCAGGTCCATCGGCAGGTCGTATCCGAGCGGGCTCTGGGGGTTGGGCGAGTAGCACGCCGACATCGCGAGCACGTTGAGGATCGCGTGCGCGTCGCCGTCGAGGCGCGGCTCGCGCTCGAACGCTTCGAGGAACCGCGGGGGGTCCATGTCGTACGCGACGAGCGCGCGCATCGCGCTCAGGATCTCGCTCCCGAAGCAGAGCTCGAAGTCGCAGTCGCCGCTGATCGAGGCGATGGCGGGGAAGAGGTCGGGGTGCGTCATCCCCAGGTGCAGCGCTCCGAAGCCGCCCGACGACTTCCCCGCGACGGCGCGCCGACCCGGGCGCGTCGGGAAGGCCGCGTCGACGAATGGCACGAGCTCACGCGCGACGTACTGCTCGAACGGGCCGTGCCAAGCCGAGTCGACGTACTGGCTGCCGCCCAGCCGCGTCCAGCAGTCGGGGAGCACGAGGATCGCGGGCGGCGCCTCGCCGCTCGCGACGAGGCGGTCGAACTGTGCGACGGGGCCGCAGTGCCAGGGATGCGTGTCGAGCAGCTCGTGCGCGCGCGACGTGAACGCGCTCAGCAGAAAGATCGTCGGGTAGCGGTGCGAGCCGTTCGACGACGCGTCCGGGGGCAGGTAGACGGGGAGCTCGCGCACGTGCGGCTCGCCCGCGGGATTGCCGGCGAGGAGCTCGCTCTCGAAGACGCGCACCTCGACGCGGCCGGCGAAGGAGAGCGGGTCGCGGCGCCCGCTCACCGCTGCTCGTACGGCTTGCGCGGGGGCAGATCGAGCTCCTCGCGTATCGCGGCGAACGGCGCCTTGATGCGCTGGAAGATGTAGCGGCACCTCTCCGGGTAGTGCGCGAACGCCGACTTCATGCCGTTGATCGAGAGCTTCTCGAGGTCGTCGAGCCCGCAGCCGAACTGCTCGATCGCGATCTGGTACTCGCGGCTCATCGTCGTGCGGCTCATCAGCCGGTTGTCGGTGTTGAGCGTGACGCGGAACCCGAGCTTGCGGAACGTCGGGAACGGGTGCTCTTCCATCGAAGGGGTCGCGCCCGTGTGCACGTTGCTCGACAGGCAGATCTCGAGCGGGACGCGGTGATCGAGGACGTAGGACGCGAGCGAGCCGATCTTGATCACCTTGCCCTCGTACATCACGATGTCTTCGATCAGCCGCACGCCGTGACCGATCCGGTGAGCGCCGCAGTACTGGAGCGCTTGCCAGATGCTGTCGGGGCCGAAGCTCTCGCCCGCGTGGATCGTGATCGCGAAGTTCGTCCGCTTCGCGAGCTGGAACGCGCGCAGGTGGTGGTTCGCCGGATGCCCGGCTTCCTCGCCCGCGAGGTCGAAGCCGACGCATCCGTGCTCGCGGTACGCGAGCGCGAGCTCGGCGAGCTTGATCGACATGTCCTCGGGCTCGTTGCGCATCGCGCTGACGATGAGCCCGTACCCGATGTCGAAGTCGTGCGAGGCACGCCGCAGCCCGTCGAGGACGGCGAGCATGACCGCGTCGAGTCCCAAGCCCTGCGCCGTGTGGAAGTGCGGCGCGAACCGCAGCTCCGCGTACACGACCCCGTCCGCCGCGAGATCCTCGAGCGCCTCGTACGCCACCCGCTCGAGCGCAGCGTGCGTCTGCATCACCGCGATCGTGTGTCGGAACCCCTCGAGATAGAGCGGCAAGCTCCCCCGCGCCGCCCCGGCCGCGAACCAGCTCGCCAGCGGCTCCGGGTCCGACTCGGGCAGGTCCCGGTACCCATGCTCGTCAGCGAGCTCCAACACGGTCTGCGCCCGCAGCCCCCCATCGAGGTGCTCGTGCAGAAGGACCTTCGGCAGGCGACGGAGGATGTCGGCGTCCAGAGTCGAAGTAGCCATGCCAGACTCTAGAACTGGCTGGTTTTCGTGTGGAGGAGCCAGGAGCGACTTTCTGAAATGGTTGGTCCCACGAGCATCGGTGCCCTCAGCTGCGCACCTGGTGCGCCGCCTTCCACTCGGCGACCGACTCGGCCTTGCGCGAGAGCGGGTGGATGCTCCGCTCGCCCGCGTCCTGACGCCACGAGAGCGCCTCGCCGAACGTCAGCCGGCGCGTGACGAAGCCCA
>CAZGTQ010000135.1:0-16035 GCA_964528575.1 uncultured Planctomycetaceae bacterium | reverse complement strand
GCGCGGCGCCGAAGTCGGGCTCGCCGGGCGGCGGCTCTATCTAGACGAGCACGACGCGCGTCCGCCCCCACAGCACGACGCCGGGGCCCGCCGATCCGCCGGGCGGCGCGGGCGACGCGACGGCGAGATCGGCGACCCCGTCGCCGTCGACGTCGCCGAGCACGGCGAGCGAGATGCCGAACCAGTCGTGCGGGCGCGGCTCGTCGACGAACGCGCTCGGCGCGACGCAGGACGCACAGACGGCGGCCGCGATGCTCCGCTGCATGCGCGCGAGCCTACGTCCGCCGTCGCGACGGCTGCGTCACGCGCTCGTCACGAGGTCGACGCCGCCCTCACGCGCACGTCACGCCGTCCACGAATCTGGTGAATCCGCACCCGACCGCTCGACGGGGACCTACCTTCGTCGTCACGGCCTACTGCGGCCGGACAGGACGCGCCCCGGTCGGAGGCTGCAACGCATCGCGGACTGGGCGGTGACCGCGATGGCGTTTCGCCGCCGCGGTTGCCCAGGACGAGACGGCGTGCGGCGCGCCGCGGCGCGCCGCGCCGCCCTACTCCTGCGCGATCAGCCGCCGTAGCACGTAGTGCAGGATCCCGCCGCTCTGGTAGTAGTGCCCTTCCTGGCGCGTGTCGATGCGCACCAGCGCGTCGAACGTCTTCGACTTGCCGTCGTCGCTCGTCGCGCGCACGGTCACCGTGCCGCCGCCGTCGAAGTCGTCGGAGAGCAGCGCCGCGAGGCCTTCGACGTCGATCGTCTCGCGGCCGGTGAGCCCCAAGCTCTGCCACGATGCGCCGTCGGCGAACTGCAGCGGCAGGATGCCCATGCCGATCAAGTTGCTGCGGTGGATGCGCTCGTAGCTCTGCGCGATCACCGCGCGGACGCCCTGGAGCATCGGGCCCTTCGCGGCCCAGTCGCGCGACGAGCCCGTCCCGTACTCGGCGCCCGCGAGGATCACCGTCGGGACGTCCTCCTCGCGGTAGCGCATCGCCGCATCGAAGATCGACATCGGCTCGCCGTCGGGGAGATGGAGCGTCTCGCCGCCCTCGACGCCGGGGACGAGCTGATTGCGCAGGCGCACGTTCGCGAACGTGCCGGGCATCATCACCTCGTGGTTCCCGCGCCGGGAGCCGTAGGAGTTGAAGTCCGTCGGCTCGATGCCGCGCTCTTGCAGATAGCGCCCGGCCGGGCTGTCGGGCTTGATCGAGCCCGCCGGCGAGATGTGGTCCGTCGTGATGCTGTCGCCGAGCAGAGCGAGCACGCGCGCGCCGCGCACGTCCTCGACCGGCGGCGCCTCGACCGTCAGACCCTCGAAGTACGGCGGCTCCTTGACGTAGCTCGATTCGGCGTCCCACGCGTACGTGTCGCCCTCCGGGATCGGCATCGAGCGCCACGTCTCGTCGCCGCGGAAGACGTCCGCGTAGCGCTCGCGGAACATGGTCGAGTCGATCGACGTCGCCATCGCGTCCGCGATCTCGCGCTGGCTCGGCCACACGTCGCGCAGATAGACCGGCTTGCCGTCCTTGCCCTCGCCCAAGGGCTCCGTGCGCGGGTCGAAGTCGACGCGGCCCGCGAGCGCGTAGGCGACGACGAGCGGCGGGCTCGCGAGGTAGCTCGCGCGGACCTGCGCGTGCACGCGGCCCTCGAAGTTGCGGTTGCCCGACAGGACCGACGCGACCATCAGGTCGTGCTCGGAGATCGCCTTCGACACCGGATCGGGGAGCGGACCGCTGTTGCCGATGCACGTCGTGCAGCCGTAGCCGACCAGGTGGAAGCGCTGCTGCTCGAGGTAGTCCATCAGCCCCGCGCGCTCGAGGTAGTCCGTCACGACCTGCGAGCCGGGCGCGAGACTCGTCTTCACCCACGGCTTCGTCGCGAGACCGCGCTCGCTCGCCTTCTTCGCGACGAGCCCCGCCGCGAGCATCACCGACGGGTTCGACGTGTTCGTGCAGCTCGTGATCGCCGCGATGACGACCGAGCCGTGGCCGAGCGAGCAGCGCCGGCCGTCGATCTCGATCTCGACGCGCTCGTCCGACGCCGGCGCCTCCGCGACCGCGACGCCGCCCGCGCCGCCGACCGACGCGGCCGCGGCGCGCTGCTTCTGCTTGCGCGTCGCGAGGAAGTCGCGCAGCGTGCCCTGGAACGAGCCCTTCAGGTCGTCGAGCAGCACGCGGTCCTGCGGCCGGCTCGGACCCGCGACCGCCGGCTGGATCGTGCCGAGGTCGAGCTCGACCACGTCGCTGTACTCCGCCTCGCGGCTGCCCGCCGTGTGGAACATGCCCTGCTCGGTCATGTACGCGCGCACGAGCTCGATCTGCTCGTCCGTGCGGCCCGAGAGCGCGAGGTAGCGCAGCGTCTCCTCGTCGACCGGGAAGATGCCGCACGTCGCGCCGTACTCGGGCGCCATGTTCGCGATCGTCGCGCGGTCGGCGAGCGGCAGATGCTCGAGCCCGCGGCCGAAGAACTCGACGAACTTGCCGACGACGCCGTGCTTGCGCAGCACCTGCGTGACGCGCAGCACGAGATCGGTCGCGGTCGAGCCCTCGGGCAGGCGCCCGGTGAGCCGCACCCCGACGACGTCGGGGATCAGCATCGCGACCGGCTGGCCGAGCATCGCCGCCTCGGCCTCGATGCCGCCGACGCCCCAGCCGAGCACGCCGAGGCCGTTGATCATCGTCGTGTGCGAATCGGTGCCGACGAGCGTGTCGGGGTAGACCCACGTCGCGCCGTTCTGCTCGCCCGTCATGACGACGCGCGCCAAGTACTCGAGGTTGACCTGGTGCACGATGCCCGTGCTCGGCGGGACGACGCGGAAGTTCTCGAACGCGCTCTGGCCCCAGCGCAGGAAGCCGTAGCGCTCGCGGTTGCGCTCGTACTCCATCCGCGCGTTGATCGCGCTCGCGTCGGCGCGGCCGAACGCGTCGATCTGGACGGAGTGGTCGATGACGAGCTCGACCGGCTGCAGCGGGTTGATCCGCTTCGGGTCGCCGCCCGCGCGGCGCATCGCGTCGCGCATCGCGGCGAGGTCGACGACCGCGGGGACGCCGGTGAAGTCCTGGAGCAGGACGCGGCCCGGCATGAACGCGATCTCGGGGCGGGCGTCGTCGCGCGGCTGCCAGCGGGCGAGCGCCTCGACGTCGGCGGCCTCGACCGTCCCGTCGCCCTCGCGCCGCAGCAGGTTCTCGAGCAGCACCCGCAGGGCGAAGGGGAGCCGGCCGAGGTCGATCCCGCGCTGCTCGAGCGCCTTCATGCGCGCGATGCGATAACGGGTGCCGTGGACGTCGAGCGTGCCGTGGGAGCCGAACGAATCCGTCATGACCTGTCTCCTCGGGATCCCTCTGGGTCGCTGGACCGGGCAGTGTCGCTGGACCGGGCAGTGGTCGCTGGATCGGGCAGTCTAAGCCGCAGCCCGGGCGGGCTCCGCGGCAAATTCGAGCGAGCGAGCGGCCGCACGCTCTTCCCCCGCGCCGCCTCGGTGACTAGGATTCTGCGCCCGTGTGACGGGAGTGGGGACGTAGCTCAGTTGGTAGAGCGCTGCGTTCGCAACGCAGAGGTCGTGGGTTCGACTCCCATCGTCTCCACCAACACGGGCCGCCGCGACCTCCATCCCGGCCGCCATCACGCCCCGCCGCGCCGGCGCGGGCGGCCCCGGCGACGCGCATTCGTCGGGATCTTCCCGGCCGCGACGTCGCGCTCGAAGTCGCGCACGAGCGCGACGATCGCTTCGCCGTAGCGCTCGGCCTGCCAGTCCTGGACGCCGGCCACGGCGCGCAGCTCCTCGAGACTCTCCGGACGCTCGTGGACGAGCGCGAGCAGCGCGTGCCGGTTCAGCACGAGCGACGCGTCGAAGTCGTCCGCGATCGCCCGCTCCTTGCGCCAGGCCTTGATGCGCTCGTGCAGCTCGAGCTGTGCGTCGTCGAGCCGGCCGGTGCCGTCCCGCGAGGCCAGCCGCGGCACCCTCGCGAGCGGGCCCTGCTCGGCCGCCTCGCGCACCGCGCCGGCGATCGCGTCGCCCATCTGGCGCGCGAGACGCGGCGGGAAGTCGCGCAGGCGGGCGACGTCGCGCGCCGTGCGCGGCCGGGCGCGCGCGAGCTGGATCAGGTGCGCGTTCGAGAGCACCTTGAACGGCGGCTGGTCGCGTTCGCGGGCGCGCTCGTCGCGCAGCACGAAGAGCGAGCGCAGCGCCTGCATCTGGTCGGGATCGAGCGTCCGCGCGCCCTTGATGCGCACGAACTCGTCGGGATCGAAGGCGCGCTCGGCCGGCTCGAGCGTCTCGACGCGGCGGCACTCGCCTTCGACGACCATCGCGACGCCGCGCTCCTCGAGACGCGGGCGCAGGTGGTGCATCAGCGGGACGAGGTAGTGCGTGTCGAGCCGCGCGTAAGCGATCTGCTTGGGCGTCAGCGGCCGGCGGCTCCAGTCCGAGCGCTGCTGCGACTTGTCGAGCTCGACCTCGAACAGATCGCCCAGCACGGACGCGAGGCCGGGATTCGCGACGCCCAGCGCGGCGGCGGCGACGCGCGTGTCGAACATCCCGCGGAACTCGAAGCCGAAGTCGCGCTTCAGGATCAGGACGTCGTACTCGCCGTCGTGGAAGACCTTCGTCGTGCGCGGGTCGGCGAGCACCTCGCCCAGCGGCGCCAGGTCGAAGCCTGCGAGCGGGTCGACGAGGTAGTCGGCCCCGTCGGCCGTCACCTGGACCAGACAGACCTTCTCGCGGTAGTTGAAGAAGGAGTCCGCCTCGGTGTCGAACGCGACCTCGTCGCAGCGGGCCAGGACGTCGAGCAGCCGGCCGAAGACCGCAGCGTCCTCGACCAGGATCGGCGGCGGCAGATCCCCAGGGCGCTCGAAGGCAGGCATGGAGGGGTCGATCGGCGTGTGGCGGCGGAGCGCGAACGGACGGCGGACGGCAGAGGGGCTAGAACGATCCGGCGGGAGCCGCCGGGCCCGCTCCGACGCGGGTGGTCCTGCACGCTGCGCCCCGGCAGGGTGGCGGCGTCGAGGAGCGAGGATGGCGAGGACGACGGGACTTGAACCCGCAACCTCCGGCGTGACAGGCCGGCACTCTAACCAATTGAGCTACGTCCCCGCGCTTCGGGGCGGGAGTATAGCCGCGGCCGCCGGGCGGAGAAAAGGGGGCCGGGCCGATTCGATCCCGGAAGCAATCTGGCTAGCGTCAGCTCGTGCGCACGGCCCGGACCGCGTCCAGCCGGTTCATCCGCCAGATCGGGTAGAGCCCCGCCACCAGGGCCAGCGCGAGCGCGCCCGCGAGGCACAGGCCGAGGTACGGGCCGGCGCTCTTGTGCGGCAGCGGCAGCCCGGAGATCACCTGCAGCGCCTCGACGATCACCGGCGTCATCAGGCCGCCGAGGGCGAGGCCGAGCACGCCTCCGCACGCTCCGACGACGCCCGACTCGAGCAGGACCATGCCCGCGACCTGCCGGCGCGTCATCCCGAGCGCGCGCAGCACGCCGAGCTCCTTCGAGCGTTCCATCGCGGTCAGGAGCTGCCCGTTGAGCACGCCGAGCGCGGCGAGCAGCGCGGTGAGCCCGAAGATGATGTCGAACAGGAAGAAGTCGCGCGTGATGTCCTTCAGATGGAAGGCGAGGATCGAGTCGCCGCCCTCGAAGCGCAGCTCCTGCTCGTTCGGCAGTAGCTCGTGCACCGCGGTCGGCACGACCGAGCTGTCCGCGCCGTCGGCGAGCCGCACCGCGATCCGCGTGCTCGTGTCGCGGTCGAGGCAGTAGTAGCGCTCGACCAGGCTGTCGCTGATGACGCCGTACATGCGCTCGTCGGGATGCGGCGAGTAGCCGTACGCGTCGGAGATCGCGACGACGGGGAAGCTCTGCACGCCGCTCCCCGGCGTGTGCAGGTGGATCGGGTCGCCGACCTTCTTGCCCTGGTGCTGCGCGAGGCGGCGCGAGAGGATCATCCCCTGCCCCTCCTCCATCGCACGCAGGAGCGCGGGATCGTCCGCGCACGGGCCATAGCGCGCGAGCTCCTGCGTGCGCACGCCGACGACGTCGAACGGCCCGCCGGTGACCTTCGAGTCGCCGGGCTCGACGCCGAGCACGCCCGGGTAGCGCGCGAGCTGCGCCCGCAGCGCCTCGAAGTCGGTGTTCGGCAGGCCGTCGACCCAGACCTTGTTCACGACCGACTCCTCGGCCCACCGCACCGTCTCCGCGCGCAGGCTGTTCGTCATGCCCTTGAGCCCGACGAAGGCCGCGGTGACGAGCGCGATCGCGGTCACCGATGCCGCGGCGCGCGAGGGGCTCTGCTGGATCGAGCGCGCCGACAGCTTGCCCGCCAGCGGCCAGCGCTCGCTGAACGGCCGCGCGATCGCCCGGCACGCGGCACCGACGACGCCGGGCGCGACGAGCGGCAGCGCGACGAGCAGCCCGAGCACGCCCAGGCCCGCGAGCACGACGCCGACGAGCGCGCGGTCGCTCTCCCCGACCACCGGCACGATCACGAAGTACAGCGCCGGCAGGATCATCGCCAGCAGGATCGCCGCGGCCAGATGGAATCCGCGCGCGACCCTGTTCCCGCGCGCCACCTCCTCGCCGCGCAGCGCGGTGACGACGTCCGTCCCGCGCGCGCGCAGGAGCGGGTAGACCGAGCCGAGCAGCGCGATGCTCACGCCGACGCCGACGAGCGGCGCGACGACGTTCCACGGCACCTCGAACACGTCGACGCCGCCCGAGACGCCGAGCGTCGTGATGCCCATGCGCAGCATGACGAGCGCGAGGAGCAGCCCGCCCGCGAGGCCGAGCACCGCGGCGAGCGCAGCGATCAGGAGCGCCTCGCCGAAGAAGATGCGCCCGATCTGGCGGCGGCTCGCGCCGAGCGCGTGCAGCACGGCGACCTCGCGCACGCGCTCGACGAGCGACATCGAGAGCGTGTGGAAGATCACGAACAGGCCGAGGACGAGCGCGAGCAGGCCCGCGATGCGCACGCCGTTGCGGAACGCGCGCTCGTCCGCCTGCTGGCCGACGACGGCGCTGCGGTTCGTGCTGTACGTGAAGTCGCGGCCCAGGCTCTCCTCGAGCCGCTCGATGTCGACCGCCTGGTCGCGCATGACGAGGTAGCTCGGCTGCACGAACGAGTCGGCGAAGAGCGCCGCGCCGCGCGCGAAGTCGACGACGACGACCTGGCCCATCGCCTTGCGGCCGAGCTTCTCCCGCGCGAGGACGCCCGCGACGCGGAACGCGTGGTCGATCGGCTCGGGCGGCTGCTCGTCGACGACGACCTCCTGGCCGTCGATGCAGACCCTCTGCGCCATGCGCTGCGGCTGGGCGAGGTAGACGCGCTCGCCCGCCTCGACGCCGAGCTCGGCGGCGAGCGCGTCGCCGAGCAACAGCTCGGACTCGGTCGCGCCGGCGTCGATGTCGCGCCCCGCGGCGAGGTGGTACGCGCCGAGCTGCGCCGCGGCGTCCGCCTCGAGCGCGACGAGGCGCACGAGCCGCCGCTCGGGGCGCGCCTCGCCCGCCGCCCGCTCGGCGCGCAGCAGCGCGTCCTTCTGGAAGTACGCCGAGAGCCCCGCGATGCCGTCGATCTCGGAGAGCCGCCCGCGCGGGTCATCGAGCTCGTCCCCGGGCCGCACCTCGAGGTCCGCGGTCCAGTCCGTCGCGGACGGCCGCGAGCGCGAGAGCACCGTGTTGTGGTCGAGCGTGAAGATCGCGACGACGGTCGCGATGCCCACCGCGACCCCCAGCACACTGAAGAACGTGCGTCCGGGTCGTTGGCGCAGGCTCTGGCGCGCGAGTCGGTAGCCCAGTCCCATCGTCAGCCGCTCCGCTCAGATGTGCAGCGCCGCGAGCGCTTCGTGGACGTCCTCGACGGCGAGGTCGGGTCCGCGCAGCTCGCGCGCGCGGTCGAGCGCGCCGTCGACGAGGAAGACCACGCGATCCGCGTAGGTCGCGTCGCGCGGGTTGTGCGTGACGAGCAACACGGTCTTGCCGTCGTCGTCGCACACGCCGCGCAGGTGCTCCATCACCTCGCGCCCCGCCTTCTGGCTCAGGTTGCCGGTCGGCTCGTCGCACAGGAGCAGCGGCTGCCCGCCGGCGAGCGCGCGCGCGATCGACGCGCGCTGCATCTGGCCCGCGGAGAGCTGGTGTGGGAACGCGTTGTGGCGTTCGGCGAGCCCGAAGCGCTCGAGCAACCCGAGGACGAGCTCGCTCTGCTGGCTCGGCTTCTTGCCCTGGATCGCGAGCGGCAAGCCGACGTTCTCGACGAGGTCGAGGTTCGGCAGCAGGTTGAAGAACTGGAACACGTAGCCGATCGTCTCGCGCCGCGCGATCGTCCGCTCGTGCAGGCCGAGCGAGCCGAGGTTGACGTCGTTGAGGAACACCGCTCCCGCCGACGGCTCGTCGAGGCCGGAGAGCAGGTGCAGCAGCGTCGACTTGCCCGATCCGCTCGGGCCCATGACGCAGACGAACTCGCCGGGCTCGACGGCGAGATCGACGTCCTTGAGCACCGTCGACTGGTGCGGGGCGACGCCGTAGATCTTGAACAGGCCCTTGGAGCGGACGATGGTCGCTCGTTCTGTCGCGGTCATGCGGGGGGGGTCTCCGGCGGTCCTAACGCTCGTCGGCGGTCGCCATTTTCGCCCGTTGCCAGGCTTCGAGGAGCTGCGGCAGCGGCGCGTCCCGCAAATCCCCTGCCAGCTCGCTCTCCATGTGCCGGAAGCGCGCCTCGAAGCGCCGCACCGCGCCGCGCAGCGCCCGCTCGGGATCGACGCCCACGTAGCGGCCGAAGAGCGCGCCCGCGAGCAGCACGTCGCCGAGCTCGCTCTCGAGCCGCGCGCGGCGCGCCTCGTCGGCCTCCGCGCCCGCCGCGCCGCCGGACTGCGCCCACGCCGCCTCCGCCGCCTCGCGCAGCTCCTCGAGCTCCTCGGTGAGCTTGGCGAGCGCGCCCCGCGCGTCCGTCCAGCGAAACCCCGCCGCGATCGCCTTGGCGCCGAGCCGATCGGCGCGTTGCAGCGCGGGCAGCGCGACCGGCACGCCGGCGAGCGCGCTCGCATCGACGCGCTCGGCCGCCCGCTCGCCCGCCTTGATGCGCTCCCAATTCGCGATCGCGTGCGGCGCGTCGTGGACCGACACGTCGCCGAAGACGTGCGGGTGGCGCCGGACGAGCTTGTCGCTCGCCGCGCCGGCCGCGCGCGCGAGGTCGAAGCGGCCCGCCTGCTCGGCGATGCGCGCGAGGAGCGTCACGACGAGGAGCACGTCGCCCGCCTCCTCGACCGCCCCCGCCTCGTCGCCCTGCTCGATCGCTTCGACGAGCTCGTGCGCCTCCTCGACAGCGCTCGGAGCGATGCTCTCGACCGTCTGCTCGAGGTCCCACGGGCAGCCGCCCTCGGGGTCGCGCAGCCGATCGATCACCGCCACGAGCCGCGCGAGCGCATCCACACGCGCGTCGCCGGTCCCCGTCCCCGTGCAGCTCGTCCCCGTGCCGCTCGTCCTCGCGCCGCTCGTCCCCTCGCCGCTCATCGCGCCCAGCCTACCCGACGGGCCGCTCGGCCGGGACGTCCGCGTCGAACGCCGCGTGGCAGTGCGGGCAGACCACCGTCCACGTCTCACGCTTCTGCTCGCGCAGCTCGCGCGCGCGCTCGAGCCGCTTCTCGCGCAGCCGCTGGCGCCGCTCGCGCTCGGAGCTCATCTCCTCGACGAACGACGCGCCGATCATGCCGGTCGGGATCGCGAAGAGCGCGACGCCGCAGATCATCACCGCGGTGCCGATCGCGCGGCCGAGCAGCGTCTGGGGCACCAGGTCGCCGTAGCCGACGGTCGTCATCGTCACGACCGCCCACCACATCGCCTCGGGGATCGACGCGAACGGGCCGCCGCCCTCGACGGCGTACATGAGCACGCTCGCGATCAGCACGACGATGGCCTCGGCGAGCAGGACGAGGCTCAGCTCACCGCGGATGCGCCAGAGCGAGCGCACGAGCACCTGCAGCGGGCTCGAGTAGCGCACGACCTTGAACAGGCGCACGAAGCGCAGCAGCCGCAGGAGGCGCACCGAGCCGAGCTCGACCGGCAGGAGCGGCGCGAGGAACGAGAGCTGCGCGACGACGACGAGCACGGGCAGGATCGCCACGAGATCGACCAGCGCCATCGGCGTCAGTACGTAGCGCAGCCGGCCGCGCGCAGAGTCGGGGAAGCGCTCGTCCTCGACGCACGTCCACAGGCGCAGCGCGTACTCGACCGTGAACGTGAGCAGCACGACGGTGACGATCGCGTCGAGCAGCGCGCCGTGGCGCGCGCGTACCTCGGGGATCGAGTCGAGGACGAAGCACACGAAGTCGAGAGCGATGAGCGCGACGACGAAGACGTCGACGCGGCGGCTGGCGCGCTCGAGCCGCTCGTCGGCGTGCGGTGCCTCGCCCGCCGGCCGCAGCAGCGCGTACAGGCGCGCGCGCAGCGTCACCGCGCGTCCTCGCACGCGCGCAGCATCACGGCACGGCCTCGGCGTACGGCAGCGGATCGGCGAGCCCGGCGGCGCGGAAGCCGGCGAGGCGCAGGCGGCACGCGTCGCAGCGGCCGCACGAGAGCCAGCGGTCGCGCTCGCGCTCGAACAGCGGGTCGTAGCACGACAGCGTGAGCCCGAGGTCGACGCCGAGCGCGGCGGCGCGGCGCACGATGGCGGCCTTGGAGAGCTCGAGCAGCGGCGCGCGCACGCGGAAGCGACAGCCGTCGGCGCCGGCGGCGGTCGCGACAGCGGCGAGCTCCTCGAACGCGCGCAGGAACGCGGGCCGGCAGTCGGGGTAGCCCGAGTAGTCGATCGCGTTGACGCCGAGGAAGAGGTCGCTCGCGCCGAGGAGCTCCGCCCAGCCGAGCGCGACCGCGAGGAAGACCGCGTTGCGCGCGGGGACGTACGTGACCGGGACGCCCGTGCCGATCTCCGCGTCCGCGCGATCCTTGGGCACCTCGAGGTCGCCGGTGAGCGCGGAGCCGCCCAGCGCGCGCAGGTCGAGCGCGACGGTGCGGTGCTCGCGCGCTCCGCCGGCGCGCGCGACGCGCTGCGCGGCCTCGAGCTCGGCGGCGTGCCGCTGGCCGTAGTCGATCGTCAGCGCGAACGTCTCGAGCCCCTCGGCACGCGCCTCGGCGAGCGTGACGGCGGAGTCCATGCCGCCGGAGACCAGACAGACGGCACGGCCGGGCATCGCGGCGCGAGGCTAACAATGGGGCGGGCCGCAGTCCCCACTCCGGCCCGCCCCCCCTGTCGACCGGCGCCGGGCGCCGGTGCCCTGCTCATTGGCGCCGTGCGCCGGCGCCCTCTTGATTGGCGCCGTGGCGCCCCTGTTGATTGGCGCCGGGGCGCCGTCGCCCTTGCTCGTCGTCCTACCGGTCCTCGTCGGGCCGGTCCGCCTGCTCGTTCGCCTCGCCCGGCGCCGCGGCGCGTCGCTCGGCCTCGCTCGCGGCCGCGCGCTCGATCACCGCCGCCAGGCGTGCCACGTCGGCGCCGGTGCCGCGCAGGAGCACGGAGCTCGAGTCCCCGATCGGGTCCATGCCCTGGTAGGCGCGCGACTGGCGCCAGACCGAGCGCAGCGACATCGCCACTGCGCGCGCGTCGAGCGGCGAGCAGTCGACGAGCGACTGCACGAGGAGCGCCGGATGGTCGGCGTAGCGCGCGATCCGCTCGCTCGGCACGGGCGTCCAGGTCGAGCCTGGCGGCGCCTCGCGTCCCTCGATCGGATAGACCGCGAGCAAGCGCGGCTCGCTCGAGCGCAGCTCGGCCAGGACGTAGCCGTTCTGATGGAGCAAGCTCTCGACGAACGAGTGCACGTGCGCGGGCGGCACCTCGACGCCGCCGAGCAGCCCGACCGGGGTCTGTGCGAGCGTCGCGCGTGCCTGCGGCGGCACGTGTATGTGCTGGCCGGTCACGCGGGCGAGCTCGCGCAGCAGCTCGTCCATCGTGGGGCTGCCCTCCATGCGGATGGAGAGACCTTCCGCGGGCGTCGGAAAATGGCCCGCGGGCGTGTCCTGCGGCGCGCGCGCGACGAGCGCGGCCGCGACGACGGCGAGCGAGCCGAAAGTGCGCAGCATCGTGTCCTCCTTGCCTCTGCCTCGAGAGCGCGGAGGATCGGCCCTGCTCGCCGCCCCTCCGTTCGCGTGCACCCGCGTGCATCCGTGTTCAATCGACGCGAGGATGCGAGGGTTCTTCCCGCGCTTTTCCTCCGAACTCTTCCGTACACGGAAGACTCTTGTCTCGCGTCGGGGGCGACCTAGAGTAGGACGCCCGCAACCCCCCGTTCTCGGGAGCCCCACCGTGAGTCAGGTCACCAAGGAAGACGTCCTCCAAGCGCTGCGCCAAGTCAAGGACCCCGACCTGAACCGCGACATCGTGAGCCTCGGCTTCATCACGAAGAACGCGGTGTGCGACGGCATCGTCTCGGTGACCGTCAACCTGACGACGCCCGCGTGCCCGGTGAAGGACCAGATGCGAGCGCAGGCGGAGCAGGTGATCCGGGCGCTCCCCGGCGTGGAGGACGTCCATGTCGAAATGACCGCCGAAGTGCGCGGGAACCAGAGCGAGCGGCGCGAGATCGCGCCGAACATCAAGCACTTCGTCGCGGTGTCCTCCGGCAAGGGCGGCGTCGGCAAGAGCACGACTGCGGTCAACCTCGCGGTCGCGCTCGCCCAGACCGGCGCGCGCGTCGGGATCCTCGACTGCGACGTCTACGGGCCCGACATTCCGATGATGATGGGCCTGGTCGGCGCGCCCGAGCAGGTGGGCCGGCGGCTGATCCCCAAGGAGCGCCACGGCGTCAAGACGATGTCGATCGGCTACCTCCTCGAGGAGGAGAAGCCGGTGATCTGGCGCGGGCCGATGGTGCACAAGCTGATCGAGCAGTTCCTCGGCGACGTCGAGTGGGGCGAGCTCGACTACCTGCTCATCGACATGCCGCCCGGCACGGGCGACGCGCAGCTCTCGCTCGCGCAGATCGTGCCCTTGACGGGGGGCGTGCTGGTCACGACTCCCCAGGCGGTGTCGACGTTCGACGTCGGCAAGTCGATCGCGATGTTCAAGCAGGTCAACGTGCCGATCCTGGGCATCGTCGAGAACATGGCCGGCTACGTGATCGAGGGCGCGATCGAGGGCTGCCCCGCCGGCACGCCCATGACGCTGCGGATCGGCGATCGCGAGGAGCGCATCGTCGTCGGCGAGGGCGGCTCGTTCCGCACCGTCGCGAACATCTTCGGCGCCGGCGGAGCGGACCGCCTGTCGGCGCGCCACGGCTTCCCCGTGCTCGGTCGCGTGCCGCTCGACCCGCGGGTGCGCGTCGGCGGCGACGCGGGCGACCCCGTGACGGCTGCGGATCCCGACTCGCCGCTCGCGGCAACGTTCCGCGAGATCGCCGGTCGGTTCGCTCAGCGCGTCGCGATCCGCGAGCACGCCGAGCTGCCGATCCTGCAGTAGCGCTCGTTCGGCGCGCGCCGGGCTCGCTCAGGGCGTGATCGCAATCGGCACCGGGTTGCTCACGAACGGCACCGCGAGGAGCCCGGGGAGCAGCTCGACGACGACGAACGCGTGGTCGACGATCAAGCCGACGAGCACCGGGTTCGTGCTCTGCGGCAGCGTGAACGTCGCGCTCCCGCGCCCGCTCGCGTCGAGCAGGCCGAACGACCCGGCCAGCGGCGGCGCATTCGCGTTCTGCAGCGTGTGCAAGAGGTACGAGTCGACGTTGAGCGGGAGCGTGCTCAGCGGATCGATCGGCACGCCCGGCGACGTGCCCGACAGCGAGCCGAGCAGCAGGTACGGCAGACCCGCGTAGGTGGCGCCCGCGATCAGCGTGAGCTGCGCCGTCCCGCCCGCGAGGGCGGAGATCTGCGTCGTATCGCTGAACAGCCCGATCGCCTCGCCGAACGACCAGTCGAGGACGGCGTGCGTCTGCTGCGCGCCGCCGGTCGCGCCGGTGAAGCCGACCCAGGCGGTCCCGGCGTCGAGCGTCGCGTTGCCGGCGTAGTCGAGCGGGATCGAGATCAGCGGCGTGACGAGATCGTCGGCGTACACGTCGAGCACCGTCCCGTCGTAGACGACGCGCACCGTGTGCGGCGCTCCATCGTTCAGGTCGAACGCCGGCGTGGCGGTCGCCAGCGCGTTGTTGGAGTGCGCGAACGGGTCGCTCGACTGCAGCATGTGCACCGAGACGTGGTTGTCGTTCGGATCGGCGTAGTCCGGGTTGTTCCAGCAATCGATCTCGACGACGAGCGCGTTCGCGAGGTCGACGCTCTGCCCGCTCGTCGGGCAGGCGCTGTTGCCCGAGCTGTAGCCGAGCGAGCCGCCGCACAGGCCGATCGCGCTCGCCGCGTCGTTCTGGACGACGAACGCCATCCCGTCGGCGCCGGCCGAGACCAGCCGGAAGCGGAACGTCGTCTCGAAGCCGCCCGCGACCTGCTGCTTCGTCGCGTGCCATGCCGCGCCCGCCTCGAAGCCGGCGTTGGGCGTCAGGATGAGCGCGGACGTCGTGCTCGCGGCCCCGACGAGGCTGAGCGTCGTGGCGCCGGTGAACGTCGGATAGTCGAAATCGGCCCGAGCCGCGGCCGGCAGAGCGAGGAGCGCTGCTGCGGCGACGGACGCGCGGCGAGGGACAGAACGGGGCATCGAGACCTCCGACGGAGGAGCGCAGCTCGACCGGGAGCCAGCTCCGACGCTTCCAGCCTACCTCGCGCGCGCCCGATCGGCGCTGCTCAGCGCGCCTCGGCCTCGCTCCCCTGCTCGTCGCCCGTTTTCGGGACCAGCCGCACGCGCACGCGAGCATCCCAGCGCTCGGCGGAGACGCGCTGGACGTGGCGCCGGTAGCCGTCGTGCGTGACGAGCAGCCGCCAATCGCGCCGGGCGACGCCCTCGCGCTCGTAGCGCCGCCCGCGCCCGTCGTACGACAGGCCGAGCCGGCCGCGGTCCTCGCCGGCGCCGCCGTCGCTCACCGGGAGCGCGATCAGCACGACCCTCGCGTCCTCGAGCCGCCGGCCGCGCTCGTCGAGCACGTCGACCTCCGCGCGCATGCCGTCCCAGATCGCGATCGAGCCGAGCTCGACGTGCCCGCTCGCCGGGACCGTCACGCGCTCGAACGCGAAACGCTCGTAGCCCGCCGTGCGCACGCTCACCGTCACCGTCCCCGCGCCCGTGCCGCTGACGAAGAAGCGCGTGCCGTCGCGCGTCACCGTCCCGCCGCGCAGCCCCGCGAGCCGCAGGCGCGGCACCGGCTCGTTCGTCTGCGCGAGCACGACCTCGCCCGCCAGGCTCGCGAGCTCGACGACGTCGGGCTCGAGCACGAGCCGCAGCGCGACGTCGCAAGGCAGCTCGATCTGCAGCGGCTCCCCCTCCGGCGCGCGCCAGCCCTGCGCCTGTGCGACGACCGACCACGTGCCCTCGCGCAGGCCCTCGAGCTCGAAGCGCCCGTACTCGTCCGCGCGCGCACCGCGCTGGTCGCGCCGCCCGCTCGTCGCGCTGACGCGCGCGCCCGGCACCGCGGCACCCTCGCGATCGACGACGACGCCGGCGAGCACGCTGCGCGGCGCGAGCACGAGCTCGACCGTCTGCTCCGCCTCGCCGTCGATGCGCCGCGACTCGCGGCCGTACCCCGCGTGGCTCGCGACGACGCGCCCGAGGCTCGCGGGGACCCCCTCGAGCGCAAAGGTCCCGTCGGCCGCGCTCGTCGTCCGCGCGCTCGTGCGCCATGCCCCCGCGACCACGTGGTCGATCTCGACCTCGGCGCCCGCGAGCGGCCGCAGCTCGGGATCGAGCACGCGGCCGCGCACGAGCGCGACGCCGACGAGCCGCAGCTCGATCTCCGGCGCCTCGGCGCCCGCGGGCAGGTCGTCGAGCCGCTGGGAGCCGGGACGCAGGTCCGCGCTCTCGGCCGGCGGGAACGCGACGACGGCGATGCGCTGCTCGGCGGGCACGCGCTCGAGCACGAACGAGCCGTCCGCGCCCGCGGGCGCGGCGATGACCGCGCGCGCCTCGCCCGGCGGCGCCGCAAGCGCCGCGGCGGCGGTCTCGGCGTCGATCGCGCTCGCGAGTTCGCCCGCGGC
>CAZGTQ010000134.1:0-2589 GCA_964528575.1 uncultured Planctomycetaceae bacterium | reverse complement strand
CGCTGATCGAGGAGCTGCGCGCGCTGCGGCTCGCGCAGGAGCGCACGCTCGCGGCGCTCGAGCGCATGACGCAGGAGCTCGCGCTGCGCGCGAGCGCGGCTCCGGCTCCGGCGCGCCAGGACGCCGGCGACGGCGCGCCGTCGGGCGAGCTCGTCGCGGCGCTCGACGCGCTGCGCGAGACGCTCGAGGACCGAGCGTTCAGCGCTGCGCCCGCGCCGCTGCGCTCCCTCGCCCAGGACGGCGAGAGCCTCGACGTCGTACGCCGGCGCGCCGGCACGCTCGGCTGGTCGACGTGGCTGCCGTTCCTGGAGCGCTGGCGCGAGGACCACGACGCGGCGACGCGCAGCCTGCAGCTGCGGACGATGCGCGAGATCCTCGCCGAGTTCGGCGAGCCGAACGAAGTCACCTGGTACGCGAGCACCGTGACCTTCATCTACAGGGAGCCCGACCCGCCGGACGGCGGGCGCGAGGCGTCCTTCGTCCACCTGACCTTCTACGACGGGATCGTCGTGAGAGTCGAAGCGCGGCAAGTCGAGTGATCCTCGCCGGGACGAGGCGCGGTACGCTCGGGCGCATGGAGGCGGGAAGGGGATGAGCTCGCGCGCGCTGGCCGGCATCGCAGGCGCGCTGCTCGTCGTCGTGTCGGTGTTTGCGCTTCTGCGCGCGGGCGAGCGCGCGGTGCCGGCTGCGGCGGCGCCGGAGCAGGCTGCGCTGATCGAGGAGCTGCGCGCGCTGCGGCTCGCGCAGGAGCGCACGCTCGCGGCGCTCGAGCGCATGACGCAGGAGCTCGCGCTGCGCGCGAGCGCGGCTCCGGCTCCGGCGCGCCAGAACGCCGGCGACGGCGCGCCGTCGGGCGAGCTCGTCGCGGCGCTCGACGCGCTGCGCGAGACGCTCGAGGAGCGAGCGTTCTGCGCTGCGCCCGCGCCGCTGCGCTCCCTCGCCCAGGACGGCGAGAGCCTCGACGTCGTGCGCCGGCGCGTCGGCTCGCTCGGCTGGTCGACGTGGCTGCCGTTCCTGGAGCGCTGGCACGCAGACGACGACGCGGCGACGCGCAGCCTGCAGCTCCGCACGATGCGCGAGATCCTCGCCGAGTTCGGCGAGCCGAACGAAGTCACCTGGTTCCCCCACGCGGGCACCGTGACCTTCATCTACACGGAGCCCGTCCCGCCGGACGGCGGGCGCGAAGCGTCCTTCGTCCACGTGACCTTCTACGACGGGATCGTCGTGAGAGTCGAAGCGCGGCAAGTCGAGTGATCCTCGCCGGGACGAGGCGCGGTACGCTCGGGCGCATGGAGCGGGGAAGCGGATGAGCTCGCGCGCGCTCGCAGGCGTCGCGGGCGCGCTGCTCGTCGTCGTGTCGGTGTGGGCGTTCCTGCGCACGGGCGAGCGCGCGGCGCCGGCCGCGGCGGCGCAGGACCAGACGGCGCTGATCGAGGAGCTGCGCGATCTGCGGCTCGCGCAGGAGCGCACGGTCGCGGCGCTCGAGCGCGTCGCGACGGAGCTCGCGGCGCGGCCGGCTGCTGCGCGTGTCGCGGAGCGACGGGACGCCGACGGCGCGGCGTCAGCGGACGAGCTCGTCGCCGCGATCGACGCGCTGCGGCGCGCGCTCGAGGAGCACGGGGCGCGCGTCGTGCACGCGGGCGGAGCGGATGCCGAGCCGCTCGACGACGTGGCCGATCGCGCGGAGTCGGCCGGCTGGAGCGCCTGGGCACCGCTCATCGAGCTCTACGAACAGGACCAGGCCGAGGCGAGGCGCAGGCTGCAACTGCGCGGGGTGCGGGAGGTCCTGCGCGAGTTCGGCCGCCCCGCGTACACAGGGACGGACGAAGGCAGCATGTTCCTGCACTACACCGAGCCGCTCGCGGCCGGCGCCGACCGCCGGCCGGACCAGATCCGCGTGAAGCTGCTCGACGGCGTCGTCGTCGACCTGCGGGTGGACCGGGGCAACTAGCCCAGCGAGCCTCCCGCGGCGCGCGAGGCGGCGCTGCGCTCGCGCTCATGCGGAGCGAGCGCGGATGAGCTCGCGCGCGCTGGCCGGCGCTTCCAGGGCCGGTAGGAGCTCAGTACCCGCCGGTCGTCTCGTCCGGCGGCGGCAGCGTCGTCGTCGGGACGTCGATGCCCTCGACCGTCTCGAGGAAGCGCGCGGTGTCCTCGCGGCTCGTGCGCAGTTGCGCGTCGAGCGCCGCGACGGCTTGCAGGAACGCCGGGTAGGTCTCGTCGAGCGTCGCGATCGCGCGCGGGTTGAGATTGTGCAGGAAGAACGTCTGGTAGTCCTGCAGCGACAGGAGCACCGGGCGGACCAACGATTCGGACCGCTCGAGCTGCACGATCAGGTCGCGGCAACGCGTCTGCGTGTCCTCGAGCATCGCAGCGCTCTTCGCGCGGATGCCCCCGTTCGCGAACGTGCGCAACTGCGCCGTCCACTCCGCGAAGAGGTCGTCCGAGCGACGGCGGACGTTCACGATGTCCTTCGAGAAGTCGACCGAGACCTCGTCGCAGTCCTCCAGGGTCGACTGGAAGTCGTCGAACAGCTCGACGAGCATCTCCTGGTCCGACGTCGACGTGATGATCTGCCGCAGGAGCTCGAAC
>CAZGTQ010000133.1:0-15094 GCA_964528575.1 uncultured Planctomycetaceae bacterium | reverse complement strand
GTCTGGCGTCGAACGACGCGAGGAACGGTTGCTCGAGGATCAGCTCAGCCCCGGCGGCCGAACAGGCGCGCGAAGAAGCCCGGCTTGCGCTGCGCGCCCTTCGGCGGCGGCGGCGCCAGCCGCTCGGCCGCGCCCACCGCGGCGATCGCGTCGCGGTAGGCGCGCTCGAGCTGCAACATCATGTCGTGCGCCGAGCGCGGCAGCGTCTCCGCGGCCGCCCAGCGCGCGCGCGCGTCGGCATCCGTTCCGAAGCGGCGCAGCGCGTCGACCCAGGCCGCGCGGTCGTCGCGCGGGACGACGAGGCCCGCGCGCCCCTCGGCCGCGACCGCCGGCAGGTCGCCCGCGTCGCTGACGAGCACCGGCAGGCCCGCCGCGCGCGCCTCGCGCACCGTGAGACCGAAGACCTCCTCCCAGCGCGACGGAGCGGCGACGCCGTCGAGCTGCGCGAGGATCCCCGGCAGCTCCGCGCGCGCGTACGGGCCGTGCACGACGATGCGCTCGTCCTCGGCGGCGAGAGCGCGCAAGCGCTCGACGTACGACGTGTCGCCGTGGTAGCTCGGCAGGTTGCCGTGCACGTCGAGCACGAGCCCGGGCACGTCCGCCTCGCGGAACGCGAGCGCGAGCTCGACCACGCCCTTGCTCGGTAGCACGGTGCCCAGCACGCCGAGATGCACGCTGCCGACCTCGTCGGGAGCTCGCACCGCGCGCGCCGCGCGCACGGCCTCCGCCAGGTCGCCGACCTCGATGCCGTTCGCGCAGACCTCGATCGACTCGCGCTCGAGGCCCGCGCGCACGAACACCTCGCGCGACGCCGCCGACGGCGTGAGCAAGCGCTGCGGCAGCCGCAGACACGCGAGCGCGAAGTCCGTGCGCAAGCGCGCAACCGTCTCGTCGTCGGGCGCGCGCTCGCCGGCGGGGCCACGCTTCTCGCCGCCCGACGACGGCATCAGGTGCGGCCACGTGCGCGCGAGACACGGGGCGCAGCGCGACGGCTCGGGGCGCTCGACCAGCTCGAGCTGCACGTCGATCATCTGGCCGCGCGGGCACAGCGGCCAGTAGTCGTGCAGCGTCATCACCGTCGGCATCCCCAGGTCCGAGAGCGAGCGGAGCGTGCCGAGCCCGAACCCCGTGAGATGGTGTACGTGCACGACGTCGCACGGCGTCTCCGCGAGCCACGCCATCACGACGTCCTCCGCGCGCCCGTTGCGCACGAGGTCGGCCATCGCGCGGTGGTCGTGGTAGCGATACGCCATCCGCCGCACCTGGACTCCGTCGACGTCGCGCGTGCGCGTCGTGTACGGGTCGAGCCCCTCGGCGCCGTCCATGCACAAGACGTGCACGCGGTGGCCGCGCGCCGCGAGCTCGCGCGCGAGGTCCTGCGCGTGGCTCTCGATCCCGCCGACGTCGGGCGGCCAGCCCGCGCACACGAACCCGACGTCCAGACCCGTCCCCTCCACCTCCGCTCCGCGAATCGTCACGCACGCTCCCTTTCCGAACGCGTCCAGAGCTCCGCGCGGCGCAGCTCCGCCTGACGGTAGATCCGCTCGATCTCCTCGAGGTGCCGCGGGAGCGAGAGCGGCGTCCCCGCCCGCGAGCGCCCGACCCGGCCGAGGATCACCGCGCTCATCGCGTCCGCGAGCGAGCCCGGCTCGCGCGGCGGCACCAGCCGGCCGTGCGCGCCCGAATCGACGACCGCGACGATGCCCGGCACCTGGCTGCCGATCACCGGCACGCCCGCGGCGCGCGCCTGCAACACCGACAGCGGCGCGTTCTCGTCCCACAGCGACGGAAGCACGAGCGCGTGGAGCTGCGCCAAGACGCGCGGCGCCTCGTCGGGCCCGAACGGCTCGCACACGCGCACGCGCGGGCTCGCCCAGCGCTCGAGCGCGCGCTCCGCGTAGCGCCGGTGCCGCCCGCCCGCGGGGCTGCCGTACAGGCGCACGTGCCAGTGAGCGAGCGACTCCGGCGCGCGCGCGTCGAGGATCGCGACCGCCTGCAACAGCGTCTCGAGCCCCTTGTGCGGCGCGAACTGGCCGAGGAAGCCGAAGCGCACGTCGCTGTCGTCGCCGCGCGCCGGCTCGGGTCGCGCGACCTCGTACGGCGCCTCGTCGAGCGCGTACACGAGCTCCTCGAGCTTCTCGCTCTCGACGCCGAAGCGCGCGAACGCGTCCGCCATCGGCGGCGACGGCGCGATCAGCCGGTCGAGCGCGTCGAGCGCCGCGCGCACGCGTTCCTCGCGCCGCGCGACGTCGCGCGTCGTCACGACGACGCCCGCGCCGCCGACCGCGGCGAGCGCGCGCACCGCGACGCGCTTCGCGAGGACGCCGAGCGCCGTCCCGTCGTGCTTCGACGGCTCCCGGATGCAGCGCGCGCAGCGCGCGGGCGGGTGCGGGCCGCCGCAGCGCTCGAGCCTGTGGTCGAACATCTGCCCGCGGTGGCACAGCAAGCCGTAGTCGGTCAGCGTGAGCACGCTCGCGATGCCGCGCGACGCGCACATCGGCGGCATGCCGAGCGACAGGCCGTGCAGCAGGTACGTGAAGTGCACGACGTCCGGGCGCCACGCGTCGAGCACGCCCGCGAACGCAGCGTCGACGACGTCGTCCGCGTAGCTCCGCTCGAACGCGCGCTTGCTCTGGGGCGCCACGGCGAGCAGGAGCACCGGCACGCCGTCCTGTTCCGCCGTCTCGATCGAGCCGTGCTCGCGCTCCGTCTCGCGCACCGGGTGCAGCACGCGCACGTCGTGGCCGCGCCGCGCGAGCCCCCGCACGAGCTCGCGCGTGTAGAACTCGGTCCCCCACCGCCCGCGCGGCGGGTATCCGTTCGAGACGACGAGCACCTTCATCGCGCCGCTCCGGACGGGCCGCGTCCCGCGGCCGCGAGCGCGGCGCGCTCGATCCCGTCGCAGAAGCGCGCGTGCGTGCAGCGCTCGAGCACCCGCGCCCGCCCCGCGGTCGCGAGCGCCATCCGCTCGTCGTCGTCGCGCGCGAGCCGCACGAGCGCGCCCGCGAGCGCGGCGACGTCCCCCGCCGGCACGACGAGCCCCTGGCGGCCGTCGTCGAGCTGCTCCGGCGTCCCGCCCGCGTCGCTCGCGACGAGCGCGAGCCCGTGCGCCATCGCCTCGAGCGGCGCGAGCGCGAACGGCTCGCCCCAGGTGCTCGGGAACGCGAACGCGTGGCTCGCGCGCAGCTCGGCGCCGAGCGCGTCGCGCGCGAGCATGCCCGCGAAGCGCACGCGCCCCGCGAGCGCCGGCGCGTCCGCGAGCCGCGCGAGCTCGGCGCGATACTCCTCGTCCCCCGTGCCCGCGACGACGAGCTCGAGGTCGGCGCCCTGGGCAACGGCGAGCGCCGCCGCCTCGAGCAGCACGTGCACGCCCTTGCCGGGCCACAGCATCGACGCGCTCGCGACGCGCAGCCGCTCGCCGCGCCGGCGCGGGCGCGGCGCGTCGTCCCGCGCGCGCTCCTCGACCTCGCGCGACAAGCCCAGCGGCACGACGGTCACGTCCGCCGCCGGGATGCCGTCGTCGACCAGCCGGCGGCGTAGGAACTCGCTCGGCACGAGCAGCGGGCCGAGCACGACGAGCTCGCGGAAGCCGCGCCAGAGCTGCTCGAAGAGCCCCGCGCGCAGCGGCTTCGCCCCGCTCGCGCGCCAGGCGCCGAGCCAGTGGTTCGTCGGCCACGGGTCGCTGACGTAGCCGAGCGTCGGCACGCCCGCGAGTCGTGCGGCGAGGATCGGCGCGAGCGAGACGAGGCCGAGGTTGAAGAAGAAGAGCAGCTCGGCGCCCGTGCGCCCCAGCGCGCGGCGCGTCGCGGCGAGGTTCGCGAAGCTCAGGACGTGCATGCGCACGCGCTCGAGGTTCGACGCCTCGAACGAGCGGCGGAACAGATCGTCGCCCGCGCCCGGCTCCGGCAGCGCCGGCTCGAGCCACGGCAGCACGTCGGGGCCAAAGTGCGCGCCGCGGCCGGCGAGCACGTCGACCGGGTGCCCGCGCGCGCGCAGGCCCTCGACCGCGTCGCGCGTGAGCAGCTCATAGCCGCCCGCGACGTACGGCGGGTAGCGCAGCGTCGCGGCGAGCACGCGCAGCGGCTCGCCGCCGACCCCCGTGCTCACGCGTCGTCCCCCAACAGACCCAGCGCGCGCAGCTCGGCGGCCTCCTCCGGCTCGATCGGGTCGAAGAAGAGCTTGTCGAGGTGCAGCGCGCGGCGCGCGAGCTCCATGTAGCGGCCGTACCAGAGCTTCCCCGCGTCGCCCATCTCCTGGAAGTGCGCGCCCTTCGGCATGCGCAGATCGAGCGGCGGGAACGGATCTTCGAAGCGGTCGTACAGGATCTCGCGCAGCTCGTTCGGCGGCGAGTCGGTGCCGAACCAGGAGCGGGCCAGGCTCGGGTGCGACGCGGTCGCCGGGTGCGTGAGCTCGTACACCCAGCGCTCGCCGATCACGGCGAAGCCGAACAGCCGTCCGCACGACGCGTAGGCGTACTCGCGCGCCGGCTCGAGGTCGCCGCGGAGCACGCCGACCTGCGACACGCCGTGCATGCCCGTCGGCAGCGGGACGCCGGCGAGCTCGAGCAGCGTCGGGGCGAGGTCGATCGTGCTCGCGAGCTGCTCGCGCGGGCCCAGCTCGAAGCCGCGCCCGAGCGCCGGGCGCAGGATCCACGGCACGTGCAGGTCGGCCATCGAGAGCATGCCGTGGTCGAGCAGGAGCCCCGCCTCGCCGAACTGCGTGCCGAACGTGCCGACGACGGCGACCGTGGTGTCCTCGAAGCGGCCCTCGCGGCGCAGGCGCTCGAACAGGCCGCCGAGCTCTCCGTCGACGTATTGCAGCGCGCCGTCGTAGCGCACCTCGTACTCGCCGACCGTCAGGTTGTTGCCGCGCCAGCGCGAGCGCGGCAGCGCGAAGAAGACCGGCTCGCTGTGCCCGACCGGCGGGATCCACTGCATGTGCGGGCGCGGCTCGAACAGGTCGCCGCGGCCCTCGATCGGCACGGACCAGACGCGCTCGAGGTCGTTCAGGTGGACGTACGCGAACCAGGACTCGCTGCGCTCGAGCTGGCGCAGCCACGTGAAGAAGCGCTCGGTGCGCGCGCGCACGCCCGCGCGGTCGTCCTGCCAGTAGTCCGCGGACTCGAAGAGCTGGAACTCCTGGAACCCCTGCTCGAACCCGAGCACGGGCGAGAGATCGGCCGAGTCGGCGAACGCGGCGGTGCGGTAGCCGCCGGCGAGCAGCTCGACCGCCAGGCGCGGCAAGAGCTCGGGGATCAGCCAGCGCTCGCCGAGCTCGAGCTCGATCTGCGGCCGGCGCTGGGACACGAACGGGTCGCATCCGGTCAGGACCGCGGCGTGCCCCGGGATCAGCCCCGGCGCGGGCGTGAACGCCTGCTCGAAGATCGCTCCCTCGGCGGCGAGCCGGTCGAGGTTGGGCGTGGTGTTGCGGTCGTAGCCGAGCGCGCCGACGTGGTCCGCGCGCAGCGCGTCGACCGCGATCACGAGCACGCCGTGGCCGCGGCCGGACGGCGGACCGGGCTCGCACCCCGCGCCGAGCGCGGCGGCGAGCAACGCGATCGTCGCGGCGAACGGGCGGCGCAAGGTCATGAGCGCCGCAACGGTAGAACGTCAGATGTCCGGGGCCAAGACGGCGTCGGCGGGAACCCAGCCGACCAGGCCGTCCTCGGCCTCGACGCGCACCCACCCGGGCAGCTCGTCGAGCCACCAGGCGCTCTTGCCCGCGTCCAGCCGCCCGACGAGCTCCCGCGCGGCGGAGGGCTCCGCGCGCAGCGGAGCGCCGCCGGGCGCGATCACGTGGGCCCGCGGACCCTCGCGCCGCGTCGCGTGCCACGCGTACGGCGACCACGCGAGCACGGTGCACGCGAGCGCGACCGCCGCGGCGGCGCCCCACGCGCGGCCGCCGCGCAGCGCCTCGAGGAGCAGGACGAGCGCGCAGAGCGCCGTCGCGCAGAGCCCGACGCGCAGGCTCTCGGCCGGCGTGACGAAGCCGAGCACGCGCCGCCCGGTCGAGCTCAGGTCGCCGCGGAACATCGGCTCGAGGTCGGCCTCGCGGCGCGCGAGCTCGAGGTCGGCGAGCAGCGCACCGTCGCGCGGCGCGAGCGCGAGCGCGCGCTCGTACCACGCCGCGGCCTCGAGCGGACGCTCCAGGCGGAACGCGGCGTTGCCGAGGTTGCGCAGCACGCGCGCGCGCTCGTCCGCGGGCAGCTCCTGCGCGGGCACGGCGGACTCGAGGCAGCGCAGCCACAGCGCCCGCGCGCCTTCGATGTCGCCGTCGCGGTAGGCGGCGACCCCGGCGTCGAACGCGGCGGCGGGCGTGAGCTCGTCCGCGCGCGCGGACGCGGCCGGCGCCAGCGCGCACGCGAGGAGAACCGCGACGAGCAGCACGAGCGACCTGAGAGCCCGTCTCACAGCACGTCCCCCCTCGCCGCGTCGGCGGCGCGCAGGATCTCGCTCGCGCCCGGTCGCTCGCCGGCGCCGCCGTACACCGCGCGCTCGAGCGCAGCGACGTGCGCGGCGAGCGCGCGCACCGGCTCGGGCGCCGGCGCGCCCGTCGTGCGCTCGTACCACGCGGCCGGGTCGCGGCCGACCCACGCCTGATCGGGCATGCGCGTGCGCGCGCCGAGGTAGCGGACGAGCGCGTCGAGCTCCTCCGCAGGCGACGAGGCGCGAGGCAGCGCGCGGGCGAGCTCGGCGCGCGCGCGCCGGCGGCGGCGCTCGACCGGCGCTCCCGGATCGCCGCGGCGGCGGCGCACGAGCGCGCGCAGGCCGAGCCACGCGAGCGGCAGGCCGACGAGCGAGCCCGCCAGCGGCGCGAGCGAGAGCGCGCGGCGCGGCGCGGCGCCGGACGCGGTGAGCGGACGCGCGTCGATGTCGTGCACGTCGTCCGCGAACGTCTCGCGCGCCTCGCTCTCGAGCGTCGTCGCGCCCGGCAGCGCGCGCACGCGCAGCGGGATCGGCTCGGTGGTGACGGTCTCGTACTCCATGTTCTCGGTGTCGAACACGGACAACGGGACCGGCGGGACCTCGTCGACCGAAGTCGAGCGCGGCGCGATGTCGTAGACGACGCGGCGCCGGTCGAAGCTCTTGTCCTCGGTCATGCCGTACACGCCGAAGCCGCGGAACGCGTCCATGCGCGCGAGGTCGGGCGGCGCGAAGTACTCCAGGTTGCCCTCGCCGGTCCACTCGACGGTCAGCTTGATCGACTCGCCCTCGACGACGTCGCGCGTGTCGACGTCGGCGCGCGCCTCGAACGTGCCGACGGCGCCGCCGTAGTCGAAGGGCCGGTTCTCCTCGGGCAGCGGCACGACGTCGATCGTCACCGGCGGCGCCGCGACGAAGTAGCTCTCGCCCTTCTCCGCGCCGCGGCTGAAGAAGCCGCCGCGCTCGATGGCCTTGCCGAACTCGAGGAAATTGCCCGAGAGCTCGATCGCGCCCGTGCGCGTCGGCACGAGCGTGCGGCGCGCGCGCAGCACCCGATACGTGCGGCCGTCGATCGTCTCGGGCGGCAGCTCCTCGATCACGATCCGCGCGGTGTCGTTGACCGGGACCTCGTGCGTGCGCGCGCCGAGCGGGCTCGGCTGCTGCTCGAAGAGCACGCCGGGCAAACGCTCCCACCACGGCAGCGCGAGCTCGGCGAACATCTGGCCGCTGATCGCGGAGTCCCAGCCGAAGCGGAGCTCGAGCGAGAACGGCTGGCCCTCGACGACGCGCGCCGAAGACGGGCGGACCTCGAAGAAGCCGAGCTCGTCGCCGCGCAAGTCCTCGACGACGCGCACGCCGAGCGCCTCGGTCACGAACGTGCCCGCGTCGGTCGTCACCTCGAGCGGCGGGATCTCGAAGTCGCCGGCGCGCGTCGGGCGCACCGGGATGCGCCAGATGAACGTCGTCGTCACCGAGCGGTCGAGGCCCCCCGCGGTCATCACGTTCGTCCACTGCTGGCTCATCGACGGCCGACCCGAGGGACCGAGCGCGAGCCCATCGACGCGCGGCAGCGCGCCGAGCTCGGGGCTGCCGACGTCGGTCGCCGTCAGGACGAGCCGCGTCGATGCGCCGAGCTTCAGGATGTTCGACTCGAGGCGCGCGCTCAGCGGGTTCGAGCCGCGCTGCTGCGGCGCCGCGGCTGCGAGCGCCGCGAGCGACGCCCAGAGCGCGAGCGGCAGGAGGATCGCGCGCGCGCTCACCAGTCACGCTCCACGCGCACGCGGCGCATCGCGCGCAGCGCCGCTTCCAGGGCGCGCGCGTCCTCCTCGATCGCACCCAACCTGTCGAGCAGGCGCACGACCTCCTCGTCGGAGAGGACCTGCTCGTCGTCCGGCCGGGGCGCGGGCTGCTGCTCCTCGCCGTCCCCAGGCTGTGGCTCCTCGGCCTCCTGCGGCTCGGCGTCGCGCTGCTCGTCGGGCTCCTCGGGCTCGGGCTGCTCCTGTTCGCCCTCCTCGCGCGACGTCTCCTGCGGCTCGCCCTCGGGCTGCGGTTGCTCTTGCTCCCGCTCCTGGTCGCCCTCTTCGCCCTCTTCGCCGTCCTCGCCGTCCTCGCCGTCCTGCTGGTCCTGTTGCTCCTGCTCGCTCTCGCCGTCCTGTTGCTCCTGTTCCTGTTGCTGCTCTTGTTCCTGTTGCTGCTGCTCCTCGCGCTGCTGCTCGATCTCCTCCAGGCGCCGCAGCCGGCGCGTCACGAGCTCGAGGTTCGCGCGCGGATCCGCGTCCTCCCACGAGAGCGCGAGCCGCTCGATCAGCGCGCCGCGCGCGCGCACGTACGCGTCGTGCGCCTGGGCGAGCGGATCGGGCTCCTCCGCGTCCCCCGCGGCGCCGGCCGGCGCACCGGGCATCGGCGGCACGGGCATCGGCGGCACGGCCAGCGGCGGCAGCGCCGCGCCGGGCGCGGCCGCGGCGCCCGCGACCTCGGGGATCTCCGCGTACCAGCGCTCGCCCTCGAGCAGGTACATCGTGCCCGCGTCGTACGTCGCGTCGGCGCGCAGCTCGCCCGGGCCGGCGTCGGCGCGCGCGGCGAGGAACGAATCGGCGGCGGCGACGAGCTCCTCGGCGCGCCAGCGCGCGACGCCCTCGGCGTAGCGCACCTCCGCGCGCCAGGTCGGCTCGAGCGCGAGCGCGCCCGCGCGCGCGAGCAGCGCATCGGCGAGCTCCTGCGCGCCGGCCGCGTCGTCGGCGCGCGAGCGATCGATCAATGCGCGCAGCCCCGCGGCGACCGAGCCCTCGTACGGCTGGGGCGCCGGCGGCTCGGCGGCGGGCTCCTGGGCGGCGCCGAGGAGCAAGAGGAAGGGAACGAGAGACGTCATCGGTGCAACTTGCGGCGGCGCTCGCGCAGGCCGACCTCGGCCAGCATGAACAGGAACGCGAGCGCCAGGGTGTACTGGAAGCGGTCGTGCGGCACGCGCTGGACGCCGCCCTCGAGGTCGCGCCGGTCGAGGCGCGCGACGCGTCGCTCGAACAGCGTCTCGAGCGGCGTCGCCGACTCCTCGGTCGAGAGGTACTCGCCGCCGGTCGACTCGGCGAGCTCGCGCAGCGTCTCGTCCTCGAGCCGCGTGACGACCTCCTCGCCTTCGGGGCCGACGAGGAACGACTCGCGCCCGTCGCTCCCCACGACGCGGATCTTGCCGCCCTGCCGCGTGCCCACGCCGACGACGAAGACGCGGATGCCGCGCTTCGCCGCCTCGCGCGCGGCCTCGCGCCCGTGGCCCGACAGGTCCTCGCCGTCGGTGAGCAGCACGATCGCCTCGTGCGCGCCGGTGCGGCCGTCGAAGAGCGCGAGCGCGTGCTCGAGCGCCGCGCCCAGGTCGGTTCCGCCGACTCGGTTGTCGTCGGGCGACACGTAGCGGAGCAGGTCGGTCAGCGTCGACGTGTCGTGCGTCAGCGGCGACACGTCGCGCGCGTCGCCGGAGAACGCGACGACCGCGACGCGATCGCCGGCGAGCTGGTCGAACAGGCCGCGTACCTCGCGCAACGCGCGCTCGAGCCGGTTCGGACGCAAGTCCTCGGCGAGCATGCTGCGCGACGTGTCGACGCACACGACGAGGTCGAGCCCGCGGCGCACGACGCGGCGCTGCGTGTACCCCAGCACGGGGCCGAGGAGCGAGGCGAACAGGAACGCGGCGGCGGCCCCCGCGAATGCGACGCGGACGGCCGCGCGTCCCGCGGAGAAGCCGCCGAAGAAGCGCTCGAGCTGCGTCTCGTGCACGAGCCGGCGCCGCTCGCTCCGCCGCCGCACGAGCCCGTACGCGCCCGCCGCAACCAGCAGCACGACGCCGAGGCCCGTCCACCACAGCTCCGGGCGCAGCAGCTCGAAACCCGTGCCCAGACGGTTCACGGCAGCCTCCGGGCCCACGTGCCGATCGACAGCCACGCGAACAGGTAGAGCGCCGCCGCCGGCAGGAGCAGCCAGACGTACAGGTCGAAGCTCTCGACGCGCCGCTGCTCCTCGCGCGGCGTCCGCTCGAGCCGCTCGATCTGGGCGTACACGTCTTCGAGCGCCTGGCGGTCGCGCGCTTCGAAGAACTGGCCGCCCGTCATCTCCGCGATCGCCTCGAGCTCGCCCGTGTCGAGCCGCAGGTCGAGCTCCTGCCAGCCGCCGAAGTGCGTCTGGTGGTACTGATAGCGGCCCGCGAGAACGGTGTAGACCTTGACGCCCTCCTCCGCCGCGAGCTCGGCCGCCTCGTTGGGCGCGATGTCGTCGATGTTGTTCTCGCCGTCGGTGAGCAGCACGACGACGCGCGACTTCGCCTCGCTCTCGCGCAGCACCGCGACCGCCTTCGCGAGCGCGACCCCGATGCCGGTCCCGTCCTCCTCGTTGTAGCGCACGAGCTCGACGGTCTCGAGGAACGCCTCGAGCGCGCCGACGTCGAGCGTGAACGGGCACAAGAGCTGCGGGAAGCGCGCGAACGTGAACAACGCGACGTTGTCCGCCGCGCCCTCGCGGTCGGTCATGCGCCGGCGCGCGAAGTCGCCGACGACCTCCTTGACGACCGCGAGCCGCGACCGCGCGCGCTCCGGGTCGAGGTCGCCGTGCTGCATCGACGACGAGCGGTCGATCACGAGCGCGATGTCGACGCCCTCCGAGGTGTCGATCTGCTCGACCTCGCCGCGCAGCGGCCGCGCGAGCGCGAGCACGACGAGCACGAGCGCGAGCCCCTGCAGCGCCGCCGGCAGCCACGCGAGCGTCTGACGCAGCGAGCGCGGCAGCCCGCCCGCCGGCAGCACCGGGGCGCGCCCCGCAGCGCGCGCGCGGCGTCCGCGGCCGAGGGCGAGCGCGACGAGCGCGACCGGGATCAGCACGAGGAACCACGGGTCGGCGAGCGCGAGATCGCCCCACAGCTCGAGCGCACCGGTCGCGGCGCTCGGCCCGTCCTGGACGGGCGCGCTCACGCCGCCCCCTCCCGCGCGTCGTCGCGCGCGAACGCGTCGAGCGCGCCGCGGGCGAGCTCGAGCGTCTCGTCGAACGCCCACGCCGTCGGCCGTTCGCCGGCGAACTTGACCGCCGCGCAGCGCGCAAGCACGCGCTCGACGTCGGCGAGCGCGCCGCCCTCGGGCCGGTCTCGTGCGGCTCGGCGCGACGCGGCGAGCGCGAGCCACTCGTCGTCGGTGCAGCCGCGGCCGGCGAAGCCGAGCCGCGCCTCGCCCGCCTCGCGCACGAGCTCGGCGAGCGCGAAGTGCGCGCCGGCGACCGCGTCCGAGTCGCCGCGCTCGGCCGCGCTCAGCGCGGCGAAGCGCTCCTCGAACGTCGGCGCCGGCGCCGGCGCGAAAGAACGCCGGCGGCGCAGGGCGACGAACGCGCCGAGCGCGAGCAGGAGCGCCGCGCCGGCCGCCGCCGGCGCGAGCCAGGCGACGCCCGCCCGGGGCTCCTCGCCCGGCACCGGACGAAAGCCGATCGGCGCGCGCGGCTCGTCCTCGCCCTCGCGCAGGACGCCCGTCGACGTCACCCGCAGCGGCTCGACGCCGACGCGCACGCCGCCGATCTCGACGCGCGGCGCGACCGCGTCGAGCGCGCCCGGCTCGAGCGCGACGACGCGCCACTCGAAGCGCGTGCGCGCGACGCCGGGGCGCTCGCCGAACGGCAGCGTGAGCGGCGCGAGGGCGTCGAGCACCGCCCACGACAGGTCGAGCTCGAGCGGCTCCGCCGCGACAGGCGGGTGCCCTGCGGGGTGCACGACGTCGAGCGTCCAGAGCATCGGCTCGCCGACCGCGACCGCCGTCGGCTCGGCCGTGAAGCGCGCCTCGATCGCCGTGGGATCGAACGGCGCGAGGTCGCTCGGCGCGTCCGCGTCCTGCGCGGCCGCGACGAGCGCGAGCGCGCACCACGCAGGCGCGAGCGCGGGCAGCGACGCCACGGTCGCGCGCCGGCTCACCGCGCGCCTCCCGTGCGGCGGCGGCGCGCGCGCGAGCGGAAGTAGCGCACGACGGGGTCGGCGACGTCCGCGTCGGTCGAGATCTCGATCAGGTCGACGCGCGCGCGGGAGAGCGCCTGGGCGAGCCGCTCGCGCCGCTCGCGCGCGGCCGCGGCCCAGCGCTCGCGCACGCGCCGCGAGCGCGTGTCGACCTCGACCAGGCGGCCGGACTCGATCTCGCGCAGCGCGACGAGCCCCGCGTGCGGCAGCTCTTCCTCGAACGGGTCGACCACGCGCACGGCGATCACGTCGTGACGCCGCGCGAGTCGGCGCAGCTCCTCGGTCCACGCGCCGTCGGCGCCCGCGTCGAGGAAGTCGCTGACGACGAAGAGCATCGAGCGCCGGCGCAGCGTGCGCACCTGGTGCTCGAGCACGGACACGAGCGAGCTGCCGCGGCCGCCGGGCGGCGCGGCGATCACCTCGCGCACGACCCGCAGCACGTGCTTGCTGCCCTTTTTCGGCGCCAGGTGCACGCCCGGCTCGTCGGCGAACAGGCACAGGCCGACCTGGTCCTGTTGGCGCGCCGCGACGAACGCGAGCAGCGCGCAGAGCTCGGCCGCCTTCTCGCGCTTGGTCGAGGTCGTGCTGCCGAAGTCCATCGAGTAGCTCGTGTCGACCAGGAACATCAGCGTGAGCTGGCGCTCCTCGACGTACGTCTTGACGAACGGCCGGTCGCTGCGCGCCGTGACCTTCCAGTCGATCGAGCGCGCGTCGTCGCCCGGCTCGTACTCGCGCACCTCCTCGAACTCGATGCCGGTGCCGCGGAACGTGCTGCGGTAGCCGCCCGACAGCGCGTTCGAGACGAGCTCGCGCGTCCTGAGCTGGATCTGGCGCACGCGCGCCATCAGCTCGGGCGCGACCGTCGCGTCGCCTTGGCCCTCCGTGTCGCGCGGCATGGCCCTCAGGGCACCGGAACCGTCTCGAGCACGCGCGCGATCAGGTCGTCCGACGTGCGCCCTTCGGCCTCCGCCTCGTACGAGGGGATGATCCGGTGGCGCAGCGCGTCGTGTGCGACGCGCTTGACGTCGCCCGGCGTCGCGTAGTCGCGGCCCTCGAGGAACGCGTTCGCGCGCGAGGCGAGCGACAGCACGATCGACGCGCGCGGCGACGCCCCGTAGAGGATCTGACCGGCGAGCTCGGCCATGCCGTGCTGTTCGGGAGCACGCGTCGAGCGCACGATCGAGACGATGTACTCGCGCAGGCGCTCCTCGAGACGCACCGCGTCGACGGCGCGCCGCGCGGCGTGGATCGTGTCGAGGTCGACGACCTCTTCGACCGGCGGCGGCGCGCCGGTCGTCGCCATGCGGGCCATGACCTCGAGCTCCTCCTCGCGGCTCGGGTACGTGACGAGGAGCTTCAGGAAGAAGCGGTCGAGCTGCGCCTCGGGCATCGTGTACGTGCCCTCCTGCTCGATCGGGTTCTGCGTCGCGAGCACGAGGAACGGGTCGGGCAGCGGCATCGTGCGGCCGCCGATCGACACCTGCCGCTCCTGCATCGCCTCGAGCAGCGCCGACTGCACCTTCGCGGGCGCGCGGTTGATCTCGTCGGCGAGCACGAAGTTCGCGAAGATCGGCCCGCGACGCACGGTGAAGTCGCCCGCCTTCGCGTTGTAGATCTCGGTGCCGACGAGGTCGGACGGCAAGAGGTCGGGCGTGAACTGGATCCGCGCGAACGTCGCGCGGACCGCTCCGGCGAGCGAGGAGACCGCGAGCGTCTTCGCGATCCCGGGGACCCCCTCGAGCAGGAGGTGGCCACCGGTCAGGAGCCCGATGAGCATCCCGTGGATCAGGTCGTCCTGACCGACGATCACCCGCGCGAGGGAGCGCTGGAGATCGGCGACCCACAGGGCGTCGGAGCGGGCGGAGGCGGGCGGTGTGGAGGATCGGGCCGGGCTCATTCGTGGTATCCGTGGGCGGGGCCGACGTTTACGGCGTCGCGACCGCGGCGTTGGGAGCGAGTGCGCGGGCGGGCGGGGCAGGGCGCGCGGGCAGGGAGTGAAACCGCCCGGTCGCCGTTCTCAAGATGCTCCCGCCGGAAAAAGTGCAACTCGTGCTGGCGGAACTACTACCTCGGTCGTATTACCTCGGTAGTTCACCGGCGCCCGTCCGCCGTCCACCGGCATCGTCCCCGGCCTGACGGTTCTGGCGCGCGGCCCCCGAGCGGTCCTGCGGAGCATACGGCAGCGATGAAGCGATCCTGTTCTCTCGGCGAGCTGCAGCTCGCGATCATGCGCGTCCTCTGGAGCGCCGGGGAGGCGACGGTAGCGCAGGTCCACGCGGCCCTCGAGCCCGAACGCAGCCGCGCGCTCACGACGATCGCGACGATGCTGTCCAAGCTCGAGCGCAAGGGCGCCGTCGCGCACCGCACCGACGGCCGGCAGTTCGTGTACCGGCCGCTCGTCAGCGAGGCCGAGGTCCAGCGCTCGATGGTCGCCGAGCTCACCGATTCGCTCTTCGGCGGCGACGTGGCGGCGCTCGTCAGCCACCTGCTCACCGAGCAGGAGATCGAGCGCAGCGAGCTCGAGACGCTGCGCCAGCTCATCGCGGACAACGAAGACGAGCTGGGACCCGAGGAGGATTGAGCGATGCCCGAACGCGCCGACCTCGTCGTCCTCGCCTGGTGCGCGACCTATCTGGTCCACAGCACCCTCCTGCTCGGCGCCGCCTGGCTCGTCGCGCGGCGCCTCGCCGGCGGCCACGAG
>CAZGTQ010000132.1:0-2510 GCA_964528575.1 uncultured Planctomycetaceae bacterium | reverse complement strand
TCGACCCGCCGCGCGCGTACCAGTTCGTGCTGGACATCAAAGCGCCGGGCTACGCCGAGGAGAGCTGGCGCTGGGGCGAGATCCCGCCGGGTGCGACGAAGGACGTCGGCGACGTCGTGATGGAGCGCGGCGGCGCGATCGCGGGCGCCCTCGTCGACGCGGACGGCGAGCCGTTGCGCCAGAGCGGCTGGATGGTCTACGCGGACGCGGTCGCGACCGATCCGGGCGAGGGCCGCGACCAGACGCGCACACGCGCCTCCGTCGACCCCGCGACGGGCCGCTTCCGCCTCGAGGACATGCCGCCCGGGCCGGCGAAGCTCAACGCCTACTCGTCGATGGCGAACTGGATCGACGGCCCACGCGTGACCGTCGTCGCGGGGGACACGGTCGAGACGCAGATCCGCTACGAGGGACCCGACAACGCGCGGCGCATCACCGTCAGCACGTTCTCGCGCCCGTTCTACGTCATGACCGATCCCGAGCCGGGCTCGATCGCGCTCTACGGCGCGGGCCCCGAGGCGCTCGTCGCGCAGAAGATCGAGGGCTCGTCGCAGAGCTGGTCGTTCGACGACCTCGACCCGGGCTCGTACCGCATCGAGATCGACGACGAGCGCTACCTGCCGTGGAGCCGCGACGGCGTGACGCCGGGGACGGACGTGAGCGCACACCTGTCCGGCAACGTCCGGCTCGCGCTCGACGTGCGCGATCACGATACGGGAGAGCCGGTCGATCTGTATGCGGTGCGCGTCGAGTTCCGGAACGTGACGTTCTCGCCGCGCGAGTTCGAGGTGCACGCCGGCGCCGAGCCGCTTCCGGGCGGCGTCGTGGAGGGCATGTTCCCGGGGGACTACCGCGTCGCGGTCCGCGCGCCGGGCTACCCCCCGGCGGCTGTCGATGTCGAGGGACTGGTGGCGAACGAGACGCGCACGGTGAGCGTGCTCGTCGGCGACGCGATCGAGCTTGCGGGGCGCGTCGTGCGCGGCGACGGCTCGCCCGCCGCCGGGATCGAGGTGCAGCTCCTCGAGCCGGCCGCGGCGAACGACTCGCCGTCGAGCGACGTCCTGCCGCGTGGAGCGTCTTCGTCGAACGAGAGCGAGATGCGCCGGGAGCTCGACACGACCGAGGCGGACACGCGAGGCCGTTTCCGCTTCACCGTGGCCGCGGCGGGCACGTACGCGGTGCGTGCCGAGACGCCGGCGGGTCTCGCGGCGGCCACGAAGGCCTACGCGGTCACCGCCGGCGGGAGCCGCACCGATCTCGAGCTCGTCGTACCGATCGGGGGCTGGGTCGAAGGACGCATCACGGGCCCGCAAGGAGCCTCGTTCGACGGGCTGCAGGTCCACGTCACGCCGACGGACCGAGACGCCGCGCGCAGGGTGACGTTCGACGAGCGGCTCTACTTCGACCTCGCGCCCGACGGCTCGTTCCGCGCGGGCCCGCTCGCGCCCGGCTTGGTCGCCGTCGCGCTCGCGCCGCCGCGTTTCGAGAGCCAGGGCATGTCGTTCCGGCCGCAAGGCGTCGACCTCGGCACGGTTCTGGTGCCCGACGGAGGCGTGGCCGCGTTCGAAGCGAGCGTGATCGAGGCTTTCCCCGGCACGGTCGCCTTGGCGGTGCTGCACGGCAGCGAGCCGGCACGCCACGTCCGCGTCACGCTCGAGGACGCCGAGGGCGCGGCGCAGTGGTTCACGGCACACACCGACCCGAACGGGCGCGTCGGGCCGCTGCACGTCTCCCCCGGGGCCTGGACCATACGCGTCAGCAGCGACGCCGAGGCGTGGGTGCACGTGCACCCCGCGCCCGTCGTCGTCGAGCCGGGGCGGGACGCGTCGGCCGAGATCGGCTTCGAGACCGCCGAAGGGAGCATCGAGGTGCGGGGCGCGAACGACGAGCCGCTCGCCGGCGCGACGCTCCTCGTCCTACGCGCAGCGGACGTGAGCGCGGATCCGGTGCGCTCCTTCTTCGTGTCGCTCAGCGCCATGCGCTCGTCGACCGACGCCGAGGGCCGCGTGCGCCTCGTCCTGACGCCGGGCGAGTACGTCGTCCGCACGGCCGTGGCGGCCGACAATCCGTTCGACGCGATCGCGAACGCGCCGTCCGAGGATCCGCTCGAGGGCGCGCTCGTCTGGACGCTGTCGGGCCCCGATCGCGCCGTCGTGCGGCTCGAGTGAAGTAGCATGGCCACCATGCACCGCCCCCATGCCGCGCAGGCGCTCTCGCTCGTTCTCGTCGCGCTCGTCGCGGCGCCGCTCGACACCGGCAGTCGCCGCCAGCGCAAGGAGCTGCACGAGGAGCTCGTGCGCCGCTCGCTCGCGACGGAGGCCGAGACGCCGCAGAAGACCAAGCGGCTCGCGCTCGACTACCAGAAGGCGGCGGAGGAGCTCGGGCGCGAGATGGGCGCCGCCGACGGCGACGACGAGCTGTTCTTCGTGCTGCAGAAGCTGAGCAATGCGCGCTGCACGCGCGAGCTCGAGATCGGCAACGTCGAGGGCGGGCTGCGCGAGTTCGACACG
>CAZGTQ010000131.1:0-2718 GCA_964528575.1 uncultured Planctomycetaceae bacterium | reverse complement strand
CGTCGTTCCCACTGCCGCGACCGCGCCCGCTGCGGGGCGGCGGACGAGCGGGACGAGGAGCGCGGCCCACGCGTCGCGCCGGCCGCCGCGCGAGCGGTCGAGCGCCTCGCGCAACAGCGCGAGACCGCGGCGCACGCGGCTGTCGACGGTCGACACGGGCACGCCTTCGCGCTCCGCGATCGCGCGCAGCGAGCAGTCGCGGAAGTAGCGCAGCCACAGCGTGTGCCGGTAGGGCTCGGGGAGCGCGAGCAGGCGCTCCGCGACCTCGCGGCGCAGCTCGAGCTCCGCGACGAGCTCGGCATCGTCCGGCGCGCGCTCCTCGCGCGCGACGTGGTGCTCGCGGCGGCGCCTGCGGCCCTCGCTGCGGCGCAGATCGCGCCACGCGTTGCGCGCGACGCCCGCGAGCCACGCGCGCGAGCGCGCGGCGCTCTCCGACAGCGACGCGAGCCACGCCTCCTGCGCGAGGTCGTCCGCCGTGTGCGGATCGCCGACGAGCCCGCGCGCGAGCCGGCGCATCCACGCGTCGTCGGCGAGGCGCGCCTCGTCGGCGAGCCAGGCTGCGTGCTCGTCGCTCGGATTCGGTCGGCTCATCGCGCTCCTCGTGCCTGACAGTCGCCGCCGCCCGCGCGGTTTCCGACGGGATCCGGGAGAATCCTACAGGCGGAGCGTGAGGCGCGTGTCGGGGTCGAGCTCGATCGGGCGGCGGACGACTTCCTCGGTGCCGCGTCGGATCACGAGCGTGCAGCCCGTCTCCGGGACGCGCAGGACGCTCGAGCGGCCGTCTCGGACCCTCGCGAACGGGGCGTAGCCGGCGATCGCGCCGCGCAGCTCGAGCAGGGGGAGCCGCTCGTCCCGCGCGTCGAGCACGAACAGCTCGGCGTCCGCGTCCGGCCGCGCGACGAGCTCGACCTGGAGCTCGCACAGGAGCGGCTCGACGAGGACTAGGTTCGCGCAGTCGTCGTGGTCGGCGAGGCGGACCTTGCGCAGGAAGAGGAGGTCCGTTTCCTGGAGCTGGAGGAACGTCCCTTCGGTGGCGAGCTCCTCGAACGCGAAGCGCCCGCGCTCATCGGTGATGCGGTGCCCGGGTGCCAGACCGAGCGGAGAGCCGCGCTCGATCAGGAAGTGCTCCGAGCGCATCGGCGTCACCCGGACGCCGGGGATCGGCTCGCCCCGCAGCGTGACGACGTGGCCCGCGACGCGCGTCGTGCCTGGCTCCCGGCGCAGGACGAGGTCGAGGCCCGTCGTGCCGGCGGCGACGCGCTCGGCTCCGCCGCGCGTGGCCGTCCGCGGGTCGAACAGCGACAGCTCGTAGTGGCGCTCGAGCAGCCCCGCGAGCTGGAAGCGTCCGTCCGCGTCCGTCGTCGTCGCGCGTTCGTCGGACCCTCCGGCGAGCGCTCCTTCGACGGTGACGTCCCGCGAGCGCTCGTCCTCGCCGAACGGCGTGCGCGTCGGCGTCCAGACGACGACCTCCGGCAGAGGCCCGCCCTGCTCGTCGACGACACGACCGGCGATCGAGAGCGGCTCCGCGCCGAGCTGGAGGAAGAGCGGCGCCGTCACGTCGACCTCGGCGAGCAGCACCGACGCGGGGAGGTAGCCCGGGGCGAGCGCCATCGCGCGCGACGTGTCGTAGGACGGCTCCCACCCGCCGGACGCGGACTGCTCGAAGTTCCCATCGCCGTCGGGCCGCCAGAGGAGCTCGAACCGGCCGCGCTCGTCCGTCGTCGCGATCTCCATGCCGGCGGCGACGCGCGCGCCGGGGAACGGCTCTCCGCGCGGATCCAGCACGGTCCCGAAGATCCGCACGCCGTCCTCGTCGGGGGCCAGCGTGACGACGAGCGCGCGGTGGCCCTGGGCGGGAACGTCGACCTCGGCCGGCTCGAACCCGGGCGCCGCGACCTCGAGGAAGACGTGCTCGCCGGCGCACGCGTCCGCGAGGAGGAATCGGCCCGCGGCGTCGCTCGTCGTCGTCCACGTCGGCGTCGTCCAGGAGTGGACGACGCCGCGCTCGTCGAAGAGCGCCTGGCGCAGGCGCAGCGCTACCGCCGCCCCCTCGATCGGGTCCCCGCGGGGGTCGACGACGACGCCGCCGACGGCGACGGATCCGGCGACGACGACGACGCGCTCGTCGCCCGGCCCTTCCGCGCCGGCGACGAGCGTCGTGCGGTCGGGGTCGACGCAGACGATCTCGGACGCGCGCTCCTCGCGCGCCGGGGCGAGCGCGAAGCGGCCCTCGCGATCGCTCGCGACGGCGGGACCGATCGCTTCGCCATCCTCTGCCCACGCGACGCGCGCGAGCGGAACGGGGGAGCCGTCGCTCTCGACGACGCGGCCGCGCACGACCTCGGCCGGCGCGGGAGCCGGCGCCGCGCCGTCGGTGCCCGCGGCGGGGGCGACGCTCGTACGAGCGTGCTGCGGAGCGTTCGCGACGAGCGGCTCGCCCTCACGTTGGCGCTGCTCGTCCGCGCCCGGCGCGGCCGCCGCGAGCGCGGGAACGACGGGCTGCACCGCGCCGCCGTCGCCGCGGTCCGTCCACCACCAACCGAGCAGCCCGCCGGCGAGCGCCAGCGCCGCGGCGACCTTCGTTCCCGTGCTCATCGCGATGCCTCCGATCGTGACCGTCGTTCCCACTGCCGCGACCGCGCCCGCTGCGGGGCGGCGGACGAGCGGGACGAGGAGCGCGGCCCACGCGTCGCGCCGGCCGCCGCGCGAGCGGTCGAG
>CAZGTQ010000130.1:0-2043 GCA_964528575.1 uncultured Planctomycetaceae bacterium | reverse complement strand
CCTCCCGCGCTGCTCTCGACGACCGACGAGGAGCTCGCGCTCGTCGAGCCCGCGGCCGCGCGCCGCGGCTGGCGCCTCGCGGTGCCGCGCCGCGCGCGCCTGTCGCCCATCGTCGGCGACCCGATTCGGCTGTGCCGCGTCAGCTCGGCTTGACGCCGCGGATCCACAGGCTCCCCGCCTCGTGCGCAGCGACCCTCGTCGGCCAGTCCGGCGACCATGCGCTCGGCTCGAACGCCGTTTCGTCGCCGGGTCCACGGCGGTCGACGACACGCTCGGTGCTCGCTTCGAAGCCGGCGGCGGAGAAGGCCGCGCGCCACTCGGCCTCGCCGAGCGAGACCAGCGCGAGGCCGATCTTCTGCGGCCAGTCCTGCACGCCCGGGCGCTCGCGATAGAAGTCGATCACCGCGTCGAACGTCCCGCCGGGCTTCAGGACGCGGCGCACCTCGTCGATGGCCTTTTGGACGTCGGTCGCGTAGTAGATGGCTTCCATCGAGAAGGCGCGGTCGAAGTGCGCGTCGGGGAACGCCAGCGCCTCGAACGAGCCGAGCTCGTAGCGCGCGCGGATCGTGAAGCTGTGCAGCTCGTCCGCGCGCTCGATCATCCGCGGCGAGACGTCGACGCCGATCGCCTGCACTCCCGGCGCGCTCTTGGCGAGCATGCGCGTCGCCCAGCCGTTGCCGCAGCCGAGGTCGAGGATCCGCTCGCCCGCGCGGATCCCCATGCGCGCGACGACCTGCTCGACCGGGTCGGCGTGCGAGATCGCCATCGAGTCGGCCTGGCCCGCCCGGGCCCACTCGTCGAACGTCGCGGCGACCTTGTCGTGGCTCATCAGGCCGAAGAGTATGAAGCCTCCCGTCCACCGGCGCACGACGCGAGCAGGTCGTCGAGCGGCGCGAGCACGACCTCCCAGTCGTAGCGCTCCTCGACGAAGCGCCGCGCGCGCCGGCCGAGCTCGCGGGCGCGCTCGCGATCGCGCAGGAGCTCGATCACGGCGCTCGCCTGCGCCTCGGCGCCGTCGGCGACGAGGTAATCGCGCGGGGACTCGCCGCCGACGCCCTGGGTCGCCGGCGTCGTGCCCACCACGGGCAGACCCATCGCCATCGCCTCGAGCACCTTGTTCTGGATGCCGCGCGCGATCCGCAGCGGCGCGACGGACACCGCCGCCCGGCGCAGCCAGTCGCGCGTGTCGTCGACGAAGCCGGTCACCGCGACGCCGGGCAGGCGCTCGAGCGCGCGCACCGCGGCCGTCGGATGCGCCCCGACGATCGTGAAGCGCGCGTCGGGCACGGCCGCGCGGATCCGCGGCAGGATCTCGTGCGCGAAGTGCTCGCAGCCGTCGACGTTCGGGTAATAGTTCATCACCCCGGTGAACACGAGGTGACCCGGCTCGGCGGCCTCCGGCGCGGGCGAGAAGTGCTCGAGGTCCACGCCGTTTGGAAGGATGATGGATGGAGCTCCAGGGATCGTTTCCTGGAAGATGCGCTCCTCGAGCGGCGTGCAGAAGACGTTCGCGTCGACGGCGTGGGCGAGCTCGGTCTCGAAGCGCTGGAGCGTGTGGTGCTCGCGCCGGTAGACCCACGCCAGCGGCGGTCGCGTCCGCTCCGCGTACTGGCGCCACTTGTCGGAGTCGAGCTCGGCGAAGTGCATGACGCGCGCGAGCTCGGGATGCGGCAGCAGGAACGCGCCCATGCTCGAGGAGTACGCGTACGCGAGGTCGGTGTCCGGCGCCGCCTCGTCGACGAGCGCCTGGAGCGCGCGCGAGCCGAACACCCCGAGCGTCAGCGGCCGGCGCGTCGCGAGCAACGGCAGCGCGAGCGCGCGCGCGAGCCGCGGCCGGTGCCGCACCGCGGTCGTCGGAAACCCCATCTCCTCGAGCCGCCGCGCCGCGTCGAGGTCCGCCTGGTCGTGTGCGAACGCGACGACGCGCACGGCGTGGCTCCGGCGCATGCGCTCGATCAGCCGCCACGTCGTGATCTTGTCGCCGCGGTTGGGCGGGTAGGGGACCCGCTGGGACAGGAACAAAATCCTCACCCGACCAGTGGG
>CAZGTQ010000129.1:0-14521 GCA_964528575.1 uncultured Planctomycetaceae bacterium | reverse complement strand
GGCACGAACGAAAGCGCCCGGAGCGGAAGACCCCACATCGTCCGCCCCGGGCATGGTGGCAAGAAAGAGCGACTCGTGAGCTCCTGGCGCGGGCGTTCGATCGCACTGCCGCGGAGCCGTCCACAGGCCAGGAGACGTTGTAGACGGCGCTCCCGAGCGTCGCTTCAAGTGCCCATGAACGTCGGATGAATCCGGGCGGCCGGGACGCGGCCCTCTACAGCTCCGAGTGGATCAGGCTCGCGAGCTCGCCGCGCAGGAGCCAGTACGCTTCGAGCTGCGCGGGATCGAGACCCGCGGTGCCGGCGGGCGCGAGCAGGTTGTGCGACTCGGCGGGGTCGAGCAGCAGGTCGTAGAGGAACTCCGCGCCGCCGTTGCCGATGCCCGCGTACTTGTAGCGCTCGCCGCGGACGATCTTCTGGTCCATCGAGAGGTAGCGGGCGCGCACCGCGTTGCTCAGGCGGAAGCCGGACGGGTGCGTCGCGTCGAGCACGAGCGCCTGGACGAACACGTCGAGCGTCGGCTCGTGGATCGGGTGCGGGATCTGCACGAGGCTCGCGTAGGTGCCCCAGGCGTTGGTGTGGATCGGCTCGAGCTTCGCGAGCGGGTACGCGGCGAGGATGCCGCCGGCGAGCGGGACCGGCGCGCTCGCGAACGACACGCCCAGCAACCCGGGGCTCGACGGCACGAACGTCTGGACGCGCACCTCGACGACGTTGCCGGACGTGAACGTGTCTCCGCACACGGTCAGCACCGGGCGCTGCGGCGACGGATCGCCGAAGCCGATATTCTTCTGGCACACGAGCGGGTCGCCGCTCTCCGCCGTGACGAACTGGCCGCCGGCGGGGACGCCGCTGCCGTTCGGGTAGAAGTGCTCGGCGAACAGGACCGAGCGCAGCGAGGGCCGCCCGGGCTCGGCGAGGTACGGGAGCAGGCTCACCGAGTCGAGCTCCGTCCCCGGCGGGATCACGTCGGGGTCGCCGAGATCCACGTTCGCGACGTCGGCGACCGTCGCGAAGACGTCGACGATGCTGACGAGCGCGTCGCAAACCGCGCCGGGCCGCGCGACGGGCGGGCCCGCGACGATCAGCGGCACACGCACGCCGCTCTCGAAGTGCGTGCCCTTGCCGTGGCCGGGGGTCGTGCTCGCGGCGAGCACGTCGTTCGGCGTGCCGTTGTCGCCGACGAGGATCACGACGGTCTCGCGCAACGTCGCCGGATCGAGCGAGGCGAGGAGCCGCCCGATCTCCGTGTCCAGCGCCTCGATCATCGCGAGGTGGTACGGGCGCGGGTCGAGCTCCGGCGGGCCCGCGGAAGCGAGGTCGCGCGTGTGCAGGTGCGGCGGCGGCGCGTGGAACGGCTCGTGCGCCGCGTGGAAGGCGAGGTGGACGAGCCAAGGCCCCTGCGCGCGCTCGATCCACGCGAGCGCCGCGTCGACGTCGCGCGTCGTCATGTAGCCGCTCGTGAGCTGCGGCACGCCGTTCGTGACGCGCATGTAGTCCTGGTACGTGTCCGGCGGCAGCACGTTGTCGAGCACGCCCTCGTAGTGCCCCCAGCCCGCGAGGTTCGGCGCGTTCGGCCCGCCGACCGACGCGGTGCCGAGGTGCCATTTCCCGATCGCCGCGTGCGCGTAGCCCGCGCCGCCGCGCTCGAGCATCTCGGGCAGCACGATCTCGCTCAGCGGCAGCGGCGGCGACACGTCCGGCGCCCACGAGACCGACACGGGCCCGGTGCCGATACCGGTGCGCAGCGCGTAGCGGCCGGTCTGCAGCGCCGCGCGCGCGGGCGAGCACAACGGTTGCGCCCACGCGCTCGTGAACGTGACGCCGCGGCGCGCGAGCGCGTCGAGGCTCGGCGTCGGCGGCGCGTCGGCGGCCGCGTGTCCGTACGCTCCGATGCTCTCGACGCCGACGTCGTCGAGCACGAGGATCAGGACGTTGGGCGTAGGCGGCGTCCACACCGGCCCGTGCTCGGGGAGACGCTGCGCGGCCGCCGGGGCGGCGAGGACGACGGCGAGGACGATCGATGCGGCTCGGGGTGCCATGCGGCCGCGATCGTAACCCCGGGGCGCTCGTCCCGGTCTCAGTAGATCGCCTCGCGAACCTTGGCGCTCAAGTAGTCCATCGCCCAGACGACCAGCGCGATGACGATCACGATCGTCCCGACCTCGTTCCAGCGGGCGAGCCCCTGGTACTGCATCAGGAGCGTGCCGACGCCGCCGCCTCCGACGAGACCGATGATCGTCGCCATCCGCACGTTGATGTCCCAGCGGTAGATCGTGAACGACAGGTACGGCAGCACGATCTGCGGGACCACGCCGTACCAGAGCACTTGGAGCTTGTTGGCGCCCGTCGTCTCCATCGCCTCGATCGGTCCGCGGTCGACGTTCTCGATCTGCTCGCTGTACAGCTTCGCGAGCGCGGCGATCGAGTGCAACATGAGCGCGAGCATGCCCGCGAACGGCCCGATGCCGACCCAGACCGAGAAGATGATCGCCCAGATGATCGGCTCGACCGAGCGCATGAAGTTGAACAGCAGGCGCAGCGCGGTGTAGCTCGCCATCCCCGCCGCGCTCCCCTTCACGAGGTTGCGCGCCGTCGGGAAGCTCGCGACGAACGCGATCGGCACCGCGATCAGCGTCGCCTCGAACGCGATGAAGATCGTCTCCGCCATCTTCGCGAGCACGATCCCGATGATCTCGAGGTTCGGCTGCATCAGCGCACCGAAGATCCGCCGCGCCCCGCCGAGGCCTTCCGCGCTGAACAGCTCGCGCAGGCTGAAGTCGGTCACGCGCGCGCCGACGACGAGCGTCAGGACGCCGAGCAGCGCAGTGAAGATCCCCGACGGCGTGCGCAGCCACGGGCGCTCGCCCTTCCGCGCGAGCTGCTTCAGCACGGGGTTCGTGCGCTCGATCACGACGCGGCCGGGCGACGTCGCGACCAGCGTCCAGAGCGCCCCGGCGAGCGCGGCGGCGAGCGCGAGCCACGCGTAGACGGTGAGCGCGCTCTCGCCCTCGATGCCCTCGACCAAGAAGAGCGCCGCGAGCAGGAAGTACAGCAGGAGCAGTGCGTTGACGATCCACGCCTTCGTCCAGCCGCGGCGCCGCTCCACCTGCACGCGCTCCTCGAACAGCTCGCTCATTCGATGCCCACCTCGATCGCGTCCTGGCCGTAGATCGCGCGGAAACGTTCCTCGTCGATCTCGCTCGCCGCGCCGTCGAACACGATGCGGCCGTCCTTGAGCGCGATCGCCCGCGTCGCGTACGCGCGCACGAGCGAGAGGAAGTGCAGGTTGCACAGGATCGTCATGCCGAGGTCGCGGTTGACGGTCTCGAGGTGGCGCATCACCGAGTGCGACGTGGCGGGATCGAGGCTCGCGACCGGCTCGTCGGCGAGCAGCATGTCCGGCGCCTGCATGAGCGAGCGCGCGATCGCGACGCGCTGCTGCTGGCCGCCGCTGAGCTCGTCCGCGCGCACCGCGGCCTTCTCGGCGAGCCCGACGAGGTCGAGGAACTCGAGCGCCTTGGCGCGGTCGGCGGGGTCGAAGCGCCCGGCCAGGCTGCGGACGGTCGACGCGCGTCCCAGGCTCCCGAGCAGCACGTTCGTCAGCACGCTGCGCCGCGGGATCAGGTTGAACTGCTGGAAGATCATCCCGATGCGCCGGCGCGTGGCGCGCAGCTCGCGGCCGCGCATCGCGGTGACGTCGGCGCCGTCGAGCAGGACGCGGCCGGCGCTCGGATCGATCAGCCGGTTGATGCAGCGCAGGAGCGTCGACTTGCCGGACCCGGAGAGCCCGATCACCGCGACGAACTCGCCGCGTTCCACGGCGAAGTCGACGCCGTCGAGCGCGCGCACCGCGTTGTCGTAGACCTTCGTGAGGCCGCGGACCTCGAGGAAGGAGCCCAACGCGCGGGTCGCCGCTCAGCCGCCGACGGCGCTCGCGAGGTCGACCTCGGTGTCGAGCACGAGCGCGCGGAGCTGGTCGTAGTCGGCGTCGTCGGCCGGCGCGAGGCCCGTGATGTCGTACAGCTCGTCGAGCGCGACGCGGCCCCCCTCGGTCGCGGCGAAGGAGAGCAGCGCCTCGCGGATCGCGTCGACGACGCGCTCCTGCAGCGCGGGATCGTCGTAGAGGTTGGTGCGCACGATCCACGGCTCGTTGGGCGCGTCGGCGGTGAAGCCGATGATGCGCACCTTCTCCTCGACGTCCGGGAACTGCGTCTTGACGCGCGCGCGGGCGTCGCGGATGCGCTCGATGCCGTTCTCGAGCGCGGGCGGGCTGTAGTACGTCGCTCCGGCGTCGACCTGTCCCTGGTAGACCTTCGTGACGACGTTGTCGTGCTTCGACGCGAACGTCGCCTCGCCGAGCTTCACGCCCTCGCGCTCGAACAGCGCCGACGCGAGGATGTAGCCGGCGGTCGACGCGGGATCGGTGTAGGCGAACGTGCGGCCCTCGAGGTCGCGGATCGTCTCGATCCCGCTGTCGGCGCGCGCGATGATCTGGCCCTTGTAGGACGTCTCGCCCTCGCCGCGCACGACGCGCACGACCGGCGCGACCGGGTACTTCTTGATGTCCTTGGCGAGGATGTAGCTGAACGTGTTGATCGCCGCGAAGTCGGCGCGGCCGGTGCCGAACGCCTCGACGACGGCGACGTAGCTCGTCGGGATCGAGTACTCGACGTAGAAGCCCTCGTCGGCGCCGTACAGCTCCTGGCTGACGTGTCGCTCGACGTGCTCGACGAGCTGGTCGGCGCTCAGGGCGATCGTCTCGGCGTCGACCGACGGCACGAAGAACATCCTCAGCGGGCGGTCGGCGCTGCCGACGGTAGCCTGGCCGCAGGACGGGAGCAGGGCGGCGAGCGCGAGGGACGCGAGCGGGGCGAGTCGGTTCACGATGGGCTCGGCAGGGATCCGGGGGGATGCGCCGGGTCACGCTACCCCCGCGCGCGTGGCGAGCAGGAGAAGGGTCCGCGAATTCTCCGTCAAGACTTCGGCCCGTTCCGTCGCGCTGGATCGCTCCGCGAGCCGATGCTATACGCGACAAATGTCCGGCACCCACCTCCCGGCCCCGATCGAGGCCCCCGAGCAGGCGACGGACGCGCCGCCGGGGACGGTCGTCGCCGCGGTGGACCTGGGCTCGAACTCGTTCCATCTCCTGGTCGCACGCCTCGCCGGCGACGAGCCGCGCGTCGTCGACCGGCTGAAGCAGCGGGTGGCGCTCGGCGACGGCCTGGACGAGAGTGGCAGGCTCTCCGAGGAGGTCGAGGAGCGGGCGATCACGTGTCTGGCGGGCTTCGGCCAGCGCCTGCGCGACCTGCACCCGACGCAGGTGCGCGCGGTCGGCACGAACACGTTCCGCGCCGCCCGCGGCACCGCCCGCTTCCTGCGCCGCGCGTCGGAGGCGCTCGGGCACCCGATCGAGGTGCTCCCCGGCCGCGAGGAGGCCCGCCTGATCTACCTCGGCGTCGCGCACGACGTCGGCGCGGGCGGCGGCCGCCGGCTCGTGATCGACATCGGCGGCGGGAGCACGGAGCTGATCCTCGGCGACGGGCTCGAGCCGCTCCTGCTCGACAGCCTCTACATGGGGCATCTCGGCTTCACGAAGGAGTTCTTCCCCGGCGGCCGGGTCACGAAGAAGCGCATGGACCGCGCGCGCGTCGCCGCGCGTCTCGAGCTCGAGCCTGTCGAGCGCGCGTACCGCGAGCGCGGCTGGCAGACGTGCATCGGCTCGTCCGGCACGGCGCTCGCCGTCGACGCGATCCTGCGCGAGTCGGGCTGGAGCGAGTCGGGCATCACGCCGGAAGGACTGCGGCAATTGCGCCGCGCGCTCTACGCCGCGGAGCACGCCGATCGGCTCACGCTCCCGGGCCTCAAGGACGAGCGCAAGCCGGTCCTCGCGGGCGGCGTCGCGATCCTCTCGGGCCTCTTCAAGGCGCTCGGCATCGACCGCATGACGACGTCGGAGTGGGCGCTGCGCGAGGGGCTCCTGTACGACCTGCTCGGCCGCATCCGCGAGGACGACATCCGCGAGCGCACGATCCAGCGCATGAGCGAGCGTTTCCACGTCGACGTCGACCAGGCCGCGCGCGTCGAAGCGACCGCTCTCGCGTTCCTCGACCAGGTCGCGGAGCCGTGGGGCGTCGAGCGCCGCGCGGGCCGCCAGCTCCTCTCGTGGGCGGCGCGCCTGCACGAGATCGGCATCGCGCTGCGCTATTCGGGCTACCACAAGCACGGCGCGTATCTCGTCGAGAACTCCGACCTGCCGGGCTTCTCGCGCGAGGACCAGATCGGCCTCGGGGCGCTCGTGCTGACGCACCGCCGCTCGATCCACGCGCAGGCGTTCGAGCGCCTGCCGGTCGAGCGCGCCGAGGTGTCGATGCGCCTCGCGCTCCTGCTCCGACTCGCGGTCGCGCTGCACCGCGCGCGCAGCACGACCCCGCTCCCGCCGCTCCAGATGAAGGCCCGCCCGCGCGCGCTCGAGCTGAGCTTCCCGGACGGCTGGCTCGAGCGCCACCCGCTCTCGACCGCAGACCTCGAGAGCGAGGCCGCAGCCTGGGAGAGCGTGGGGATGCGCCTGGCGTTCCGGGAGTAGGGGCTCGCGGCCGTCGTGCGCGGCGCCTGCGGAGACGCGCGCGGAGCTTTCGGACAGCCGGGACGAAACCTTTCGATTGGCCGAGACCAAACCTTTCAATCAGCCGACCCACATCCTTACGATCAGCCGCATGGATTCGGCCGCCGTGGTGCCCCGGCTCGTGGAGGATCGTCTCCTCGAAGCGCTCGACGACAGCCCCGCCGTCCTGATCCACGGGCCGCGCCAGTGCGGGAAGACGACGCTCGCTCAGGAGGTCGGGAACCGGCTCGGCTACTCCTACTACACCTTCGACGACGACGTCGTCCGGGCCGCCGGGGAATCCGATCCGACCGGGTTCGTCGACGACCTGCCGGACCGGGCGATCCTCGACGAGATCCAGCGCGTCCCGGGCCTCTTCGCCGCCCTGAAAGTGGCGCTGGACCGGGATCGCACTCCCGGACGCTTTCTGCTCACCGGCTCCGCCAACGTCCTGCTCCTGCCGAGGCTCGCGGACTCGCTCGCGGGCCGGGTTGCGCTCGTGCGCCTGCACCCGTTCGCTCAGTCCGAGATCGAGCGGAGGGAGGCCACCTTCCTCGACGCGCTGTTCGAAGCCGCTTTCGGAACACGGAGGTTCGAGCGTCTCGGGACGAACCTCGCGGAGAGGATCGTGGCCGGCGGCTACCCCGCGGCGCTCGCGCGAGCTACGCCTCGCAGGCGCGCGGCCTGGTACGGCGACTACGTCGAGACCATGGTGCAGCGCGACGTACGCGAGCTGGCGCGCATCGCTTCCCTGGATGCCTTACCCCGCCTCCTCGCACTCGCTGCGGGGCAGACGGCGCGCTTGCTCAACGTGACCGACCTCGCGAGCCCGTTCCAACTGAGCCGGCCGACCATCCGTGAGTACGTCACGCTCCTCGAGCGCGTGTTCCTCGTCGAGGAGTTGCCGCCGTGGCACCGCAACCGACTCAGCCGGCTCGTCAAGACGCCGAAGCTGCACGTCACCGACACGGGCGTCGCGACGATGCTGCTCGGGTTGGACGCGGCCTCGCTCCGTTCCGACCGCGCCGCGCTGGGCCAGCTCCTCGAGACGTTCGTTCTGCAGGAGCTGCGCCGACAGGGGAGCGGCAGCGAGCAACCGATTCGCTTCCATCATTTTCGAGACAAGGACGGCTACGAGGTCGACGTCGTGCTCGAGCGCGGCCGCCGCGTCGCCGGCATCGAAGTGAAAGCCGCTGCCAGCGTCAAGGCGAGCGACTTCCGAGGGCTGCGCAGGCTCGCGAGCGCCGCCGGCCCATCCTTCGCGGCGGGAGTCGTCCTCTACGACGGAGAGACGAGCGTGGGCTTCGGCGACAAGCTCTTCGCCGTCCCCGTCCGCGCCCTTTGGGAGCCGCCGAAGTGATTGCTACCGCCGTGGCGGCCGTCGTGCCGACGGTCGCCGCACCGATCGCTCAGCTCCGCTTCGCGCGCGGCTCGGCCGGGGACGCGAGCGCGTCGAGCAACGCCTGCTGCGCCGCGAGCGGTTGCTCGTCGTCGCCCGGCTCGATGCGCGCGTAGCGGCCGTCGGAGCGTAGCTCCCACGCCTGGAGGTTGTCGGCGAGGTAGCTGTCGAGGGTCTCGCGGACGACGCGGTAGCGCAGGTCCTCGTCGTCGATCGGGAAGCACGCTTCCACGCGGCGGTGGAGGTTGCGCACCATCCAGTCGGCGCTCGAGCAGAAGACCTCGTCCTTGCCGCCGGCGTTGAAGCGGAAGACGCGGGCGTGCTCGAGGAAGCGGCCGACGATCGAGCGGACGCGGATGTTCTCCGAGACGCCCGGGACGCCCGGGCGCAGGCAACAGATGCCGCGCACGATCAGATCGATCGAGACGCCCGCCTGCGAGGCGCGGTAGAGCGCGCGGATCACGCCCGGGTCGTGCAGCGCGTTCATCTTCGCGACGATGCGGGCCGGCTCGCCCTTCTCCGCGCAGCGCGCCTCGGCCTCGATGCGCTCGACGAGCCCCTCGCGCAGCGTGAACGGCGCCTGCAAGAGCTTGTGCAGCTTCGCCACCTTGCCGAGCGCGGTGAGCTGGAGGAAGAGCCGGTGCACGTCCTCCCCCAACACCGGGTCGCTCGTCATGAAGCCGACGTCGGTGTACGCGCGCGCCGTGCCCGAGTGATAGTTGCCCGTGCCCAAATGCACGTAACGGCGCAGCCCGCCCTCCTCGCGGCGCACGATCAAGAGCATCTTCGCGTGCGCCTTGAACCCGACGATGCCGTACACGACTTTCGCGCCGGCCTCCTGCATGCGCATCGCGAGGTCGATGTTCGCCGCCTCGTCGAAACGCGCGCGCAGCTCGATGACGACCGTCACGTCCTTGCCGGCGCGCGCCGCCTCGATCAGCGCCGCGACCATCGGCGACTCGTCGCCCGTGCGGTAGAGCGTCTGCTTGATCGCGAGAACGTGCGGGTCGCGCGCCGCGCTCTCGACGAGATCGACGACCGGCTTGAAGCTCTGGAACGGGTGATGCAGGAGCACGTCCTGCTCCGAGAGCACCTCGAACAGGTCCTCCCTGCCCTCGAGACGCGCCGGCAGGCCCGGGACGAACGGCTTGTACTTCAGCTCCGGCTTCGACACGAGGTCGTACAGGACCGAGAGCCGGTTCAGGTTGACCGGCCCCGGCACCTCGTAGAGCGCGTCGCGCTCGAGCCGGAAGTTCTCGAGCAGGAAGCGCGCGGTCTCCGGCGTGCAGTCCTCCGAGATCTCGAGCCGCACCGCCTCGCCGTAATGACGCGCCTGGAGCTCGCCGCGCAGCGCGTGCAGCAGGTCGTCGACCGCTTCCTCGTCGACCCACAAGTCGCTGTCGCGCGTGACGCGGAACTGATAGCAGCCGCGCACCTTCATGCCCGGGAAGAGCTTGCCGACGTGCTCGTGCACGATCGACGACAGCATCACGAACGCGTGCTCGCAGCCCGCGACCTTCGGCGGGAGCGCGATCAAGCGCGGCAGCGAGCGCGGCGCCTGCACGACCGCCGCGCGCGCGAGACGGCCGAACGCGTCCTTGCCCTCGACCTCGACGATGAAGTTGAGGCTCTTGTTGACGATGCGCGGGAACGGGTGCGCCGGGTCGAGCCCGATCGGCCCGATCACGGGCAGCACCTCGTTCTGGAAGTAGCGCTTGATCCAGCGCTGCTGCGCGTGGTCCCAGTCCTCGCCCTCGAGAATGCGCACGCCCCCTTCCTCGAGCTCCGGCAAGAGCTCCTGGTGCAGCACGCGGTACTGCTCGCGCACGAGCTCGTGCGCCAACGTCCCGATCTGCGCGAGCAGCTCGGTCGGCGAGAGCCCGTCGGGGCCGCCGCTCGTCAGCCCGTACGCCTGCTGCTGCTTGACGCCCGCGACCCGGATCTCGAAGAACTCGTCGAGGTTCGTGCACGAGATCGTCAGGAACCGCAGCCGCTCGAGCAGCGGGACCGACGGATCCTTCGCCTGCTCGAGCACGCGGAAGTGGAACCGCAACTGGCTCAGCTCGCGGTTGATGTACAGCGACGGCTCGTCGAGCGCGGGCGTGCGCCCGTCGTCCACGGACTCGCTTCGTTCGGCGTCGGGCTCCAGCATGGGACGAGGCCCGCGACGGGCCGGCGCGGGATCGGGGGCCGCAGAATCGGAAGAGGGTGTGCGCGCGCCGAATCCCGCCATCGATGGTACCCGGGTGAGGAGCGCGCGGACGGTATCCCGCGTTCATCAAGATCGGCTCGAAAGCCGATGAAGTTCACCCCGCGAGCGTCATTTCGGCGCGACCGGCCGCCCCGAGAGCAGGCTCTCGTGCTCCGCCTCGAGCAGCCGCGCCGTCGCGAGCGCGTCCTCGATCGTCACCGTCTCGACCGCGCGGCCCCGCGCGACCGCGTCGAGCACCGCGCGCACCTCGACCTCGTACCCCGTCGCGGCCTCGATCGGCACCGGCTCGCTCTCCCCGCCGCGGTGCAGCAAGAGCTTCTCCCCGCGGCCGAAGTCGTAGCTCGCTGTCGCCTGCTCGAAGACGACGACGAAGCCCATCTGGAACGTCCAGCCCGGCGCGTGGTCCCAGCCGCCCTCCGCGACGACGTGCCGCGGCCCCCCGGCGTAGCGGTAGATCGTCGTCAGGTGGCTCGTCGAGCCCCCGCTCACGACCGCGTCGGGCGTGCCGAAGCACCAGCGCACGAAGTCGGCGTCGTGCACGTGCAGGTCGACGAGCGCGCCGCCCGTGCGCGCCTCGTCCCCGTAGAAGTCGCGCGACCAGCCCGGCGGCGTCGCGAGCCGGCGGAACACGGCGCTGCGCACGCGCCCGTAGCGGCCGTCGCGCACGCGCTCGCGCAGCCAGCTCCACCCCGGCCAGAAACGCATGCAGTGCGCCGGCACGCACAGCCGGCCGGGCGCCTCGCGCGCGGCGGCGACGATCCGCTCGACCTCGCCGGCGGTCCGCGCGGCCGGCTTCTCGAGCAGCACGTGCTTGCCCGCGCGCAGAGCGGCGATCGCGAGCTCTGCGTGCGTGTCGGTCGGCGTGCAGATGCTGACGAGCGCGACGTCGGGGTCCGCGAGCAGCTCCTCGGCGCGCGCGTAACCGCGCACCGCCGACGGATCGAACAACCGCGCGTCCCCCGCGCCCGCCTCGATGTTCCCCGCCGACACGTCGCGCCCGTCGAGTCGCGCTGCGTCGCCGTCGCACACCGCGACGAGCCGTCCCGCGGCGCCCGCCTCGAACGCGCTCTTGTACGCGCGCACGTGCGTGCGGCCCATGAAGCCGAGCCCGACCACGCCGACTCCGACGCCGGCGCTCACCCGCGCAGCCTCTCGACGAGCTCGCGCGCCGCCCGCACGTCCGCGAGCCGCCGCTCGCCGGCCTCGCGCTCGATCACGAGATCGACGGACCGCGCGCCGAGCACGCCGAAGAACGCGCGCCAGTCGACGGCGCCCTCGCCGGCCGGCACCTCCGCGCCCCACGTGCCGGGCACGTCCGTCGGGAGCGCGTCCTTGACGTGCACCTGGCGCACGTGCGGCGCGAGCTCGCGGAGCGCTTCGACGGGATCGCCCATGCCGTACAGGATCATGTTCGCCGGATCGAAGTTCACGCCGACGCCCGGCCGCTCGAGCTCGCGGAGGAACCCGAGCAACGTCTCCGCGTCCTCTTGCCCCGTCTCGAGGCCGACGTCGACGCCGTGCTCCGCGAACGCGTCCGCGACCGCGCCGAGCCGCTCGATCATCACGCCGCGCCGCGCGTCGCCGGGCTTGGGCAGGAAGCCCGCGTGGAACGTCACGAGCGAGAGCCCGAGCCGCGCCGCGAGCTCCGCGTCCGCGCGCGCGATGGCGCGGCTCTCCTCCCAGTGCTCGTCCGGCCCGAACCCGCCCGTGCGCGCGATCGCCGCGAGCGAGCTGTAGTCCTCGTGCCCCGTGCCCATCATGCCGGAGAGCACGTCGACGCCCGCCGCGGCCAGCTCGTGCACCGTCGCGTCGATCGCCCACGCGCCCGTGCGCAGCGGATCGAGCGCGAGCTGCACCGCGTCGAGCCCCGCCGCGCGCACGTCGCGCGCGAGCTCCTGCGCGTCGCGCGGCCGCAGCGACCACGAGCACACGCCGATGCGTCCGCTCACGCAGCTCTCCGGCCGCGCCGCGGCAGCCACATGTCGGCGAGGATCGCGAGCGACGCGGCGACCATCGCGGCGACGTACACCGCGCCCGAGACGGCGATCACCGGCACGAACGCCGCGGTCCCGCGAGCGAGCCACCAGCCGCCGAGGTCCGCGAGCAGCGCGAAGCCCGCCGCGAACGTCATCAGGCCCGACAAGCCGCGCGGCCAGCGTGTCGCGAACAGGAGCAGCGTCACGAGCAGCGTGACGACGCCGAGCGAGAGCGCGTGCGTGTGCGTCGACGCGACGAGAACGTCCGCCGACGCCGGCGGGACGTCGGTCGACGCGACCTGACGCTCGACGTCGTCCCAGTACTCGAGCGGCAGCGCCGCCGCCGCCGCGTCGTCCGCGCCGCGCGCATGGCAGTCGAGACACGCGCGCGCGAGGATCTCCGCGGGCGCGTCCGCGCCGAGGTCGAGGTCGTCGTACGTCTCGCCGATCGCGTCGCTCCGCACCCACGCGAGCAGCTTGTCGCGCTCGGCATCGGCGAGCCCCTCCGGATGGCCGCTCTCGAGCGCCGCGAGCATCGGCGCCGTCGTGCGCAGGCCGTGGTACCAGCCGACGAGGTCGTCCATCGTCATCGCGGGCTGCGAGTCGCGGCCCGCGTGGTGCGTGCGCAGGTGCTCGAGCGACGCCCAGAAGCCGAGCAGCAGCACGAGCACGACGCACGACACCCCGGCGCGTGCGAGCGCGGGCAACGAGCGCAGATGCAGCTCCGGCACGCTCACTCGTCCTCGAACGACGCGGGGTCGATCGCGCGCGTTTCGCCCGACACGAGCGCCTCGCGCGCCGCGATGCCGATCGCCGCGGCGCGCAGCCCCTCGTCCGCGGTGCAGACGACGGGGGCGCCCGCGGTCGCGCTCTCGAGGAACGTCTCGATCGCGTAGTACAACGGCGGGTTCGGCAGCCCGATGCCCTCCTTCAGCTTGTCCTGCGCCGCGAGCTGCGTCGCGTCGGCGATCAGCGTGATGCCCTGCTCGTCGTGAAACTGCTCGCGGTTCGCGTAGACCTCCCACTCGTACGTCGGCGCGTCGAACTCCTTGAAGAGCCAGCCGGCGTTCCACGCGAGCTTGATCGTGCCCATCGTTCCGTGGATCAGCTCGTACGGGCCATCGAAGCTGTTCGCGAGCGTCGCCTCGTACGTGAGCCGGACGCCATCGGGATAGGTCAGCTCGAACGTCTCCGTGTCGGGCATCGTGCGTCCGTCGTCGTGCAGGTAGAGCGCGCCGCTCCCGCGCACCGACGTCGGGTACGCGTGCAGGAACCAGTTGAACACGTCGATCTGCTGCACGCCCGCCTCTCCGAAGAGGCCGAGCGAGACCGCGGGATCGAGCTTCCAGTTGAGCTCGCGCTCCTCGTCCGGCCCGTCCGCCGGCACGCGCCACGAGCTCTTGCGGTCGTCGTGGTACTGCGCGCGCAGCCCGACCGTGTCGCGGATCATGCCCGAGCGATAGAACGAGCGCGCGAGGTCGTAGATCGGGTTCGAGCGGCCCTGCATGCCGGTCTGGAACGTCGTCTTCGCTGCGCGCGCAGCGCGCGCGATCGCGCGGCAGTCGTCGAGCGTCGACGCGAGCGGCGCCTCGCAGAAGACGTGGCGCCCGGCGGCGAGCGCGTCGACCGCGACGTCGCGGTGGCGGTGGGTCGGCGTCGCAACGAAGACCGCCTTCACGCTCGGCTCGTTCTCGAGCAGCGCGCGGTGGTCGGGATACGTCTTCGCGCCGCGCACGCGCCGCTCGCCCGAGGAGAGCCGCGCGGGGTGCGTGTCGCACAGCGCCGCGATGCGCGCGCCGCCGATCTTCTGGAGCTCGACGAGGATCGCGCGCCCCTGGCGGCCGCAGCCGACGACGGCGACGTCCATCGGCTCGGCGAGGCGCAGGACCGACTCGGCGAGCGTGAGCCGCGGCGCGAGCGACATCGCGCCGAGCGCGCCGGCGGTGGTGCGGAGGAGCTGGCGTCGGTCCGTGCGGGTCATGCGGTCGTCTCGGCAGCGATCTGGGAGAACCGGAAGAGAGCGGGCTCCGCGCCGCGCACGTCGGCGGGCGGCGCGCAGCGGGTGAGCGAGTCGCTCGGACGCGCGCTCGCGTCGACGAGCAGCGCGGTCGACCAGGCGTCGGCGACGGCCGCCGAGCGCGCGACGACGGCGAGCGGGCCGGCGGCCGCGTGCGCGCGCTCGGGCACCCGCGCGCGCGGATCGAGCACGTGGCCGCGCGCGCGACCGTCCGGACCCATGAAAACGCGCCCGTGCTGGGCCGAGACGGAGAGGGCGGCGTCGCGGAGCTCGGCCACGGGCCCGTCGCGACCCTCGAGCGCGGCGCGCCAGGC
>CAZGTQ010000128.1:0-4099 GCA_964528575.1 uncultured Planctomycetaceae bacterium | reverse complement strand
TCGACGTGCTCGGGCTCCCGCTCCGCGCGGACGTGCGCCTGCCCGTGCTCGTCGGTCGTCGCGGCGAGCGCTCCCTCGAGCCGGATCTCGGCGCCGGCCACCGGGGCGCCGTCCGCTGAGGCGCGCACGAGGAACGGCTGCGCCCAGCCGCGCTCGAGCGCTACCTCGGCGACGAGGCGCGCGCGATCGGCTCCGCGCTCGCGCAGGACGAACGCGCTCTCGTCGCCGAACGCGGCGGCGTAACCGGCGCAGGACAGCCGCCATTCGAACTCCTCGTCGTCGGGCCGCTCCGCGACGAAGACGACCGCGCCGTGGCTGGCGCTCGTGCCCGCCCGACCGCGCGCCCGGCGCACGTCGAAGGAGATGCCGTCGAGCGGCGCGCCGGTCTCGGCGTCGATCGCGCGCACGACGAAGTCGACGAGCGGCGCGGCGTCGAGCCGCCGGAGCGCGAGGTCCGTGACGGGCGGCCGGACGACGAGCTCGTTCGGCGCCCACTCGAGGTCGTCGTCGGAATCGACGCGCAGGCGGTACTCGCCCGGCGGCACGTCGGAGATCTCGAAGCGGCCGATCGTGCCCTCCGGACCGGCGACGGGCCGCGCGACGGCAGTCATCGACCGGCGCGGCGCCGTCGACCAGAGCTGGATCGTGGTCGACACGCGCAGGGGCCGCGTGCCGAGCAGCACGCCGGCGACGCTCCCCGCGCTCGCCTCGGGCACGAGGTCGACGTCGACGCGCTCCTGCGCACCGCCGACGATGCGCAGCTCGCGCGACCACGGCTCCGATCGATCGTGGCGCACGGAGAGGACGTGCGCGCCGGCGGGGACGAGCCGCAGCGCGAACGCGCCGTCCTGTCTCGTCGTGAAGAGCGCGCGCGGGCCGGGCTCGGTCGTGCTGCGCAGCTCGACGCGCTGGCTCACGACCGGCTCGCCGTTGCGCCGCACCGTGCCGGTAACGCTCCCGCTCGGCATCATCTCGACCGCGAGGACGCGCTCGTGCCGCCCGCGCTTCGCGTCGACCTGGGCGATACCGAACGCCGCTCCGTCGCGGCGTGCGACGAGCAGCGACCATGGCGGCACGTCGCCCGCGCGCCGCGCGTCGTCGCTGCCGAGGCGCGTGACGTACGCGTCGCCGTTCGCCCGGACCGACCCGAGCCCGACGAGCCGCCACGCGTGGATCTGCTCGAGCCGACCTTCTGCGACGAGCAGCGTCCCCAGCTCCTGCGGCGCCGGCGCGTCGCCGAGCACGCGGAACCGGTAGGTCGGACCCATCCGGATCTCGACCTCGACCGGCGCCTGGCTGCCGCTGAAGTCGAGCCACGTCCTGTCGAACGGCTCGTTGCCCTCGCGCAGGTCGACGCGGACGCGGCCCGCGTCGAAGATCGCGCGGGTCGCGAAGCGTCCGTGCGCGTCGGTGACGACCGTCTCGGTCGGCTCGACGTGCCCGAGCAGCTCGAGCGTCATGTCCGGCACCGGCTCGCGCGTGTGCGTGTCGACGAGCGTGCCGCGGATCGGCGCCTGCGCGAGCGAACGCACGCGCACGACGATCGGCTCGTCGCCGCGCGCCTGCTCGGCCGTGACGTGGAAGAGCCGGTCGATGACCGCCCAGCCGCGCCGCGGGTCGACGTCGATGAACGCGTCGCCGTCCGTCTGCGGGAGCCGGAAGCCGCCGTCCGCGCCGCTCGTCGCCGCCCCGACCTCGTCGCGCACGCGCAGGAGCCGCACGCGAAAGCCCGCGACGCCCGCGCCGGTGAGGCCGTCGACGACGCGCCCGTGCGCTCCCTGCGCCGCTTCGGCGCGCACGGGCGTCCGCGCACGCTCGACGTCGGCGACGGGACTCGCCTGCACGACGGGCGGCGGCGCGACGAGCGGCGCGCGCTCGCTCGGCACGTCGAAGAGCGGCGCCGGCGGAGCGGGTGTGACCGCGCTGGTGGCCGTGTCGGCGCGCGTTGCGAGCCACGCGACCGAGCCGAGCACGACGAGCGCGAGCACTGCGAGGAGCCGGCGCATCCGCTCATTCCCTCCGCATCCAGACCAGGACGACGTCGTCGGGATCCTCGACGCGGCCCTCGAACAGGTTGCGCGCGTCGAGCACGCGCCAGCCGCTCGCGCGCACCTCGACGCGATCGGGCGCGGCGTCGAGCGAGAGCGCCGCGAGCCCGGCGTCGTCGGTGCGCGCGGCGAGCGCGCCGTCGGCGAGCACTTGGACGCCGGCGAGCGGGGGACAGGCGCGCGCGCGGCGCTCGTCGCTCTGCAGCGCGGCCGGCCGCTCGACGAGCGCGGTTCCGTCGAGCACGAGCAGCGCGGCGCTCCAGCCGGGCGCGAGCACCGGCTCGGCGACGAGCCCGTGCTCGCCCTTGCGCAGCGACGAGGCGTCGCCGACGGCGCAGCGCGTGCCCTCGCCGCGCGCGAGCCAGCGCAGCGGCTCGCCTGGAGCGTGCTCCGCCGCTTTCAGCCCGGCACGGGCCCAGCGGCCCTCCGTGCTCCATCCGTCGCGGTGGCCGACGAGGACCCAGACGTGGGGGAGGCGCTCGCCGTCGGCTCCGCGCGGCTCGAAGCACACGTCGTAGCAGCCGCGCTCGTCCTGCAGCGTGAACACGACGTCCGACGCCGGCGCGTGCACGATCGTCGCGCGCGGCTCGATCGGCGCGGCCTCGAACGAGCGCGTCGACAGCTCGTACTCGCCCGCCGGCACGTCGTCGAACGCGAAGCGGCCGAGCACCGCCGTGTCCCAGCGCTCCGTGCCGTCGGCGCCGAGCGAGCGCAGGCGCACGTCGACGTCCGCGTCGCGCGCGAGCCAGCCCGCTCCGTCGACGATCGTCCCCGAGACGGTGCCCGTCGGGCCGACCGCGGGCAGGACGAGGTCGCCGAGCTCGTTCTCGCCGGGCGCCAGCGCGAGCGAGCGCGCGAGCGGTGCGCGGTGGGGCGCGGTGACGACGAGCCGCCACGGCCCGGCCTCGAGGTTGCGCTCGACGAGCGCTCCCGCGCTCGACGTCGAGCCCTCGATCCAGCTCGCGCGCGGCGCGTCGGCGCCGCTCCCGTCCTGCGGCACGAGGACGTACGGTTGGAACGCGACGGAGCTCCCGCCCCCGTCGACGAGCCGCGCGTTCACCGAGCAAGTCGCGCGCGCCGTGACGACGAGCACGTCCGGGTGCACGCCGCGCGTGGTCGCGAGGGGCGCCTCGCCGCTCGCCGCGCCGTCGTAGCGCTGCACGGCGAGCGCGGGCGCGCGCGCGCCGTCCGGCGCGTGCTGCTGGCGGTTGTAGCGCAGCCACGCCGCGCCGTCGTCGCCCGGGCGCAGCGCGATCCAGCCCCACGCGCGGTCGTGCTCGCGGGGCGCGCGCTCGACGATGCGCGCCTTCCACGCGAGCGGGTCGAAGGGCCCGTCGCCGGCGACGCGCACGCGGATCGTGGGCGGCACGTCGACGCAGAGCACGTGCTCCGTCCCCGCGCGGTGCTCGACGTCGATCTCGGCGAACGGGCGCAGGTCGTCGTCGCGCTCGCCGATCCACACCAGGACGTCGCCCTCGGGGACGAGAGCGCGCGTCGCGAACGTCCCGCTCGCGTCGACGTCGCCGGACGCGTCCAGCCCCGGCGCGAGCCGCACGCGCAGGCGCGCCAGCCCGACGGGGAGCCCGCTCGCGCGGTCGACGACGCGCCCCGCGAACGGCGCGCAGCGGCCGCGCTCGACCTCGAGCTCGAGCGGCTCGGCGCCCTTGCGCTGGGCGTTGGACAGGAACGCGTGCCCGCTCGCCGGGACCGCGGTCCGCGGGATCCAGGCGGCGGCGGGCAGGGCCGTGACGAGCACCCCGTGATCCGGCGCCTCGGCGAAATGGAAGCGGCCGTCGTCCGCGGTGAGGGTCGTCGCGACGAGCACGTCGGTCAGCCGCTCGGCGATCACGACGGTCAACCCTTGCACGCCGGCGCCGCTCGCACGGTCGACGACGCGCCCGCGCGGCCCGGCGAGCTCGACCGCGCGCGGCGGCTGCGGCGTGCGCTCGTTCGGCGCGGGCGCGAAGCCGGTCGGCGCGTGCTCGGAGCTCGCGCGCTCGACGGCCGGCGCCGCGGCGAGCGCCGCGTCGTTCACGTCGCGCTCGCGCAGC
>CAZGTQ010000127.1:0-1618 GCA_964528575.1 uncultured Planctomycetaceae bacterium | reverse complement strand
AGAGCTTGCCGTCGCGCCGCGGACGAGAGAGCGAGCGGATCGAGCTCAGCTCGAACGAGCCGGGTGGGCCGCTCCTCCACGACATCGTGATCGCCCGAGCCCCACGGGTCGAGCCGGTACGTCAGGCGGGCCAGCACGTCCATGCTCTCGTGCAGCACCGCGATGACGAGAAGTGGTCGCCCTTCCCTTCGCAGCGCCAAGACGTAGTGGTGCTCGCAGCGAGCAGAGCGCAGATCCGGCCGCCTCTCGATCGGGGCCGAAGTCCACGCCTAGCGTGCGATCTCGAGCAGGTCGAGCTCCGCCGCAGGAGTCAGCTCATAGCTCGGCATCTTCGTCCCGCTCCGCCTCGTCGCGCGCCTGGCGGAAAACGTCCGCGACGGTGCGCGTGCTCACGCCCTGCGTGCGCGCCTCCTCGATGCGGCGGTCGAGGAGCGCTTCGAGCTCGGCCAGGTCCTGGTCGACCTGCGCGCCCAGCGTGCTCTCGAGGACGAGCTCCTTGATGGTCATGCCTCGGAGCGCCGCGAGGGCCTTCAGCCTCCGATGCTGCTCGGGCGTCACGTCGATCGAGATGCGGCTCATGGTGGATGACGCGGTGGGGGGCCAGGACCCCACAAAACCATCGAACATGCAACCTGTCAAGAATGAACAATTGTGGGTGGCGTCTCGCGGTAGCGCGGGAGCAGTGGCTGGAGACGACGGCGTCCGACACCGGCTCGCAGCTGACGTCCGCGCGAGCGAAGCGGAACGGCCGCCGGCTCCGTCGCGGGGGAGCCGGCGGCCGCTCGTTTCGGCGCACGGCGCGCGGGCGAGCTACTTCGTGCCCATCGTCTCGCCGCGCTCGCCCTGGAGGCGGTGCACGCGGGCGCGGTAGCGCTCGTACAGCTCCGTCTGGCGGTTCGACATGCTCGTGCGGCGACCTGCGATGAACACGTCGGAGACCTGCGTCGTCGTTTCGAGCAGGTCGCCGTTCGTGATCACGACGTCGGCGAGCTTGCCGCGCGCGAGGCTGCCGACCTCGTCCTCGATGCCGAGGACCTCGGCCGCGTAGTACGTGACCGCGCGCAGGGCCTCCTCGCGCGGCAAGCCGTACGCCGCCGCGAACGCCGCCGCGAACGGCGTGTTGCGCGGGTTCTCGTCGTCGTCCGCCATGATCGCGACGCGCGCGCCGGCGCGGTGGAGCACCGCCGCGTTCGCGTAGTGCGCGTCGTACGGATCGAACTCCGAGCGCGGGACCGAGAGCACCGGACCGACGACGACCGGCAGACCGGATGCGGCGATCTCGCCCGCGACCTTCCAGCCGTCGGTGAGGCCGTAGAGCACGACGTCGAGCTCGTCCTCCTTTTCGCAGAACTCGAGCGCGTACAGGATCGACTGCGCGTCGGAGACGTGCAGCGCGACGCGGCCCTCGCCCGACGCGTAGCGCGCGAGCGCTTCGAGCCGGCGGTCGAGCGCGGGAGCGGGAGCGCCGCCCTGCGCTTCCTCGACGAGACGCGCATACGTGCGCGCCTCCTCGAAGAGATCGTGCAGCTCCTCGATCGCCTCGGGCTTCTTGTCCTCGGCGTCGTCGTCGCCGCCGCGCGGGCCGCGACCAAAACGGCCGCCGCCGCCCGCGCGCGGG
>CAZGTQ010000126.1:0-21693 GCA_964528575.1 uncultured Planctomycetaceae bacterium | reverse complement strand
CGCGCTCGCCCGCCGCCGAGCCGCGCGCCGCCGGCGCGGCGATCGCGCTCGCGTCGGGCGCGGCCGCGCTCGCGCTTCCCGCGGCGCCCGTGCTCGTCGCGAGCCCGTGGGCGCGCGCGCGCACCCAGCTCGAGCTCGTCGTCGACGCACCGATCGGCCTCGTCACGATCGAGCGCTACGCAGGCGCGCGCTACGCGACGCTCGACCGGCGCCGGCTCACGCCGCTGCCCGGCGAGGAGCTCGCGGACGAGCGGCGCTTCGAGCGCTCGCTCGAGCTCGTCCGCGTCCAGGCGCCGCGCGTGCTGCTCGTCGGTCAGCTCACGCCGGCGCGCGCGGCGACGCTCGCCCGCCTCGGAGCGAGCCGCGTCGACCGCAGCGCGGCGTGGCACCGCTGGATGGGCCCGCTCGAGGCAGCGCTGTTCGCGCCAGACGAGGTCGCGCCAGACGAGGCGGCGCCGGACGAGGCGGCGCCGGCGCGCGCGGCTCGCGCTCGGGGCGAGGTGCTCGCACCGAGCGAGGCGCGCGCGCGACTCGCGGCCGGCGCGTACGACCTCGTCGTCGTGCCCCCGATTTACGGGCCCGTGCTCGCGTCGATCGCGGCGCAGGACGAGCCGTGGGCCGCCGCCGAGCCGCCCTGCGCCGGCGCGTTCGCCGCGGCGGCGTCGGACGCGGTCGTCGTCGTCTGGCTCGACGCGGCCGCCGATCTCGCGCCGCGGGCGCTGGGCGCGGGCGCGCTGCTCTCCGGCGACGCGCTCGACCGTCTCGCGCTCGGCGTCGTCGCCGGAGCGCGCGCGGCGGACGATCCGCGGCTCCTCGATCCGGGGCGGCGCCCGCTCCTCGCCCCGCCCCCCCTCGTCGATCTCGCGGTGCGCTGGCGCGAAGAGCGCCTGCCGGGCCGTCTCCAACGCCGGCGCCACGCGCTGCTCGAGCGGCTCGCGGCGGCGAACGCGAGCGGGCCGCGCGCGCTCCTCTTCGAGGGGCTCGAGCTGCACGCGGCGGCGCAGACGGGGAGCTCGCCCTGGGCCTCGCGCGCCGAGGCGCTCGAGCTCGATCCACAGCGGCGCGACCTCGCGGCGTTCGCCGCCGCCGCGGCCCTCGGTCCGCCGGACGCGTTCACGCGCGCCTGGTGGAACGAGCTCGCGGCGACCCTGGTCGCCAAGCGCATGCCCGACCTCGTGCTCGCGCACGTCGAGCCGCTCGCCGACGCGCACCCGGGCTGGTCCGAGCTCGAGCGCTGCGTCGCGCGCGCCTACCGCGAGCTCCTCATGCCGGCCGAGGCGCTCGAGCGGCTCGCTGCGATCGCCGCGCGCGAGCCGAACGACGTGTCGCTGTGGAGCGAGATCGCCGCGACGCGCACGGAGCTCGGCCAGCACGCCGGCGCCGCCGGCGCGCTGCGCCGCGCGCTCGCGCTCCAGCCGGGCCGGGCCGACCTCGAGCGGAAGCTGGCCGTCGCGCTCGTCCGCGCGGGCGCGCCCGACGCAGCCGCCGCGCTCGAGCGGGCGCTCGAGGCGTGGCCGGACGACGCGGAGCTGCGCGCGCTGGCCGAGCCGGGCCCGCCGCCCGCCGCCGGCGCCGCGGGGTACGAGCCGTCCGGGGGGTGAGAGCCCGTCGGCGCGGATTTTTCCCGATCACCGCGGCGCTCGCCGTCGGCGAGAATGGCGGCACTCGCAACAAGAGTTCCGCACAAAGGGTTCGCAGAAGGTCTCGGCGCGCATGTTGTGTCCCGTCGCCGTCCTCGGGGTCCGAGGGCAAGACGTCGTGATGGAGGGGCTCTCCTCGCCCGACGTCGTCGCGCTGTTCCTCGGGTTCGCGCTGCTGCTCGGGGCGGCGCGCGTGCTCGGCGGGGTCGCGCGCCGCGTGCGTCAGCCGGCGGTGCTCGGCGAGATCCTCGCGGGCATCCTGCTCGGACCGACCGTGCTCGGACAGCTCGCGCCCGCGGTCGGCGAGCACCTGTTCCCCGCGAGCGGACCGCGCGCGATCGTGCACGAGGGGATGAGCGCGCTCGCGATCACGCTCTTCCTGCTCGTCGCGGGCATGGAGGTGAACCTGAGCGCGATCTGGCGTCAGGGGCGCGCCGCGCTGGCGGTCGGCTGGCTGGGCGTCGCGTTCCCGTTCGCGCTCGGTCTCGCCGCGGGTCTCGCCGCGCCCGACGCGATGGGGATGGAGCCGGGGACCGAGAGTCTGACGTTCGCGCTCTTCCTCGCGGCCGCGCTCTCGATCTCGGCGCTGCCGGTGATCGCGAAGACGCTGATGGACCTGGGGCTGTACCGCACCGACCTCGGGATGCTGATCATCGCCGCGGCGATCTTCAACGACATCGCGGGCTGGATCATCTTCGCGGTCGTCCTCGGGCTCATGGGCGCGCGCGAAGGCGTGGCGAGCACGCTCGCGCTGCCGGGGACGGTCGCGATGACGTTCGGCTTCGCGCTCGTCGTCCTGACCGTCGGTCGCGTCGCGCTCGATCGCACGCTGCGCTGGATCCAGGCGCGCTCGCGCCGGCCGGGAGCGGTGATGAGCTTCGCGCTCGCGGCGGCGCTCGTCTGCGCGGCCTTCACCGAGCACATCGGCATCCACGCGGTGTTCGGAGCGTTCCTGTTCGGCGTCGCGCTCGGCGACAGCCGACACCTGCGCGAGCAGACGCGCACGACGATGGAGCGCTTCATCTCGTTCTTCTTCGCGCCGATCTTCTTCGCGAGCATCGGCCTGCGCGTCGATTTCGCCGCGCACTTCGAGCTCGGCCTCGTGCTGCTCGTGCTCGGCATCGCGTGCCTGGGCAAGGTCCTCGGATGCGGGCTCGGGGCGCGCCTCGGCGGCCTCTCGTGGCCGGAGTCGTGGGCGGTCGGCTTCGGGATGAACGCGCGCGGCGCGATGGAGATCATCCTCGGTCTGCTCGCGCTCGAGGCGGGGCTCATCGGCGAGAGCATGTTCGTCGCGCTCGTCGTGATGGCGCTCGTGACGTCGATGCTCAGCGGGCCGGCGATCGGCGCGCTGCTGACGCCGCGCACGGGCCGGCGCTCGTTCCTCCAGCACCTGCCGGCGGGCGCCTTCGTCGGGCCGCTGCGGGCGCGCGACCGCTGGGAGGCGATCGCGGACCTCTGCTCGGTCGCCGCCGAGCTGCGCGGGCTCGATCCCGACGTCGTCGCGCGCGCGGCGCTCGCGCGCGAGCGCACGCAGGGCACGGGGCTGCCGAACGGCGTCGCGATCCCGCACGCCCACATCGCGGGCCTGAGCGCGCCGATCGTCGCCGCAGGCGTCTCGAGCGGCGGCCTCGACTTCGACTCGCCCGACGGCGGCCGCAGCCACCTCGTGCTCCTCGTCCTGACCGCCGAGGGCGACGGCCGCAGCCAGCTCGAGATCGTCGCCGACGTCGCGGCGACGTTTCCCGACCTCGCGTCCACCGCGGTCTGCGCGCAAGCCCGCGATCACGCCGAGCTCGTCGCGCGCGTGCAGCTCCTCGACCTGCGCCGCAGGACGGCCCGGCCGCGGGCCTCGAGAGCGGTCGCGGGCGCTTCCTGAAGCCCGGCGCGTGAGCCGGCGCGCCCGAATCGCGAGGCGGGTTCAGCGGCGCGGGGGCGAGCTACCGATAGGAACGGGATGCGTACCGCACTCGCCTTCTCTCTCGCGGCCGTCGTCCTCGTGGCGAGCGCGCGCGGCGGGCGAGCGCAGGTCGAGCGCTTCGATCTCGAGACGATGCTCGGCCGGTGCGACAACGCCGTGGTCGGCGAGATCGTCGGCAGCGAGTCGTTCCGCGTCGACGATCCGAGCGACCCGGGCGGCGAGCCGCTCTACTTCACGACCCTGCACCTCGTCGGGCGCTCGATCTGCGACGGCCGCGTGCGGAGCGTGTCCGTCGTCCATCCCGGCGGGTTCACCCACGACGGGGACGGCGTGTGGAACTCCGAGGCGCCGAGCGAGGACGACGTGCGCGTCGGGACGCGGGTCGTCGCGTTCTATCGCTGGGTCGACGACCTCGGCGGCGGCTTCGGGGGCAACGCTCTGATCGCCGCTCACGGCGGGATCTTCCGCACGTCGAGCGGGCCCCACGGCGACGTCGTGCTCGGGCGCGGCGAGGGCTACGCCGTGCGCCAGAACCTTTCGGTCGACGACCTCCACGTCGCGGTCTCGGCGCTGCGTCGATGAGCGGGCGCACGCGCCTGTTCGCGCGCGGCGTGCTCGCGGCCGTCGCGCTCGGCCTCGCGGCGAAGCTCGCGCCGGTCGCGACGTCGAGCTCGGCGCCGGCGAGCGAGACGCTCGGGCTCGGCCAGCGCGACGTGCGCGTGTACGACGACTTCGGCGACGTCGTCACGACCGTCGGCGCGGGCGAGCATCCGAGCTTTCCGGGCGCGAGCGCAGTCGAGCTCGCGATCTGGAAGGCCGCGGTCGAGTGGGGCAGCCGCCTGCACGGCGACGGCCAGGGCGACCCGCACCAGCCGGGCGGCCTCGGCTCGGGCGGCGCGAACTTCGACTTCTCGTGGCAGGGCCGCGCGCCGGGCGTCGGCAACCGCGACGCGAACGTGTGCTCGCAGGTGCCGGGCGACGGAGCGGGCATCCTCGCGTACTGCGAGACGCCGGTCGGCGACGGCTGGCGGGTACGGTTCTACGGCGCGGTGCCGTGGAGCGCGGGGCCGGGCACCGAGGGCGCGGGCATCGACCTGCAGGGCGTCGCGACGCACGAGCTCGGCCACGCGCTCGGGCTCGGCCACAGCGCGGACACGAGCGCGACGATGTACTCGAGCGTGTTCGGCACCGGCGCGTACCTGCGCTCGATCCAGGCGGACGACCAGGCGGCGCTGCAGGCGCTCTACGGCGCGCGCGCGGCGACGAAGCCGCGCATCACCGGCGTCGAGCTCGCCGATGGCCTCGTCACGATCCACGGCAGCGGCTTCTCGCCCGCGGACAACGTCGCGTGGTTCACGCGCGCGGCGCCGAACGTCGAGGGCACGCCGGTGCGCGTGAGCGGCCTCGCGTCGAGCGGCGGCGGCACGCGCATCGTCGTCGCGCTGCCGGCGGACGCGGGGCCGGGCGACGTGCTGGTCAAGCACGACGGCAGCGGGCACTCCGCGCTCTCGAACGCCTGGCCGCTCGACACGCGCTTGCCGACGGTCCCGCATTGGGCGCCGGTCGTGATCGACGTCGCGCCCGAACGCGTCGCGTCGGTGGCGAGCGAGCCGCAGTGGGTCGTGCTCACCGGCTCGAACCTCGCGTCGGTCACGTTCGTCGTCGTCGACGGCGCGCCGCTCGACGCGAGCGACGTCGTCCTCGAGAGCGATGCGACGCTGCGCTTCGCGATGCCGCTCGTGTCGCGGCTCGGGCTCGTGTCCGTCGACCTCGTCGCGCCCGGCGACGTCGTCACCTCGCTCGGCGTCGAGGTCGACAGCGCCGATCCGCCCGCGCTCTGGCTCGCGCCCGAGAGCCTCGTCGAGGGCGCGCCGCTCTCCCTCGCGGTCGGCGCGGCCCCCGGCTCGCACGTCTGGATCGCGGTGTCGCCGCACCTCGTCCCGTCGGTCGCGCCCGGCGTCGTCGACGCCGCGATCGGGGCCGGCTTCGCGACGCTCTACCTGCTCGCGACGCCGCTCGCGAGCGACGCCGGCCACGCGACGTTCGAGCTCCCGGTCGCAGGCCTCGCGCCGGGGACCGAGCTCTACTTCCAGGCCGCAGTGCTCGCGCCCGGCACGCCGCTGCCGCTCGCGTCGACGAACGTCGCCGAAGCGACGTTCGTGCCGTAGCGCGCGTGACCCGGGCCGCGGCTCACTCCGCCGGCGGCGGTTCCTGGGGCGCGAGCGGGCGCACGCCGCCGACCGTGCGGCCCGTGCCCACGGCGCGCGCGTAGGCGGCGCGGGCGCGGTTGTAGTTCGCGATCGACTGGAGCTCTTCGAGCTGGGCCTGCGCGAGGCGCTCTTGGAGATCGAAGAGCAGCCGCAGGAACTCCGGCGTGAGGCTGCTGCGGCGCTCTTGCTCGAGCCGGAGCGCGCGCAGGTTCTCCGTCGCCGCGAGGCGCACCGCGCGCGTCGCCGCGGCGAGCTGCCAGCTCGTGCGCAGGTCGCGCAGGACCGTCTTGCCCTCGAGCACGACGTCGCGCACGAGCTCCTGGTAGCGGGCGACGGCCGCAGCCAGCTCGAGATCGTCGCGAGCATCGCCGAGACGTTCCCCGACGCCGCGTCGACCGCATCGGTCCTCGACGCGCGCGACCACACCGAGCTCGTCGCGCGGGTGCGGCTCCTCGAGCTGCGCCGCAAGGCGAAAGGAGCGGCGCCGCGGAACGGGAGCGCGTCCGCGGGCTCGCGCGCGCAGGACACGTGCCGCGATCTGCCGCGCTGAGCGGCGGCGAGGTCCGGATCGGCTCAGGCTCCGCGGGGGTCCGTTTCCGATCGCACCGGAATGCGGCGGTGGTCCTCTTCGGGCTCGTCGCGCTCGGCCTCGTCGCGGGCGCGCGGCGGAGCGGGCGTCGACCTGCAGGGCGTCGCGACGCACGAGCTGGGACACGCGCTCGGGCTCGGGCACGTCGCGGACGCGAGCGCGACGATGTTCGCGAGCGTCTACGGCAACGGCTCGTACCGGCGCTCGATCGGCGCGGCCGACACCGCGGCGCTGCGTGCGCTGTACCGCGAGGGCGCGGGGACGAGTGCGGACGGCGCGCCGGTGCGCGTGAGCGGCGTCGCGTCGACGCATGGCGGGACGCGCATCGTCGTCGCGCTGCCGGCGCAGGCGGGGCCGGGCGACGTGCTCGCCCAGCACCCGAGCAGCGGCCACGCGGGCCTGTCGAACGCGTGGCCGTTCGACACGCGCGTCGCCTCGGTCGCGCCGACGCCGCAGGAGGTCATGCTGACCGGCTCGAACCTCGCGTCGGTCGTCTCGGTCGCGGTCGACGGCGCGACGCTCGACGCGGGCGATGTCGCGCTCGAGAGCGACGCGACGCTGCGCCTCGCGATGCCGCTCGTCTCGCATCCCGGCCTCGTGCCGATCGAGATCGTCGGGGCGAGCGGCGCGACGACGACGGCCGGGATCGAGGTCGAGAGCGCGCGGCACCCGGCTCGCACGTATGGATCGCGGTGTCGCCGCACCTCGTCCCGTCGTTCGCGCCGGGCGTCGTCGACGTGGCGATCGGCAACGGCTTTACGAGCCTGTACTCGCTCGCGACGCCGCTCGCGGTCCCCGCGGGCCACGCGAAGCTCGAGCCGCCGGTCGCGGGGCTCGCAACGGGGACCGTCCTCTTCTTCCAGGCCGCCGCGCTCGCGCCCGCAGCCACTCGCGCCGACGAAGCGTCGCGGCGGCGACGTTCCCGCCGCAGCTCGAAGGCATCCGCAGAGCGCGCGGAGGGTTCAGAGCTTGACGGGCCGGGCTCGGGCCGATATATACCCACTCAGCTATGCAAAGGGCCGACACGCTCGATCTCGTGTTCGCCGCGCTCGCGGATCCGACGCGTCGCGGCATGCTCGCCCGGCTCGCCGGCGGCGAGACCAACGTCGGGACGCTCGCGGAGCCTTTCGCCATCTCGCAGCCGGCCGCGTCCAAGCACGTGCGCGTGCTCGAGCGGGCCGGGCTGATCCTGCGCACGCGCAGGGGCCGCGAGCACCGCATCCGGATCGACCCGCGGCCGATCGAGGAGGCCCGGGGTTGGATCGGACGCTACGCGCGCCTCTGGAAGCGGCAGTTCGACGCGGTCGACGAGTACTTGGCGGCGCAGGCGGCGCGCCCGCAGGAGGAGCAGGAGCGATGAGAACGGAAGCACGATTCGAGGGCGGGAAGCTGATCGTCACGCGCGTCTACGCCGCGCCACGCGAGGAGGTGTTCGACGCGTGGATCGCGACGAGCAAGGTCCAGAAGTGGTGGGGGTGCGCGGAGTGCACCGCGGTACGCTCCGAGATCGAGCCCCGCGTCGGCGGCAAGTACGACCACCACATGACGATCGAGGGCGTCGGCGAGGTGCCGGGCTTCGCGCTCCTGACGGAGTACGACCCGCCGGCGAGACTCGCGTTCGAATCGGCTTCGCCGGTCGACCCGAGCGCGAAGATGCACGTCACGGTCGACTTCACCGAGGTCGAGGGCGGGACGCGCGTGACGCTCGTCCAGGCCGGCATCCCGGACGTGACGCTCGAAGGCGACGTCGAGCTCCGCGCGGTCGTCCGCGCCGGCTGGACCGCCTCGTTCGGCAAGCTCGAGCGGTTCTTGAGTGCCGCGGTGTGACCATGGCCCGTGCGCAGGATCCGACGGCAGCGATGCGCCGCGCAGCGAGCGGCTACTCGGGCGCAACCGAGGGGGACGCGTGCACCCAGAGCTCCTTCAAAGTCGGCAAGAAGGCGTTCCTCTACGTCGGCCCGCAGGGCGGGCGCTACAAGGCGATGTTCAAGCTGCGGCGCTCGATGCCCGAGGCGACCGCGCTCGCGCAGCGGGAGCCGGACCGCTACGACGTCGGCTCCACGGGCTGGGTCACCGCGCGCTTCAGCGCCGAGGAGCCGCTCCCCAAGCGGCTCTGGACGCGCTGGCTGCGCGAGAGCTTCGAGCTCGCGAGCGGCCGGAAGGGCTCGTAGGAGCCAGGCACCGCGTCAGTCGGCCGGCTCCGTCGCGCCGACCGTGCGGCCCGTGCCCACGGCGCGCGCGTAGGCGGCGCGGGCGCGGTTGTAGTTCGCGATCGACTGGAGCTCCTCGAGCTGGGCCCGGGCCAGGCGCTCCTGGAGATCGAACACGAGCCGCATGAACTCCGGCGTGAGGCTGCTGCGGCGCTCTTGCTCGAGCCGGAGCGCGCGCAGGTTCTCCGTCGCCGCGAGGCGCACAGCGCGCGTCGCCGCGGCGAGCTGCCAGCTCGTGCGCAGGTCGCGCAGGACCGTCTTGACCTCGAGCACGACGTCGCGCACGAGCTCCTGGTAGCGGATCACCGCGGCGCGGCCCTCGATCCGCGCGCGGCGCGCCTGCGCCTCGCCGGCGCGGTTGCCGAGCGGCACCTCGAAGTGCAGGCCGACCGCCGCGTCGAGGAAGTCCTCCTCGAAGACGTCGTCGACGGATTCGCCGAAGCTGTCGTCGAGGCCGAGCACGTCGACGCGCGCGAACAGGTCGAGCCGCGCGCGCTCGAGGTCGTCGGCGAGCGCGACCCGCAGCTCCGCGTCCTCGACGTCGAGCAGCGCCGCGCGCAGCTCCGGGCGCCGCGCCAGCGCCTCGGCGACCGACGCGCGCAGGTCGATCGGCACGGGCTCGAGGGCGAAATCGCTCGTCGGCAGCAGCAGCGTTTCCCCCGCCAGCGTCTCCTCGCGCCAGTCCATCAAGGCGACGAGCGTGTCCGAGGAGCGCCGCACGAGGTCGCGCGCTCGAATCAGGTCCGCCCGGCGCTGCTCGAGCGTCGCGAGCGCGTCCGCGTACTGCGCCGGCTGCGCGTCGAACTCGCGACGCTGCGCGAGCACGCGCTCGACATCGGCCCCGCGCTGCGCGAGCCGCTGCTGCACGAGCAACCGCGCGTGCGCCTCGGCGAGGTCCCAGTACGCCTGCTCGACGAGCGCGGCGAGCGCGAGCGCGTCCGCGCGCAGCTCCTCCTCGAGCCGCTCGGTGCGACGCTCGGCGAACACCGTCTCGGCGGTCACGACCTCCTCGCCGTAGCCGCGCAGGAGCGGCTGGTCGACCTCGACGCCCACGCCGCTGCGCCACGCCGGGTCCGGCTCGAATTCGATGCCGGACGTCTTGTTGTCGAAGCGCTCGAAGAACGTCGTCGCGCTCACGGTCGCGCCGGAGCGCAGGAGCTTGCTGACGCCCGCCTGCACGCGCGCGCGGCCCGACGCGGTCTTCGGCGTGCCGAGTTGGACGCCGCCGAGGATCGGCACCGGCTGCGGCTCGTCGACGCGCTCGTACTCGAGGTCGGCGAAGACGAGCGGGTCGAACAGGGCCTCGGCGACCGTCTCCGCCTCCGCTGCCGCGAGCGGCTGCAGGCGCGCGAAGCGCAGGCCGAGGTTGTGCTCGAGCGCGATCCCGAGCGCCTCCTCGAGCGCGAGCGGCCGCAGCGCGTCGGTCCCCTCGTACAGGTCGGCGCCCCAGTCGGGCTCTTGCTCGGCCCACGACGCCTCGCCGCCGAGCCGCTCGAGCTCGTCGAGCCGCGCGCCCAGCGCTTCGGCGACGCGCGAGTCGGGCGCGACCAGGCGCGGCACCGCGTCCCCCGGCGGCAGGTCGGCGACGACCTCGCGCGCGATGCGCGAGGCGAGGTCGCCGAAGCGCGGCCGGGCGTCGTCGCGCGCGGCGCACGACGAGAAGCCGAGCGCGCAGACGAGCGCCAGTACGAGCGCGGCGGCGTCGCCGAGGGCGACACGGCCGGTCGGGCGCTCGATCGCGATGCCGAGACGCCGCTGGAGGTCGGTGACGAGACTCATCAGCAGCGGGACGAGCAGCAGCGTGAACACCGTCGAGACGACGAGGCCGCCGACGACGACGCTCCCGAGGCCGCGGTAGAGCTCCGAGCCCGAGCCCGGCATCAACACGAGCGGCGCCATGCCGCCGACCGACGTCAGCGTGCTCATGAAGATCGGACGCACGCGCGAGCGCACCGCCTCGGTGATCGCCTCGCGCGGCGCGAGGTTGCCGACGTCGCCCTCCTCCTCCGGCGGGCGCATGAAGTTGAGCGCCTGGTGCACGATCAGGATCGCGTTGTTCACGACGACGCCGATCAGCACGACGAAGCCGAGCATCGTGAGGATGTCGAGCTGCTGCACCGGCATGTACGGGTCCGACAGGCTCCACACGTACACGCCGTGCAGCGCCGCGAAGCCGCCGAGCGTCGCGAGCGGCACGCTGAACAGGATGATCAGCGGGCGCATGAAGCTCTGGAACAAGACGCACAGCAACAGGTACACGACGAGCAGCGCGAGCACGAGCGAGCTGCCGAGCGTGCCTGCGAGCGTCCCGTCGCCGAGCAGCGCGCTCTGCACCGCCGCGAGCTTGCTCGCCGAGCCCGTGAAGCTCGTGTCGACCGTCGGCGGGATCAGCCCCGCCTCGCGTCGCTCGGCGAGGAGCTGCGCGACCTCCTGCACCGCCTGCTCGAGCGCCACGCCCTCGGGCGGCGTGAACTGGAGCGTGATCGCGCGCTGCCGTCCGACGCGGTTGATCTGCTGCGCCGCGTTGACGCGCATCGGCGTCGCGACGGCCGAGAGCGGGACCGTCGTGCCCCGCGGCGTCGCGATCGGCGAATCGGCCACACGATCGAGCGAGCCCTCCTGCGCGGCGAAGCGCGAGATCACCTTGAGGTCGACCGACTCGCCCTCCATGCGGTACTCGCCCAGCAGCGCGCCGTCGCCGAGCGTCTGCACCGCGAACGCGACGTCATCGAACGTGAGGCCGGTCTCGGCGCGCCGGCGCCGATCGGGCACGAGCCGCAGCTCGGGCGTCGGCACGTTGAAGTTCGACGGGTCGGGCTGCACCGAGTAGGGCGAGTAGCGCCCCATCAGCTCGAGCATCACCGACTCCGCCGCCGCCGCGACCTGGTCGAGGTCGTCGCCGGCGAAGTTGATCTTGATCGCCGAGCCCGTGCGGCCGCCGAGCTGGAAGAGCGGCACCTGGAACGCGAACGCGAGCACGCCGGGCGCGACCTCGCCACGCGTCGCCTGCGCGAAGAGCGGCATGAGGTCGACCACGCGCCGCGGGTCGTCGGAGATGCCGCCGTGGAACATGATCCCGTCGAAGCTGACGAGGAAGTAGTTGACGAGCGGCGGCGGCACGACCGGCTCGCCCGGCCGGCCCGCAGCCATGTCGAACGTCGGCACCGGCGGCAGGCTCGCGACCGCGGCGGCGCGCTCGGGGCTGTCGGGCTCGAGCTTCGCGGCCTCCCAGTACGGCTCGACCGTCTCCTCGATGCGCAGCGCGAGCTCGGCCTGCTGGTCGAGGTTGTAGCCCGGCGGCGGGATCAGGAGCCCGAACACGAGGTTGCGGTTGCCCGTCGGCAGGTAGTCGGTCGGCGGGATCAGCCACGCCGTGCCGACGATCGAGGCGGCGGCGAGCAGGACGACGATCGCGAGGCGCGCGAGGACGCTGCCGTTGAGCCGGTGGACGGTATCGGCGATCCAGTCGCTGGGCCCCGAGCGCTTCCGCCGCGCCTTCCCGTCGGTGCGGTGCGCCCGCAGGAGCCGCGCCGCGCTCGAGGGGATCACGGTGACCGACACGAGCAGGCTGAGCGCGACCGCGGCGACGATCGCGAGCGAGATGTCGCGGAAGAGTTGCCCCGCCTCCTCCTCGATGAGCAGGATCGGGATGAACACCGCGACCGTCGTCAGCGTCGAGGCGAGCACCGCTCCGAACACCTCCTTGCCGCCGACGATCGCCGCGCGCATCGGCGGCTTGCCCATCTCGACGTGCCGGTAGATGTTCTCCAGCACGACGATCGCGTTGTCGACGACCATCCCGACGGCGAACGCCATGCCCGCGAGGCTGATCACGTTCACGGTGCGCCCGAGCGCGACCATCGACACGACGGCGCCGATGACCGAGATCGGGATCGCGAGGGCGATGATGCCCACCGTGCGCACCGAGCGCAGGAACAGGATCAGCACGAGGATCGCGAGCGCGCCGCCGAGCCAGATGTTGTTCCGCACGAGCGCGAGGGCGTCGTCGATGTAGATCGTCTGGTCGTAGACCTGCGTCAGGCGCAGCCCGCCGTCGAGGCCGAGCTTCCTCGCCTCCACCTCGAGCGTGCCGCCCGGCTCGTTGAGCTGGCCGATCCGCTCCTGCAGGCCCGCCATGACCGCCATGACGTTCGCGCCGACCTCCTTCTGCGCGTTGACCGCGAGCACGGGCTTGCCGCGCGAGCGCACGAACGTCCGCGGCTCCTTGAACGTCTCGACGACGGCCGCGACGTCGCGCACGAAGACCGGGCCGCCGGGGGTCTGCGCGATCACGGTGTCCTCGACGTCGGCGATGCGCTGGTACTGGCCCGCGAGGCGCACGCGCACGTCGGACTTCGACTCCTGCAGCGCGCCGGCCGACACGTCCCGGTTCTCGCGCAGCAGCGCCTGCGCGAGCTGGCTCGGCGTGAGGCCCTTCGCGGCGAGCACCTCGGGGTCGTAGAGCACCTGGACCTCGCGCTCCCGGCCGCCGAGGATGTTCACCTCCGAGATGCCGGCGATGCGCTCGAGCACGGGCTCGATGCGGTCCTCGGCGAAGTCCTGCAGCGTGCGGACGTCGAAGTCGGGATCCTCGGTGTCGAGCACGATCCACGCGATGTAGTCGCGGTTCTCCGGGTCGGACGCCTCGATCACCGGCTCGTCGACGTCGACGGGATAGCTCGGCACCTCGCGCAACTTGTCGCTGACCTCGCGCAGCGCCGCCTCCTTCGACGTGCCGACGGCGAACTCGAGCCGGATCACGCCCTGGCCCTGCTGGCTCGTGCTCGTGATCGCGCGCAGGTTCGCGATGCCCTGGAGCTTCTCCTCCTGCGGGTCGACGACCTCGCGCTCGACCTCGACGGGGCTCGCTCCCTCCCACGTCGTCGTGACCGCGATGATCGTGTCCTCGACGTTGGGCGTGAGCTGGATCGGGATGCGACGCACCGCGACGATGCCGGCGAGGAGGACGAGGATGACTCCGACCGCGACCGTGACCGGTTGGCGGACGGCGAGCGCGACGAGGTTCATCGGGCGTCTCGTTGGCGCGGAGCGACGGGAGCGGTCGGGAACAGCCGCTCGTTCCCCTCGACGATCACCAGGTCGCCGCGCGACAGGCGCGGCGAGCGCACGGCGGCGCGGTCGCCGGCGTAGAAGACGACGTCGACGGGCGTGAGCGCTGCGGCGTGGCCGCCCTCGGCCCCCGGCTGCGCGACGTACACGTACGGCCCCGTCTCGCCGCGCAGGATCGCGTCGCGCGCGACGGTCAGGTGCTCGGCGCGCGCGCCGGTCGGAACCTCGGCCGAGAGCGACATGCCCGCGGCGAGCCCGGCGCCTTCGGGCAACGCGACGACGAGCGGGAACGTGCGGCCCGCGGTCTCGAGCGCGGGCACGACGCGCCAGCTCTGCGCCTCGATGCGCGCGCCCGTGTCGACGTCGAGCACGAGCGGTCCGCTCGCCTGCGCGAGCGCCGTCCAGTACGCCTGCGGCACGTCGAGCCACGCCTCGAGCTCGCCCGCCGAGATCAGCTCGACGACCGGACCGCCCACGCCGACCCAGGCGCCCGCCTCCGCGTGACGGGCGACGACCCAGCCGCGGAACGGTGCGGTCGGCGTCATGTCCGCGATGCGTCTCTCGAGCTGCCGGGCGCGCGCCTCGATGACCGCGACCTCCCCCTCGGCGCGCGCGCGCCGCGCCTCGACGACCGCGGCCTGCGAGCGCGCGTCGGCGAGCTCCTTCGGATTGACCGCGTCGCGCTCGGCGAGCTGCTCGAGCACCGCGTAGTTGCGCTGCTCGCGCTCGGCCGCGGCTTCGGCCTCGACGAGCTCCGCCGCGGCGCGCGCGCGCTCGGCCTGGAGGATCGTGACGTCGGTCTCGAGCAGCGTCGCGTCGAGCCGCGCGAGCGGAGCCCCGGCCTCGACGAGGTCGCCCTCGCGCACGAGCATCTCGGCGACGAGGCCCGGTTCGCGCGCGGCGATGCGCGCGCGGCGCGCGGCGCGCACCTCGCCGGAGACGCGGCGCGCCTCCTGGAGCTCGCGCACTTCGGCCGCTTCGACGACGACCGGGCTCGGTTGCTGGGCGGCGAGCGAGCCGGCGAGGGCGACGCTCGCCAGCAGCACGCGGCGAACGAGGGAAGAGGAGCCGAGTTCAGGTCGCATCGGTCGTTCTCGCAGGAAGGGTGGCCGGGAGGGCGGTCGCGAGGGACCGCTCGATCCGCCGCTCGGAGCAGCCGAGGGCGCGCAGCGAGAAGCGCACGACGTGCTCGGCGATCGCGCGGATCGCGTCGTCGTCGTACGGCGCGCCGCGGCGCTGCTCGAAGAACGGGCGGAACAGGTGCTGGTGGAGGATCTGGCCGAGCACGGCGCGGGCAGCGAGGCGCGCGTCGCGCGGGCCGAGGCGCGGGGCGACGCAGCGGACGGTCGCGGCGAGCCGGTCCTCGTGCGGGCGGACGAAGCGCTCGACGACTTCCGGCAGGGCCTCGCTCGGCTGCATCGCCTCGCGCAGCATCAGGCGGGTGCAGGCGCCGAGGTCGCGGTCGGACAGGAGCCGCCCCGTCAGGGAGAGGACGAAGACCGCGAGACCGCGGGCCGCGCGCTCGCGACCGCCCGTCGCGCCGGGCAGCGCGTCCCAGCTCGCCCGGATCTCGGGCCGCAGCATGGCGCGCCGGACCGCTTCGACGTAGAGGCCGCGCTTGGAGCCGAAGTGGTAGCGGATCGCGGCCACGTTGGCGCCGGCGCGGGCGACGAGCTCGCGGCTGCCGACGCCGGAGAAGCCGCGCTCGGCGAACAGCGCTTCGGCGGCGTCGAGCAGGGCGTCGCGGGTCCTCTGGGTGCGGGGGTCGGTCACGGGGCGGCAGAGGGTAGCGGGGCCGGCGCAACAGCTTTCAATCAAACGATTGTTTTGTTGGCGGTCGGGCCACGGTCGGGAGTGTTCGCGTCGGCGACCTTCCCCGATTCCGCATCGTGTGCGTAAAATCGAGCGTGCCCTGCGACGATCCGGTAGTCGGTGCCCTGCGCCGATCCGGTAGCCGGATCGCGGCAGCAGCGCGTCGCCGCAGCCCCGCGGCGAGCACCGATCCATCCTGCGGCGGCCCGGTCCCGCCGCGCCCGCGACCGAGGAGCCCCCATGTCTCGGAGCATGTCTCGGAGAGCGAAGCCCTGCCCCCGTCTCGCGTTCACCGCGAGCGCATTCCTAGCGCTCGCCGCGGTCGGACTCGCGAAGATCGAGGCGCTCACGCTCGACCAGATGGTCGCGCGCGCCGACAACGCCGTGTACGGCGAGATCGTCGCGAAGCGCGCGTTCCGGGTCGACCACCCGCTCGACGGGCCCGGGCTGTACTTCACGACGCTGACGCTCGAGGGGCGCTCGCTCGCGCAGGGCGCGCTGATCACGGTCGACGTGACCTACCACGGCGGCTGGGTCGCGCCGAACGACGGCGTGTGGAATTCCGAGGCGCCGAGCGAGGACGACACGCGGGTCGGGAGCCGCGTCGTCGTCTTCTACGACTGGCGCGAGAACCTCGGCGGCGGCGTCGCCGCGAACGGGCTCGAGGCGGCGCACGGCGGGCTGTACCGCACGGTCGACGGGCCGCACGGGACGATCGTGCTCGGCCGCGGGCCGGGTTACTGCGTGCGGCAGAACGTCGCGCTCGCGGAGCTCGAGGCGGCGATCGCGCAGGCGCGCGCCGAGCAGCACGCCGCGGACGCTGCGAAGCGTGCGGAGGGCGAGCGGTGAGCCGCGCGCGGAGCACGTGGCGGCTCGCTCTTGCGGCGGGCGCGCTGGCGGCGGCGGTCTGGGCGCTCGCTCCCCCGCGCGCCGCGGAGGGGTTCGTCCTGCTCGGGTTCGAGCTCGGGCTCGACCAGCGCGACTTCCGCGTCTTCGACAACTTCGCGGACGCGACGGCGAACGACAACGCGGCGGCGCACCCGAACTTCCCCGGCTACACGGGCGCCGTGCTCGCGTGCTGGAAGGGTGTCGTCGAGTGGGGCTCCGAGCGGCGCGTCGACGGCGACGGCGACCCGCATCAGCCCGGCGACATCGGCTCGGGCGACGCGAACTTCGACTCGAGCTTCCAGGGCGAGGCGCTCGGCGTCGGCAACCCCGACGACAACGTCATGTCGGCGATCTCGGGCTGCACGGGCTCGACGATCGCGTTCGCCGAGTCGCCCGGACCGTCGGGCTGGCGCATCCGCTTCTGCGAGGAGGAGCTCTGGGACGACGGCCCGGGGAGCGACATCGGTGAGCGGCGCGACCTGCAGGGCGTCGCGTGCCACGAGTACGGCCACGTCATCGGGCTCGACCACGCCACGTTCGCGCAATCGACGATGTTCCCCACGGCGAACGGCGACGCGGTGGTCGACCGCTCGATCGCGTCCGACGACTCGCTCGGTCTCGTCGCGATCTACGGCCCGCGCGGCGACGACAAACCGCACGTCTCGAGCACCGTCCACGTCTCCGGGGTCGTCACGATCCGCGGGGCGCGCTTCCTCCCCGCGGGCAACGACGTCTGGTTCACGCAGAGCACGGCGGGCGGCAACGGCGATCCGGTCCGCGTCGTCGACGTGCCCTCGACCGACGGCGGGACGCGGATCGTCGTGCCGCTGCCGGCGAACGCGGGCCCGGGGGACGTGCTCGTCTGCACGACCGGCGTCGACGGCGAATCGCTCTCGAACGCGCACCCGTTCGACCCGTCCGTGCCGCCGGGCGCGCCGCCGCAGATCACGTCGCTCACGCCGCCGTCGATGGAGCTCGTCGTGGTCGACGGCCCGACGCAGCTCGTCATCGGCGGCTCGAACCTCGGCGCGGTGACCGAGCTCTCGCTCGACGGCGTCCTCGTCGACCCGGGCGACTACACGATCGACTCGCCGGCGCAGATCACGCTCTCGCTCGACTCGCTCCCGCACCTGGGCACGGTCCCGGTGCGCGTCGACGACGTGCACGGCGCTTCGATCGCCCAGCTCGTCGTCACGCCGAACTCGCCCCCCGTCGTCGAGGTCGCCAGCTCCGCGCCCGGATTCCTCACGTCGCAATCCGGCGCGGACGTGCGGATCGGCTCCGAGCCCGGCGACGTGTACATCCTCGGCGTCTCGCCGCACCTCGTCCCGTCGACGATGCCGGGCTTCCTGACGGCGGACATCGGCAACGGCTTCGCGTCGCTCGTCGTCCTGACGCTGGCGCTCGTCCCGGCCGAGGGCGTCGCGGACCTGCACTACTCGTTCAGCGGCATCTCCGGCACCGTCCACTGGCAGGCGGTCGTGTTCGACGTGAGCGCGGGGACGATCCCGCTGCTCTCGACGAACGTCCAGACGACGCACGTTCTGTTCTAATCCGCGCATCGGCTCGGCGAGCTGGCGCGGCCGGCCAGAGGAGATATCCGATTGACCCGCTCGCTCCATCGGCTCGCCGCCCTCGGTCTGGCGGCTCTCGGCTCCTGCGGCGTCGGAACGGCGGGCGCCGTCGCGGCGGCGGACGGCGACTCCGGAGCGACGGGCGCCGACGCCGCCACGATCGGGAGCGACCTGCGCGTCACCGACCCGAGCGACCCCCTCGCGCCCCCGACGAGCTCTCCCGCGGCGATCCGCTTCCGCCTCACCGATGCAGAGGGCGACGCGGCGACCGTGAAGATCTTCTTCAGCCGTCTCTTCACTGGGGGCGAAGTGCCGATCTCGACGGGCGCGACGAGCGGGCCCCTGAAGAACCTCGGTCCGGGCGACCACGTCGTACTGTGGGACTGGGAGCAGGACCTGGGCGTGGACGGCTTCGTCGGCGACGTGACGATCCGGGTGGAGGTCGTCGGAGGCGTCTCGCCCGACCCGCTCATCGAGATTGCGCTCGGAACGGACCTGCGCTTCGACCTGAACGAGCTGATCCGCTTCGCGGCGGAGCTGCGAGTCCTTCACCAGGTCGCGCCGGGGTTCTTCCTCGAGGAGCGAGCGCCGCGGAGCGGAATGACCCTGGACGTCGACCAGGACGGCAAGATCGACCTCGTCACGGTCGACCAGTCAGCGAACGAGCTCGAGGTCTTCACGCAGATCGGCACGGGACAGTTCGCCCGCACGTCCGTGTCTCTCAGTTTCGTGTCGACGAACGTGCTCGACGTCGCCGTCGCCGATCTCGACGGCGACGGCACGCAGGACCTCATCGTGACGAACCAGGACTCCGGCGAGATCGCGTTGTTCTACGGCACCCTCCTGGGGACGTACATCACCGGACCTGTCATCGACACCGGTGAATCGCCCACGTCCGTCGTGGCCGCCGATCTCGACGGCGACGACGACATCGATCTCGCGAACGTCGACGAGGGTGGGAGCATCCTCGTCTTCCACGTGCAGACGAGTCCCGGCACCTTCGAGCTCGCCGACGTGCTCCAGATCGGGTCCTCGGCGAGCTCCCTCGCTGCTGGCGACCTGGACGGCGACGGCGACATCGACCTCGTCACGGCCAATCCGACGTCCGACGTCCTCACCCTCGTCATCCAGGGTCAGGACGGACTGTTCGCCCTCGGACCGACGCTCGACGTCTCGTCGGGCGATACGAACCCGCTCGTCGGTCCTCGGTCCGTCGTCGTCGCGGATCTGGACGGGGACGGACTCCTCGACATCGTCGCGGCGCGAAACTGACGGCGACCAACGATCGACACGCTCGGGACAGCATCACTCCACGTCCACGCGCGTCAGGCGCAGCGCGTTCGCGAGGACGGAGACGGAGCTGAAGCTCATCGCCGCCGCGGCGATCATCGGGCTCAGCAGCAGGCCCGTGATCGGGTACAGCACGCCCGCGGCGATCGGGACGCCGATCGCGTTGTAGGCGAAGGCGAAGAACAGGTTCTGACGGATGTTGCGCATCGTCGCGCGGCTGAGGCGGCGCGCGCGGACGATTGCGCGCAGATCGCCCTTCACGAGCGTCACCCCCGCGCTCTCCATCGCGACGTCCGTCCCCGTGCCCATCGCGATGCCGACGTCCGCGCGGGCGAGCGCGGGCGAGTCGTTGATCCCGTCGCCCGCCATCCCGACGCGGCGTCCCTCGGCCTGCAGCCGCTCGACCGCGCGGACCTTGTCCTGCGGCATCACCTCCGCGACGACTTCCTCGATCCCGAGGCGCCGCGCGACGGCCTCCGCGGTCCGGCGGCTGTCGCCGGTGAGCATCACGATGCGCACGCCCTCGCCGCGCAGCGCGTCGAGCGCCTCGGGCGTCGTCTCCTTGATCGGGTCGCTCACCGCGACGAGCCCCGCGGGCCGGCCGTCGAGCGCGACGAGCATCACCGTCGCGCCCCGAGCGCGCAGCTCGTCCGCGGATCGCTCGAGCTCGGCGGTCGCCGCCCCCTCGGCCTCGAGCAACGCCCGATTGCCCACCGCGACGCGCCGGCCGGCGACCTCGCCGCGCACGCCCTGGCCCGTCACCGACTCGAAGCCGCGCGCGGCCGACAGCTCGATCCCCCGCTCGCGCGCGCCCGCGACGATCGCGGCGGCGAGCGGGTGCTCGCTCGCCGTCTCCAGGCTCGCGACGAGGCCGAGCAGCTCGTCCTCGGCGACGTCCCCCAGCGCGCGGACCTCGTCGAGCGCCGGGGCGCCCCGCGTCAGCGTCCCGGTCTTGTCGACGACGAGCGTGTCGAGCTCGCCGAGCCGCTCGATCGCCTCGGCGTCGCGGAAGAGCACGCCCGCGCGCGCGCCGCGGCCCGTCGCGACCATGATCGACACGGGCGTCGCGAGGCCGAGCGCGCACGGGCACGCGATGATGAGCACGGCGACGGTGTTGACGAGCGCATACGCGAAGCGCGGCTCGGGCCCCCGCCAGGCCCAGACGACGAACGTGAGGAGCGCGATCGCGACGACCGCGGGGACGAACCGAGCGGCGACGACGTCGGCGATCCGCTGGATCGGCGCACGGCTGCGCTGCGCCTGGGAGACCATCTCGACGATGCGCGCGAGCAGCGTCTCCGCCCCCACGCGCCGCGCCTCGACGACCAGGCTCCCCGTCCCATTGACCGTGCCGCCGACGACCCGCTCGCCCGGCGTCTTCTCGACGGGCATCGGCTCGCCCGTGATCATCGACTCGTCGACCGAGCTCCTGCCCTCGAGCACGTCGGCGTCGACGGGGATCTTCTCGCCGGGCCGCACGCGCAGGCGATCGCCGATCCGCACGTCGTCGAGCGGCACGTCCGCCTCGCTCCCGCCCGGCTCGATGCGGCGCGCCGTCTTCGGCGCGAGGTCGAGCAGCGCCCGGATCGCCGCACCGGTCCGGCTGCGCGCGCGCAGCTCGAGGACCTGGCCGAGCAGGACGAGCGTGACGATCACGGCCGCCGCCTCGAAGTAGACGTCGACCTCGCCCTGGGGACCGCGGAACCCGGCGGGGAAGAGCCCGGGCGCGATCACGGCGAGCACGCTGTAGCCATACGCGGTCGTCACCCCCAGGCCGATCAGCGTGAACATGTTCAGCCGCATCGTGCGCAGCGACGTCCACGCGCGCACGAGCAGCGGCCAGGCGCCCCACGCGACGACCGGCGTCGTCAGCACGAGCTCGAGCCAGCGCTCGAGCCGCGGACCGAGCGCGTCCTCGACGGCTCCGCCGAACGCGTGCTGGCCCATCGCGAGCGCGAAGACCGGCGCGGTCAGGGCCGCGCTCACCCAGAAGCGGCGCCGCATGTCGCGCCACTCGGAGTCGTCCTCGACCGCGCCCGAGAGCGGCTCGAGCGCCATGCCGCAGATCGGGCAGGAGCCCGGCCCCCGCTGGCGAACCTCGGGGTGCATCGGGCACGTGTAGACGGCCTGCGCCGACCCGGCGCTCGGCTCCTCGACGCGCCCGCCGACGTAGCGCTGGGGATCGGCGGCAAAGCGCTGGCGACAGTGCGTCGAGCAGAAGTGGTGGACGACGCCGTCGTGCTCGAAGCGCGCCGCCGCCCGCTCGGGGTCGACCGTCATGCCGCAGACGGGGTCCAGGACGTCGCGTTCGGGTTTGGTGCGCATGCCCCCATCGTGAGCGCCGCTCCCGCTCCCGTCGAGGCGCGTCACGGCGCCGGTGACCCGCGGATGGGCCGGGACTAGGCTGGACTCACCCGTCGTCGTGCACGACGTAGTGCCGCCGTGCCTGTCGCCCACAGCTCCGTCCTCGCCGATCCGCCGCGCGCGCGTGC
>CAZGTQ010000125.1:0-1933 GCA_964528575.1 uncultured Planctomycetaceae bacterium | reverse complement strand
GGCGCTCGGCTCGCGCGCTTTCGCCGCGCAGGACGAGCCGATCCCGATCGGCGCCGACCGTGTCCCGCTCGGGGCCGACGAGCCCGTGCGCGTCGGGCTGATCGGCGCCGGAGGGATGGGCGGCGGGCATTTGAGCGCGCTCATGCGCTTCGCCGACGAGAAGCTGGCGAACCTGCAGATCGTCGCGATCGGCGACGTCTGCAAGCCGCGGCTCGACCACTGGGTCGCGACCTGCACCGAGCGCGGGCACGCGGCGCAGGGGTACCGCGACTACCGCGAGCTGCTCGCGCGCGACGACCTGCACGGCGTCGTGATCGCGAGCCCCGAGCACTGGCACGCGCAGATGGCGGTCGACGCGATCGTCGCGGGCAAGGACGTGTACCTCGAGAAGCCGATGACGCTGCGCCTCGAGGACGCGGTGCGGCTGACGCGCGTCGTGCACGCCAACGACCAGATCCTGCAGGTCGGGACGCAGCAGATGATGATCCCGAAGTTCGTCGAGGCGCGCCGGCTCCTGAAAGAGGGAGCGATCGGACACCCGACGCTCAGCCAGACGAGCTACTGCCGCAACACGCCCGAGGGCGAGTGGAACTACTACGGGATCGATCCGCAGGTCGAGCCGGGCGAGATGCTCGATTGGGACGGGTGGTGCGGCCCGCTCGGCGCGCGCGCGTGGGACACGAAGGTCTACCACCGCTGGCGCCGCTACAAGGACTTCTCGACCGGCATCATCGGCGACCTGCTCGTGCACGTCATGACGCCGATGATGTACGCGCTCGACCTCGGCTTCCCGGTGCGCGTCACGGCGAGCGGCGGCCACTACCTCGACCACGACATGGAGAACCACGACCAGGTGTTCCTCAACGTCGAGTTCGAGGGGCACACCATGGTCGTCGCCGGCTCGACGATCAACGACACCGGCCTCGAGACGCTGATCCGCGGCAACCGCGCGAACATGTTCCTCGCCGGCAACAACGTCGTGATCCAGCCGCAGCGCGCCTACGTCGACGACGTCGACGGCCGCGAGGTCGAGTGCGCCGGCATCAGCGATCAGGACGAGCTGCGCCTCGACTGGCTGCGCTGCATCCGCTCGCGCGAGCCGAACCGCAGCACCGTCGACCTCGGCCTGCGGCACATGATCGTCGTCGACCTCGCCACGCGCTCCCTCTGGGAGGGCAAGGCGTTCGGTTTCGACGCCGAGGCGCTGCGCGCCGTCCCGATCTGATGATCCTGCGGCTCGCGACCCACGCGATGGGGACGCGCTTCGAGCTCGCGCTCCCCGTCGTGGACGGGGCGCGCGAGGACGGGGCGCGCGCGGCCGATGTGCGCGCCGCGGGCGAGGCCGCGCTCGAGGAGATCGAGCTGTGCGACCGGCGCCTGTCGCGCTTCCGTCGCGACAGCCTCGTCGCCCACGTCGAGCGCGAGGCGCACCGCGCGCCCGTCCGCCTCGACGACGACACGTTCGAGCTCTTCGCGCTGTGCGCGCGCGTGCACGCCGAGTCCGGCGGCGCGTTCGACGTCACCGTCGGCGGCTGGATGGACGCGCTCGGCTTCCACGGGCGCGGGAGCGGGGGAGCGCGGCCGGACGCGGGCGCTCTCGTCCTCGCTGCCGAGGCGCGCACGCTCGCGCTGCGCGATCCGGGCGTGCGCCTCGACCTGGGCGCGGTCGGCAAGGGGCACGCGCTCGACCTCGCGGTGCGCGCGCTGCGCGAGGCCGGCGTGCGCTGCGCGTTCGTCCACGGCGGCACGAGCACGGCGTTCGGCGTCGGCGCGCCGCCGGGCGAGCGCGGTTGGTGCGTGGCGATCGCCGGGACGCGCGTCGTCGCGGTGCTGCGCGACCGCGCCCTGTCGGTGTCCGCGGCGCACGGCCGCACGCTCGCAGGCGACGGCGCGCGGGGCCACGTGCTCGATCCGCGCGCGCGGGCGCCCGAGC
>CAZGTQ010000124.1:0-33886 GCA_964528575.1 uncultured Planctomycetaceae bacterium | reverse complement strand
CTTGGCGCCGCCGGGGTACCACAGCGTCCAGATGCCCTCGCGCTCGCCGTCGACGTACTCGCCGCGCTCCGCCACGTCTCCGTTCTCGTGCCACAGCGTCCACGTGCCGTGGCGGATGCCCGCGACGACCGGGCCGGCGCCCGCCTTCACGCCGTTCGCGTGCCAGAACGTCGTCGTGCGCGGAGCGTCGACCGCGGCGAACGTCGTCTCGAACGACTTCGAGCCGTCCTCGTGCCAGCGCGTCCACGTACCGACCGGCACGCCGAGCTCGAAGAAGCGCTCGGAACGCGGCGTGCCGTCCGGCCACCACGCGCGGTCGGGTCCGTGCTGCACGACCTTCCCCGTCGGATAGAGCCGCGTCCCCCACTCGCGCTGGAGCTGCCCCACGTCGCGATCGGGGCGCTCGCTCGGATAGTGCAGCCGCAGCGTGCGGTCGATCGGCTCGCGCGCGAGCTCGCCGACCGGCACCCAGTGCGAACGACGGTAGAAGGTCTCGAACGTCTCGACCGGATCGGGCCGCCCTTGGCACGCGAGCGCGAACGCAGGCGCGAGCGCGGTGAGCGCGAGAGCCGCCGCCGCGCGCATCAGCGGCCGCCGAGCAGGATCGCGCGGAAGAGCAACGGGAAGCTCGCCTGCGACCAGCCCCGGTACTGCGGCCGGAAGCCGAACAGGTGCACCGCGCCCTCGCCGTGGCGCGCGCGCACCCACGCAGCGCGTCCCTCGATCACCTCGGGCTCGCGGATCCAGCCGGAGAGCAACAGGCGCGAGGGCGCGTAGCGCAGGAGCACGTCGATCGCGCGCTCGTCCTTCGTCCCGTCGGCGTGCTTGCGCTCGTCCGGCTTCGCGACGCTCCATGCGTTGCCGCTCGAGAAGAAGACCGCGATCGAGTCCGGCAGGCCCGCCGTCGCCGCGTGCGCCGGCTCGGGCACGGTGCGCAGCACGCTGCCGGGGCACGCGAAGTCGCCGGAGCCCTCGCCGCGCGCGACGTCCTCGATCGGGAGCTGGAACAGCTCGATCGCCCACTCCGCCGAGCCCGACATCGCGACGAGCGTGCCCCCGCCGCGCACGAACTCCTCGACCGCGACGGCGCCCTCGGGATCGAGACCGCGCGTGTACTCGTCCGGCACCGTGCCCGGCGCACGGCCCTCGTCGAGCTGGCGCTCGGACATGTTCGGCAGGACGAGCACGTCGAGGAAGCGGCCGAGCTCGCCCGCACGCAGCATCTCGTTGCGCACGCGCACGTACGGCAGCTCGAACGTGTCGAACACCCAGCGCATCCAACCCTCGTTCATCGAGCCCGACCACGGCGTGTAGAGCCCGACACGCGGGAGCGAGGCGAGCTCGACGCGCGCGCGGTCGGCGCCGACGCCGCTCGCGCCGGCCAGCGCGAACGAGCCGGCGGGTGGAGACTCCTCGCCCGCCGGGCCGGTCAGGAGCGACAGCGGCTGTCCCGCGTCGAGCGCGGCGAACACGCGCGGCCACGTCGCGCTGTCGGCGCCGCTCCAGACGCTCTCGCTGCTCGCGTCCGCGAAGTCCGCGACCGCCGCGTCGGGCTCGAAGACGCGCCGCAGCGGCCCGGGCACCTCGCTCATCACCTCGACGCGGTGCACGCCGAGCAGGAACGGCAGCGTCCAGCCCGCCACGTCGTACGGCGGATCGCCCTCGGGGTAGCGCTGCACCTCGAACAGGTCCTTGACGTGCGCGCCGTACGGCTGCGCGCGCGGGATCACGATCGAGCCGGCGGGCCAGCGGCGTCCGTCGACGTCGAGCGGCTCGTCGCTGACGAAGAGCTCGACGCCGCCGACGAGGAGCGTGTCGACGAGCCGTCGAACGGCCCCGCGGTCGCGGTTGTCGCTCGGGATCACCCACGCCCGCGGCGCGCCGAACCGGCCGTCGTCGATCGCGCGCTGCGCCGCTTCCATCGCGTTCTCGAGCCACACGCGCGGCTCGCTCGAGATCGTGCGAAGCAGCGAGCGGCCGAACGAGAGCTCGTAGTCGATGATGTCGCGCAGCCGCCACCAGCCGCCCGGCCACGGCTCGGGGAAGCGGTTCGACGGAACGTAGTCGCCCAGGCCGCGCGGCGGCTCGAGGTCGCTCGGCTCGAGGAAGACCGGCGACGCGAGGTTCACCGACGCGGCCTCGGTGAGCAGGCCGATGACGTTGTGGCGCACCGGCACGTTGCGGTTGCCGCCGTTCCACCACATGTCGTAGGTGACGCCGGTCGAGATGCCGGTGAGCCCCTCGCGCGTCATGTCGAACAGCGCGCGCGAGCCGAGCGCGTCGATGCCCGCGATGATCCCGGAGTCGAGGTTCGGGTTGAGCGGATCGCGGAACGGCGGGATGAACATGCGCTCGCGCGTGCCGCCCTGCTGGTGCACGTCCCAATAGACGTGCGGGTGCCAGACCGAGTAGAGCTGCTCGGTGACGATGCGCGTCTCGTTCTGCGTCAGCATGAACCAGTCGCGGTTGTTGTCGTGGCCCGCGTAGTACTGGTAGAGCTTCAACAGGCCAGCGCCCTCGTGCGGCGTGCCGACCGTCTCGCGGTACCACGACACGACGTGGTCGAGCCCGTCGGGGTTGAGCGTCGGGAAGAGCACGACGACCAGCTCGCGCCGCGCGCTGCGCCACGGCTCCGCGTCGGACGTCGCGAGCCGGTAGGCGAGCTCCATCCCGAACTGCGGCGCCGCGGTCTCGGTCGAGTGCATCGCGCACGACACGAACAGGATCGGCCGCGCCGCGTCGAGCACGTCGCGACGCTGCTCCGCCGAGAGGCCGCGCGGATCGGCGATGCGCGCCGCCGCGTCGCGGATCCCGTCGAGCGACGCGAGGTTCTCCTCGGAGCTGATCGTGGCGAGCAGGAACTCGCGCCCCTCGGTCGTCGTGCCGACCGTCTCCAGCAGCACGCGCGGGCTCTGCGACGCCAGGAGGCGGAAGTAACCGCTCACCTCGCTCCAGTCCGCGAGCTCGAAGTCGATGCCGACGGGGCGGCCGAGGTGCTCGTCGGGCGGCGTGACGCGCTGGGCGAGGAGCGGGCTCGCGAGCAAGAGCGCGGCGAGGAGCACGGGGTTTCGCACGATTCGGCCTCCTGGAGGGGGGACAGGGTCGGGCGGATCGTAGCGCGCGCGCAGGCCGGGCGCAGCGGAGTTGGCCTCGCACGGCGCGATCGGGCACGATGGTCCGTTCCATGAGCGACGAGCTCCTCCCTTGCGTCGAGATCGAGCCCGCCCGCGCGGCGACGCACGCCGTGATCTGGCTCCACGGTCTGGGCGCCGACGGCCACGACTTCGAGCCGGTCGTGCCGATGCTGCGGCTCGACCGCCGCTTCCCCGTTCGCTTCGTCTTCCCGCACGCGCCCGTGATCCCGGTCACGCTGAACGGCGGCCTGCCGATGCGCGCGTGGTACGACATCCGCGACCTGTCGATCGATCGGCGCGCGGACGAGGGTGGCGTGCGCTCGGCCGCGCGCCGCGTCCTCGCGCTGCTCGCGCGCGAGCGCGAGCGCGGCGTCGCGCCCGAGCGCACGCTGCTCGCCGGCTTCTCGCAGGGCGGCGCGGTCGCGCTGCACGTCGCGCTGCGCCACCCCGAGCCGCTCCTCGGCCTGATCGCGCTCTCGACCTACCTCCCGACGACGGCGAGCCTCGACGAGGCGCACCCCGCGAGCTTGGGGATGCCGATCTTCATGGCGCACGGCACGCAGGACCCGATCGTGCCGCACGCGTTCGGCCGCGCGGCGCGCGACCGGCTCGCCGAGCGCGGTTACGCCGTGACGTGGGCGGACTACCCGATGCAGCACCAGGTGTGCGCCGAGGAGATCGCCGCGCTCGGCGCGTGGATGAACATCCGGTTCGAGCGCTCCGCGCCGGCCCAGCGCGGCGGATGAGCGCGGCGCGCGCGCTCGGCTTCGCCGTCCGCGCGTTCGTCGCGGCGCTCGCGATCGGCGTAATCGCGCTCGCGGCCTGGGTCGCGTACGACGTGCTCAGCCGGGAGGGGGCGACGCTCGTGTTCGCGCTCGAGGCCTCCGGCGGCGACGCTCCCGCCGAGCTCGACGACGCGGCCGCGCGCCGCGTGGCGCTGCTGATCGAGAGCCGGCTGATCGGCTACCGGCCGAGCGCGACGCACGAGGGCGGCGGGACGTTCGCGGTGCGCGTCGCCGAGCGCGGTCTCGACGACGCGGACCGAGCGGCGGTGCGCGCGCGGCTCGCCCTGGCCGGCACGCTCGCGCTCGTGCCGCTGGCCCGCGACGGCGAGCCGGATCTGGATCTGGATCTGGATCTGGCCTCGGAGCGCGCACGCCTCGCCGCCTGGCTCGAAGCCCATCCCGGCGCCGGCGTCGCCGCGTTCGCCGCGGTCGAGCGCGACGCCGGCGGTCCCGTTCCGCGGCTCGTGTGGCTCGCGCGCGGGAGCGAGCGCGACGCCGCCGCCGCGCTCCCCGGCCTCGCTCCACCGCGCGTGCACGCCGAGACGTTCGCGTTCGACCAGGGCGACTTCGATCCGGCGGCGTGGTCGCTCGTCGGCGACGGCTCCGCGCCGCGTCTGGCGTGCGAGCCGCGCCGCGAGCGCGCGCGCGCGTTCGCGGTGTTCGTCGAGCTGCACGCGGGCCGCGTGCTCGCCGTCGTGGTCGACGGGCGCGTCGTCGCGACCGAGGAGATCGACGAGCGGACGGTCGCCGCGGCGGCGGACGGCGCGCTCGCTCTCCCGCTCGGCCTCGCGCGCGACGACGCGGCGGCGCTGGTCGACGCGCTGCGCTCGGGCCCCCTCCCCGCGCCGCTGCGCTTCGTGCGTCAGAACAGCGAGTAGCTGACCCAGCCCCAGAACTTCGAGACGTCGTCGATGCCCTCGCCGCCGAAGTCGGCGTACGCGGCGCCGATCGTCAGGTTGCCGAACGCGAGGGTGAGCCGCACGTCGAGCTCGCTGCCGAGGTCCTCGTCGGTCGCGTCGGACTCGAACTCGTGCCAGTACGCGTCGATCGCCGCTTTCCAGTAGCGCGCGCCGGCGTGTACGTACAGGTCCTCGACGCCGCCGTCGGGCGTGTCGTCGAACTGGTCCGCCCAGCCGAGGAACTCGTGCGTCGACGCGAGCGGCGTCGTGAAGCGATCGCCGGGCGTCTCGGAGCCGCCGAGGTGCTCGAGCCCGCCGCCGAGGACGAACGCGCGCCATTCGACGTCGACGGCGCCGTGCCAGTAGTCGGCGTCGACGAGCAGCGGGTTGTCCTCGACGTCGTCCTGGTCCGCGTACTCGGCGAGATAGTGGACTGCGACCTCGCGTCCGACGTCCTGCGAGCCGGTGAAGCGCGCGCCGACGGTTCGCGTCGACACGTCGGGGCGGTCCTCGACGTCGAGGTGCACGAGGTACGCCGCAACGGTGCCGAGCCCCTCGAAGTCGCGCTCGGCGTGCACGAGGTGCGACGAGTGCTCCTCGTCGACGTCCGGGTCGTCGAAGCCGAACACGTCGTGTACGCGGTGCAAGTACGAGTAGGTCACGCTCGTGTCCTCCCACAGCGTGCCGCTCACCGAGACGGCGTCGTAGCTGCGCCGGTTCTGCCGCCACGGCTCGATCCCGACGATGCGCCCGTCGTCGAAGCTCACGTACTGCCGGCCGGCGCGCACCTCGAGCTCCTGCTCGCCCCACACGTAACGCACGAGCGCGCGGTTGACCTCGGTGCCGTCGGGATCAGGCACGAGGGGGAAGTCGTCCATCCCGTTCGCGAGGCTGTCGTAGCGCTCGTCGCCGAACGCGCTCACGTCCTCGAATTCGAGCAGCGCCGAGAAGCCCTCGTAGGAGCCGGTCTCGAACCCGAGCGCGGTCCGCAGCGTCGTCGCGTTCGCTTCGTCGCCGAACGCGTCGTCCTCGACGTTCTCGTAGCGCCCGCGCAGCTCGAGCCACACGCGCCCGTCGCGCAGCGCGACCTCGAGCTCGCTCGGCCGCTCGAGCGGCTCGTCGACGGGCGCCTCGTCCTCCTGCGCGGCGTTCGGCACGGCGAGAGCGAGCGCCGCGACCAAGCCGGCCGCCGCGCGCGCACGAGTGGGAATCGGATCGGCGTCCATGGGCACAGCATCGTCGAGACGCGCCCCCTCTGCACGTCCACGGCCGCTGCGTGCCTGCCCGCGCAGCCGGATTGACGATTTTCCGCGGCGCTGTTGACATTTGCGCACGTCTGGCTGACGATTGCGTGCTCCCACTGGACGATTCTGGTCCTGTCGGTTGACGATTGGCCGAGCTCAGGTGGGCAACGCAGCCGATTCGGTTGACGAAAACCCCTGCGGCGTTTGACGAAAGGCGGCGAGATGGACGTCGGTTCAGCCTTCCGGGATCTGCTGGCACGCGCAGGGAGCTTCCAGAGTGGTGAGCTGTCGCGCCTCACGGGCCTCACGCGTCAGGCCCTGCACAAGCACCTCTCGCGGGCGATCTCCGAGGGTCGCTTGATCCGCGAAGGCCGCGGACGCGGAGCGCGCTACCGCCCCTCGGCACCGGCGAGCTTCGATCGAACGCACCCGACGGACGGCCTGCGGGAAGACGTCGTCGCCCAGGAGCTCGCCGCGTGGCTGCGCGGCTCGTCCGTCGCTCGAACGAGCTGCGCGGACGCGCTCCTGACGTATGCGCTGACCGAGCTCGTCGACAATGCCATCGACCACTCGGGCGCACCCGACGTGCGGGTCCGCCTCGAGCTGGAGGACGACATCGCGCGCCTCGCAGTCGAGGACGACGGGATCGGCGCGCTCGAGTCGGTTCGCGCGGGGCTCCGCCTCGACGATCACCTGCACGCGCTCCAGGAGCTGAGCAAGGGCAAGGTCACGACACAGCCCGATCGCCATTGGGGGGAAGGGCTCTTCTTCGCGTCGAAGATGGCCGACCGTTTCCGTCTCGCTGCGAACGGGTTCGAGTGGATCGTGGACAACACGCTCCCGGACCAGACGGTGCGCGAAGTGCCGTTGGGCCCCGGCACCCGCGTCGCGTTCGAGGTCTCGACCGCGACGCAACGCACCACCCGCGAGGTCTTCGGTCGCTATACGCACGACTTCGTCTTCGACACGTCGCGGTGCGTGATCCGCTTGTTCGAGTATGGCCGCTCGTTCGTGTCCCGCTCGGAGGCGAAGCGTCTCGTCCTGAACCTCGAACGCTTCCGCGAAGTCGTGCTCGACTTCCGAGGCGTCGAGAGCGTGGGCCAGGGCTTCGTCGACGAAGTGTTCCGCGTCTGGGCGCACGCTCACCCCGACGTGCGGCTCGTGCCGCAGAACATGAACAGCGCGGTCGAGTTCATGGTCCGGCGCGGCCTGGCGCGCGCGACGCAGGACGAGCGCCGGCCCCCGCGCTCCTGAGCGCTACGGGTCGAGCGTCAACGGTTGGGCGTTGCTCGCGAAGCGCAGTTTCCCGGTCGCGTCGAGCACGACGGCGGCGTGGTGCAGCGCGAGCCCCGCGAGCGTCGGGGGCGAGCCCGCCGGAAGCGTGATCGAGGCCAGCGCCGATCCGGAAGCGTCCAGGACGCCGAGCGTGCCGGCGCACGGACCCAGGTTCGGCCCGGTGAGCGTGAGCCAGGAGTAGAGGTCGAAGTTCAGAGGCACGCCGAAGTCGTTCCATGCGAGCCCCGGCGACGTACCGCTCGCGGAGCCGGCGATCAGGTACACGAGCCCCGCGAACGGCGGGCCCGTGTCGAGCGCGAGCTGCTGCGCGCCGCCGGCGCCGAGCGAGATCCCGTCGGTGTCCGTCGAGAGCGGGCTCCACAGGTACGCGGCCCCGGAGTAGTAGCCGAGATCGTCGGCGCCCGGCACGCCGACGAGCGCACGGCCGGCCGCGAGGCAGACACTCGCGCCCAGCAGTTCGTCGTCGAGGGTCCAGCTCGATGGCGTGAGCGTGGTGATCTGCGCGCCGGTCACCGTGTCTTGCAGGTAGGCCTGACCGAGGTCCGAGGCCGCGCCCAGAGCCACCGTCCCGGACAGGGAGAGCGCTTCGCCGAGCGCCGGAAGCTCGAGCTTCGCCACCTGCGCTCCGCTCGTCGTGTCGAAGACGTAGAACGCACCCGAGGCGGGCCCGGCAATCTGGTTGCGCGAGCGGACGAGGGCCCGGCTCCCCGATAGAGCGACTCCCGTGCCGAACTGGTCGTCGCTCTGGCCGTCGAGAGGGAGCAGCTCGTGGAGCTGCACACCCGTCGTCGCGTCGAAAAGGTACGCGGCGCCCGAGTTGGAGCCCTGATCGTCGTGACCGGGAGCACCGACGAGCGCGATTCCGCCGTGGATCGAGAGGCTGTACCCGAATTGGTCGTCGGAGCCGAGGTCCGACGAGACGAGCTCAGCGAGCTGCGTTCCCGTGGTCGCATCGAAAACGTATGCGGAGCCCGTCGACGAAAGTCCGCTCTGGTACGCACCGACGAGCGCGAGGCTCCCCGAGGACGAGACGCTCGATCCGAAGCGGTCGTCCGCGGCTCCGTTCGCCGCGACCAGCTTGGCGAGCTGTGTCCCGCTCGTCGCGTCGAACACGTAGACCGACCCGGAGCGGCTCCCCAGGTCGTCGTCGCCCGGCGCTCCGGCCAGCGCGAGACCGCCGGAGAGCGAGACCGCGCTCCCGAGCTCGTCTTCGGCTTCGCCGTCGAGCGCGAGCAGCTTGCGCAGCTCCACGCCGCTCGTCGCGTCGAACACGTAGACCGAGCCCGACTGGAAGCCGAGGTCGTCATCACCCTTCGACCCGACGAGGACGTGCGCGGCCGAGACGCACACGCTGCAGCCGAACTCGTCCCCGAGGGCGCCGTCGGAGGGAAGCAGCTTCAGCTCGCTCTGCGCGGCGCGCGGCGACGCAGCGCTGGCGACGAGAATCGCCACGAGAGCGAAACGAGCGAGCGAGCGGCGATGCGTCACGTCCCGAGCATACGCTCGAACCCTCGACGGCGACCGCACCTCACACGCGCACCGGCCGCGGCGGCGCGGGCGCCGGCCCGCGGCCGGGGACGAGCGGCACGAAGCGCACCGGCAGGATCCGCTCTTCGGTGCATTCGGGCTCCGTGCCCGGCGCTCCGCGGCGGACGCGGACGATGTGCTGGTCGCAGCCTCCGACGGGGACGATCAGGCGGCCGCCGGGGGCGAGTTGGCGGCGCAGCGCGTCGGGGACCTGCGCCGGGGCCGCGGTGACGACGATCGCGTCGAACGGCGCCGCGTCGAGCAGGCCGAGGCGGCCGTCGCCGACCCACGCGTGCACGTTCGCATACCCGAGCGCAGCGAGCGTGCGCGCGGCGCGTTCGGCGAGCTCGGGCACGACCTCGATCGTGTGCACCTCGCGCGCGAGCTCGGCGAGCACCGCGGTCTGGTAACCGCAGCCGGTGCCGACCTCGAGCACGCGCTCGTCGCCCTCGAGCTCCGCCGCCGCGCTCATGAATGCGACGACGAACGGCTGCGAGATCGTCTGCCCGTACCCGATCGGCAGCGGCCCGTCTGCGTACGCCTCCCGCGCGTCGCCGACGTCCACGAACCGGTGCCGCGGCACACGCCGCATCGCGGCGAGCACCCGCTCGTCCTCGATCCCGCGCAGACGGAGCTGATGGCGCACCATCAGCTCGCGCTCGATCGAACGCTCGTGGAACGTGTCGGCCATGGCGAAACGGCATCGTAGGACGCGAGCGGGCCTCGCCGCAGGGGCGCTGCCGGTTCTCTGGGGGCGCGGCTAACGGCCGCCCCCACCCGTGCGTCGAGCAGCCGGGCGCGGACGGATCCGCGCCCGTCCGCTCGGAAACACCCTCGGAGGTTTCTCATGCTGCGCACTTCGCTCCTCGTCGCCGGGCTCGCCGGCGCGCTCTTCGTCCTCGCTCCGTCGCACGAGTCGGCTCCGGCGCCCGCCGGGCCGGGGGCCGTGCTCGCGATGCACCGCGAGCTGTTCCGCGCGCTCGACGCGGGCGAGCGCGACGCCGTCACGCGGTTCCTCGGCTCGAGCCGCGCGGGCGCGACGTTCGACGGCGACGCGTGGGGCGAGTCGCCGGGCGCGCGCCACTTCGTCCTCGACGCGCACGATCGGCCCGTCGCGGCGACGAAAGGCGCGGCGGTGCTCGACGCGCTGCTCGCCTGGGGCGCGGCGGCCGAGTCGACGCGCATCGTCGACGCCTGGACCGACTGCGCGTCCGCCGAGGGCGGGTTCGCGGCCCTCGAGATCGCGCGCACCGATGCGAATGGGAACGAGCGGCGCTACCGGATGAGCTCGCTCGCGCGCCACGAGAACGGCGACTGGCGCTTGTTCCACTGCAACCTCGCGCCGGCCGACGCGCACGCCGCGAAGAAGACCGCCGCGAAGTAGCGGGTCACTCGCCCGCGGCACCCTCGAGCGCGCGGCGCAGCTCCTTCGCACCGTCCTGCGCCGCGCGCACGAGCGCGCTCTCGTTCGGCCAGGCCGCCGCGACGCGCTCGAGCAGCTCGACGCCGCGCGGGTCGGCGAGCGCGACGAGGCAGGCCGCGAGCCGCTCGGCGAGCGCACGGCGCGCGTCGGGCGGCTCGCGCACGAAGCGCGGGTCGTCCGTGTCGCGCAGCTTGCGCTCGGGCGTGAAGACGCGCGCGACCAGCTCGCGCTCGAGCGCTCCCAGCGCGTCCGCCGCCGCGCCCGCCGCGCCCGCCGCCGCGAACGCGTCGCACAGCTTGCCGAAGCTCTCCAGACGCACGACGTACTCGGTGTGCGTCATGCGCTCGCCGTTCAGGATCGACGCGTCGTAGAGCGCGCCCATGCGCTCGGCCGCGTCCGCCAGCGCGTCCGCCGCGCGCTCGACGCCCGCCGCCGCGAGCGCGCCGAGCGCGAGCGTCGCCTCGTCGACCACGCGCCAGTCCTCGTCCTCGGGCGCGCGCTCGAGCGGCTTGCGCGCGTCGTCGCTCCCGCTCGCGCCCAACACGCGCGCGGCGAGCACGCGCGTGTCGGCGCTCGACTCGTCGTCGCGCAGGAGCTTCGCGACCCGCTTGACCGTCGAACGGTCGGCGCGGCCCGCGAGCGCCTCCGCCGCCGCCGCGCCGAGGCCGCCGCCGCGCTCGAGGTCGTCGACCAGATCGGCGAGCTTCGCGTCGTCCGCGCCGTCTTCGGGCAGGTCGCGCGGATCGCCGAACGCCGCGATCTCGCGCTTCTCGACCTTGCGCGCGAACGAGGAGCGCGGCTCGACCGCGCGCTCGCGCCCCGCGTCCTTCCGGCGGCCCGCGAAGAAGCGGAAGATCTCGTCGCGCACCTCGGGCGGAAAGCCGTGGCCGACGCCGTCGAGCTCGGTGTACACGAAGTCGACCGCGTCCTTGGACGACGCGAGGCTGCGCGCCGCCGCGCGGTCGCGGTCGGGCGGCACGATCGCGTCGTCGGTGCCGTGGTAGATGAAGACCGGCAGCCCGTCGCTCGCGACCGAGCCCGGTCCCCCGCCGCCCGCGCACGGCGCGATCGCCGCCCACACGTCGGCCTTCGCCGGGCCCCAGTGCCACGTGCCGAAGCCGCCCATCGAATGGCCGGTGAGGTAGATGCGCGTCTCGTCGACGTCGTAGAGCAACGCCATCTCCTCGAGCAGCGCGTCCATCAGCGGCCGGTTCGCCGACGCCGACCACGGCGCGGCGAGAGCGGTCGGACAGACGACCACCCAGCCCCAGCGCTCCGCCGCGCTCTGGTAGAACGGCATCGCGTCCTCGCCGCTGCCGGCGACGAGCGTGTCGTCGCGCCCGCCGCGGCCGCCGCCGTGCAGGCCGACGACGAGCGGCGTCGGCACGAGCGGGTCGTAGCTCGACGGCACGTAGATGCAGTACGTCGCGCCGGGCGCCTCGTCGCTGCCGACCGTCAACGGAACGCGGTCGCGCCGTCCTTTCGGCAGGGCGGCGGAGCGACGAGCGCGCTCGAGCCAGGCGAGCTCGCGGCTCGTGCGCAGCTCCTTCATCTGCTTCCACAGCGTCTCGAGCGCCGCCGGGTCGCTCGCCGCGACGTACTCTCGCTCGAGCGCCCGCAGCTCGGGATCCGCCTCGGGGTTGCCGCGCGCCCAGCGCTCGAGCTTCGACGCCGGATAGGCCGCGAGCGCGGCGGCGTGCGCGGGATCGAGCGCGAGCGCGAGCCGCAGGTGGCGCTCGCTCTCGTCGTCGAGGTCGTGCTCCTCGCAGAACGCGGCGAGCGCGACGTGGTCGTCGGCGGAGAGCTTCGGCGCGGCCGCCCGCTCGCGCGCCTCGACGAGCGGCGGCTCCGCGCGGATCACTTCGGCGACCTTCGCGCGCGGGATCCGGTGCTCGTCCTCGATCTCCCACGTCATCCCCGGGTGCCGCGAGCGCCACGGGTTGATCACGACGACCTCGTCGTCCTCGCGCGACACGACGACGCCCTCGAGCTTCTTGCCGCTCTTCAGCACGACGACGTCGGCGGCGGCGAGCGGGGCGAGCAGGACGAGCACGACGCAGGCGACGAAGCGGAGCGGGAGCTGCATACCGGCCAGCATGGGCGGGCCCCGCGAGGCCGTCAAACCTCGGCGCGGGCGGGGGCGCTCGTTACCGGAGCGTGACCGCTCTGCGCGGCGATCGGCCCGTAGCCTCCGAACGATGAAGCGCGTCGCCCTCGCACTGCTGCTCCCGCCGCTCGCGCTGCTGGCGTGGAGCGTCGTCCAGCGCTCGAGCGAACGCCCCGCGCTCCTCCCCGCGCGAGCCGAGCGCGGCTCCCTCGCCCGCGAGGCCGTCGAGCTCGCGCCGGGCCTGCCCGCCGCGCCGCGTACGCGCGACGCCGTCGCCGTGCCGGAGCCGGACGCACCTCCTGCGTCGGACGAGGAGCGCGCGCGCGTCTTCGGCACGGTCGTCGACGCGCAGCAACGGCCGCTCGAGGGCGTTCGTCTCCTGCTCCACAGCGCGTACGGCGAGCTCCGGCCGGGCATCGTCGAGCGAGAGGCGTTCACCGACTCGCGAGGCGTGTTCCTCTTCGACCTGCCGGTGCCCACGAGCCAATGGGTGACGCTCTCCGTCCATCCGTCCGAGCTCCTCGACGTCGCGTCTCGGATCTTCGGGCACGCCGGGGGCCACGATCGTGATCCGCTCCTGCCTGGCGACAACGACGTCGGCGCGTTCGTGCTGCAAGCGTGCGGCGTGATCGTCGGGCGCGTCGCGGACGAGCGTGGTCGCCCGGTCGGCGGCGCGAGGGTCACGGTCGACGGAGCGTATCCAGGAGGCCGCGGCCGCTGGGGCGTCTCCGCCCACGACGGTGCGTACCGTGTCGCGCACGTGCCGCCCGGAGCCCTTTCCATCGAGGTGACCTGCGCGGGGTACGTCGTCGCGACGCATACGCCCGTCGATGTCCTCGCCGGACGCGTGACGCCGGACATCGACGTGGTTCTCAGGATCGCGCCGACCGTCTCGGGTCGCGTCGTCGATCAAGACGGAGCTCCGGTCGCCGCCGCGCGCGTCGCGGGCTGGGACGAGAGCGGCCACGGCACGGGTGTCTTGACCGAACCGGATGGGACTTTCGTCGTCGCGCTCGACCGCGGCGCGCGCCTCACGAGCGCGCAGGCCGAGAAGGAGCACCATCGGACCTGGGAGAGCCCGGCGGGCGTGGTCTGGGAGCCGGGCGAAACGGACATCCGCATCGTGCTCGAACGGCTCGACGAGGACGGCCCGCACACGACGACGTTCAGCGTGCTCGACGTTCTCACCGGGGAGCCGATCGAGCGCTTCGGTATCGGGCTCTCGCATCGCCCCGGCGTCGACCTGCGGTGGGAGAGCGGCCTCGAGCGCCCCGTGCCGATCCGCGAGCACGAAGGCGGCCAGGTGCGGCTGACGGTGGACCCGCGGAGCGAGGACTACCGGATCGCAGCTCCGGGCTTCGCGCCGCGTACCGGACGGGTCGAGCACGCGCGCGACGGCTCGCGAACCCAGGAGATCCGGCTGCAGCGCGGCGGCTCGCTCGTCGGGCGCGTGCTCGCGTACGGAGAGCCCGTGCCGCATCCGGTACTGCGCGTGCGGCGCGCGCGGATCCCGATCGAGCCCGCGCACGACAACGAGGAAGAGGACGAGGACGAGGACATCTTCGGCGCCGAGTGGACGACGGACCTGGACGAGTTCACGGGTCGGTTGCGCCTCGAGACGGGCTCGGCCGACGGGACGTTCCGGATCGAGGACCTCGCGACGGGGACGTACGAGCTGAGGTGGCACGGCCGGAGCACCGCGGAGAGCACGCTCGAGCCGATCGCGGTCGTCGCGGGGCGCGAGACCGACCTCGGAGCCCTGGCCGCGTTCCGCGGCGGGGAGCTCCACGGTCGCATCGTGCTGCCGCGGGGCCGCTCGCCCGCCGGCCTGCGCGTCGGGCTCGGTTGGGTCGGCGACGAGGACGACGTGGTGACGACGAACGACGAGGGCCGCTTCCGCTTCGAGCGGCTCGCGGCGGGCACGCACGCGCTCTGGGTCGAGGAGAAGCCGGGCGTCGTGCTCGAGGGCGACCTCTTTCCCATCGCGGTCGGCGTGGACGAGATCGTGCACCGCGACTTCGACCTCGCGGATCGCGTGCCGGTCCCGCTCCTCGTCCGCGTGACGCTCGACGGACGCCCCGCGCCGGGGCTCGAGATCCGCGTCCTCGCGCCGACCGAAGCCTGCGTCGAGCTCGTGGGGACGACGGGGCCGGACGGAACGCTGCACGGCGAGCTGCGGCCGGTGGGTGCGGCGACGGTGCATGCGCTCTCGCCGTCGAGCGCGCCGTTCGGCTCGCAGCCGGTGCAGATCGAGGACGGACGATGGAACGAGGTCGCGCTCGACCTCGCGAGCGGCGAGCTGGTCCTCGACTGGTCGGCAGCGAACGTCCCCGCGGGTTCTCCGCCCGCGCTGTGGTGCGTCCCGCTCGACGCTGCCGAGGAACGCGGCTCCAGTTTGCGAAGCGAGCAACTCGCGGAGGGTGCGCGGTCCGTCACGCTCTCTCCCTTCCCGACCGGTCGCTTCCGCGTCTCGACGTGGACGCCCGACGGGACGTATGCGGCGCAATTCGAGGTGTCGGCCGGCCGCACGACGCGCTGCCGCCTCGAACGAGAGCAGTAGCCGGCGGGCAGCCTCGCCTCGCCGCGCGGGGGCGGGCACACTGTCGCGTCCATGGTCGAGCGCGAGAGCACGGACCGCGAGGCCGCGGGAGCGGCGCGCGCGGGCGCGGGCGACATTCCCGACGAGCCCGAGGGCAGCCCCGCGCTCGGGTCGCGCATCGACGAGTTCGACGAGGGGGCGCCGGTCGGGCCGACGCCGCCGATCGATTTTTGGAAAGCGCTCTACGGGCGGCGGTCGGTGCGCAAGTTCGCGGCCGATCCCGTTGCGCGCGAGATCGTCGAGCAGGTGATGCACGCGGGCATCTGGGCGCCGTCGTCGTGCAACTACCAGATGTGGGATCTCGTCGCGGTCGACGATCTCGAGGTCAACCGCGCGCTCGCTGCGCTCTCGCTCCAGATGGGCAACGCGCCCGTCAACGTCGTCGTGTCGTACGGGCGCGATTTTTCCGAGGAGCACTGGGCGAACATCCAGTCGGCGAGCGCGCTGATCCAGAACATGTCGCTCGCGGCGGGCGCCCTCGGGCTCGGCAGCTTCTGGATCACGCAGATGGGCGACGCCGAGCGCGTGCGCGAGATCGTCGGGCTGCCGCGTGACCGGCTCGTCGTCGCCGTGCTCGCGCTGGGCTGGCCGAAGCACCCGCCGCGCGCGGGGCCGAAGCGCCGGCCGCTCTCGCAGGTCGCGCACTGGAACTGGTACGCGGGCCGGCCGATCCCCTCGTCGATCGACCCCGCCGACTGGCCGCCGGACCTGCTCACCGTGTACCAGCGCGCGCGCGTGCTGAACGGGCTGCGGCACAACAAGCCGCGCGCGTGGGAGGTGCGCGCGCTCGACGAGATGCTCGAGCGCTTCGTGCCGGCGGATGCGAGCGGCCGCTGGCTCGACGTGCTGCCGTGCACCGGCATCGTCGTCGAGAAGCTGTCGCGCGCGCGGCGCGGGTTCCGCTTCGACGTCGTGGAGCGCTCCGACGAGGTCGCCGGGTGGTGCGCGCGCCGCACGAAGCCGCAGGCGGGCACGTTCGGCTGGGGCCCGAGCGCGGCGCCGGCGCCCCAGGACGGCGCGTACGACGTCGTGACGTGCCTCTACCGCCTCGAGGACCTGCCGCCCGACGAGCGGCCCGAGCTCGTGCGCGCGATGGCCCGCTGGGCGCGTCCCGGCGGCCGCGTGATCCTCGGCTTCGTCAGCAAGCGCTCGTACCACGACTGGACCGAGCGGCTGCGCGCCCGGCGCGGGGGCCTGCGCGGCGTCGAGTACGTGCTCTCGCCGGATCCGAACGTCGGCCCGTTCGAGCCGCTGGAGCCGGCGGCGGTCGAGGCGCTGGCGCGCGACGCGGGGCTGCGCGTCGCGCTCCGGCTCGGCCTGCAGGCGGTGCCGCAGCCCGAGGAGATCGCGTTCCGCACGCGCAACTTCGCAGCGCGCGCGCGCGGCTTCGCGCGCGGCGTCGGCCGCGCGCTCGCCGGGCTCGAGCGCCTGCCGGGCGTGCGCGAGCGGCGCGGGCGGTTCCGCTACCTGCTGCTCGAGCGTCCGGCGAGCGAGTGAGCGGAGCGACTCGACGCTGGCAGCGGACCCCACCCGATCATCCAATGGAACTGGCTCGGTTCCGTGTGGGCCGGGGGTGCGCAACAGGCCGCGCAGGCGGCACGCGGGGCCCGGATCGCGACGATCCGCCCGGTCGCACCCCCTCCCGCCGTTGCAAGCCAGCTCTGGACCACGACTTGCGCTCACCTGCCAACACCGAAGCAAGCCAGCTCCCGCGGCGGGGCGGGGTCGTCGTGGGGTGTCTCTTCGCTCTCCTCGCCGGGCCGCTCGCGGGGCAGGACGCGGCGCCCGACGTGGCGCCTGACGTGGCACCTGACAGGACGCCTGACAGGACGGACGTCGCGTGGCACCTCGCGGATCTCGCGGCGACGCAGGAGGGCTTCGCGCTGCTCGACGACGCGCGTCACGACGAGGCGCGGGCGGTGTTCGAGCGACGGCTGGCCGAGGAGCCGGAGTCGGCGGCGGCGCGGGTCGGGCTCGTGCGGGCGGCGCGCGCGATCGACGAGCGCGCCGAGTTGATCGTGCGGTTCCAGCAGGAGCGGCTCGAGGTCGGACGCTCGCCGCGCGCGGCGGCCGGGGCGATCGCGGCGGCGCTCGAGCGGCGCAGCGAGGATCCCGTGCACGGGCTCACGTGGGCGGCGGCGGCGGAGCTCGACTCCGCGAGCCCCTGGGCGGCGATGGCGGCGGCGTCGCACGGGCGCGGGAGCCCGTACGGCGAGATCGTCACGCGCGGCGGGTACTCGCTGTCGGTGCGGCGCCTCGGCGCGGACTCGGCCGCGGGCGACGCGCGCGACTTGCTCGGACCGTGGCTCGGCGACCATCCCGGAGCGCTGCTCGTTTGGCGATTCGCGCTCGATGAGCTCGGCGACGGGTCTGCCGAGGTGCTCGCGGGAGCCGAGCGCGCCGCGCGCGCGACGCCCGAAGCGCCGCTCGCGGGCGGCGTGCTGCTCGCGTGCGCGAAGTGGATCGAGGACGGCGAGCGGCGCCTCGAGCTCCTGCGCGACGTCGAAGCGCGCGGGGGGCCGTACGCCGACGACGCCGTCGTCGCGCGCGCGAGCATGTTCCCCACGCTGCTCGCGTCGGGCCGGCGCGCGGCGATCGCGGTGCTCGAGCCGCTCGTGCTCCGCGCGCCGCCCGGGACCGGCGGCGACAAATGGAGCGACGCGGCGCGGCGGCTCGTCGACCTGTACGCGCACGAGGCGCGCACCGACGAGGCGCTCGCGGTGCTGGGCCGGCTCGAGGCGCGCGGCGCGCGCGACGACGAGCGCGCGGCGGCGCTCCTGCTCGCGAGCGGCCGGCTGGAGGAGGCCGAGGAGCGCTGCCGCGCATGGCTGGGCTCGCTCGAGGACGCGCGCATCGAGGGCTTTTCCGATCCGCGCAAGCGCCACGCGCAGTGGCTGCTCGGCGACGTGCTCCTCGCGGCCGGCCGACCCGCCGAGGCGCTCGCGCTGTACGACGAGGTCGCGCACGCGCCGGGGCCGGGCGTCGACGGTCCGTGGCGGCACGCGGGCGGCCGGCTGCGCGTGCTGCGCGCCGTCGCCGAGGCGCACGGGCTCGCGAGCGTCGCGGGCGCGTCGTTCCTGCTCCTGTCGCTCGCCGCGTTCGCGTTCGGCGCGCTCGCGTTCGTCGCGCGCATCGATCACGTGCGCCGTTTCGCCCCCGCCGCCGCAGGGGTCGCGCTCGTCGTGCTCGCGCTGCAGGTCGCCGACGCGCTCGCCGGAACGCGCGGGCTCGACCTCGCGAGCGGCGGGTACCTGCTGCTCGCGGCGCTGCGCAACTTCGTGCTCGTCGCGGCGTGCGGCGTCCTGCTGCCGGGGGTCGGCGTCAAGCACGGTCCGCTCGTGCCGCTGCCGCGCGGGCGGCGCCGGAGAGCGGGACACGCGCTCGCCGGCCTCGTGCTCGCGCTCGGCGCGATGGCGGCGATCACGTCGGCGCTGTACGCGATCGAGCAGCCGCGCATCGGCCCGCTCGTCGAACGCCTGCTCGACTCGCCGGTGCGCACCGAGATGTCGGTCCTCGTCGACCCCTCGTCCGACCGCGCCCTCGCGACGCGCATCGTCGCGATCGCGGCCGTGCAGGAGGAGCTCGTCTTCCGCGGCGTGCTGCTCGCCGTGTGCGTGCGCGGGCTGCGCCGGCGGCTGCCCGCGGCGTGGTCGGAGCGCGCCGCCAAGCCGGCGGCGGTCGTCGCGTGCGCGCTCGCGTTCGGCTTCGCGCACGCGGGCCTCGTCGAGCCCGAGTGGATCAAGCTCGCGCAGGCGAGCGCGCTCGGCGGCGTGCTCGGCGTCCTCGTGCTGCGCCACGGCCTCGCCGCGGCCGTCCTCGCGCACGTCGTCTTCAACGTCGCCGTCGTGCTGTTGTCACCGTGATCGAAGCGCGCGGACTGACGAAGCGCTACGGCGAAAAGCTCGCGCTGGACGAGCTCGATCTCGCGATCGGCGCGGGCGAGTGGTTCCTCTACCTCGGCCTCAACGGCGCGGGCAAGTCGACGACGATGCAGCTCCTGATGGGGCTGACCGGGCGCACCGCCGGCGCCGCGCGCGTCGCGGGCTTCGATCCGTGGCGCGAGGGATCGGCGCTGCGCCGCGCGGTCGGCTACCTGCCGCAGGACTTCACGCCGTACGACTACCTCACCGGACGCGAGAACCTGCGCTTCGTCGGCGACATGCACGGGCTCGCGCGCGTCGATCGCGACCGCCGCGCCGACCGGCTGCTCGAGCTGCTCGACCTCGACGTGGACGCGGAACGGCTGACGCGCGACTACTCGCACGGGATGCGCAAGAAGCTCGGCCTCGCCGCGGCCCTGATCCACGAGCCGCGCGTGCTGATCCTCGACGAGCCGACCGCCGAGCTCGATCCGCGCACGTCCGACCTCGTGCGTCGCGTCCTGCGCGGGCTCGCCGACCAGGGCGTCACCGTGATGATGTCCACGCACATCCTCGGCACGACCGAGAAGCACTGCGACCGCGTCGGCATCCTGCACGCCGGACGGCTGCTGCGTGTCGAGCGGCCCGCGGACCTCGCCGCCGAGTTCCCCGGCCGCTCGCTCGAGGACGTGTTCCTCGAGCTGACCGGCGGCGCCGAGGGCGACCCGGTGCGCACGTGGCTCGAGGAGCGCGGAGCGTGAGCGGCGTCGCGCGCGTCGGACGGCGCTTCCTCCGCTGGGAGGCGCTCGACCTGGCGCGGCGCCTGCGCGGGCACCCCGTGACGAAGGTGAGCCTCGGGCTCGGCCTGCCCGCCGTGATCGCGGCGTACGCCATCTTCGGGCACGTGATCGGGACCTGGCTGCTCGACCAGCTCGGCGACGGGCGCGAAGCGTTCGCGGACGCGCTGACCCGCGGCGCGCGTTTCTTCGCCGGCATCGTCGTCGTGATGGGCGCGGGCGGCGTGGTCGGGCAACTGTTCCACCGCCGGCCGCGCGAGACGCTCCTGCGCTACCGGCATCTGCCGCTGAGCGACTTCCAGCTCTACCGCACGCGCCGGATCGCCGAGGACGGCGCGCTGTTCGCGCTGTTCCTCGCTCCGATGTTCGGCGTCGTCGCCGCGCGGCTCCTGTTCGGCGGCGCGGGAGCGTTCCTCGCCGCGCTCGCGTTCGTGGGCCCGTGCGTGGTGACGTTCTACTGCGTCGTCGCGGTGCGCGCGGCGGTGCTCGTCGGCCTGTTCGTCGTGCCCGAGCGCGTGGTCTCGTGGCGCGCCGGATTGTGGCTCACGATCGCCGCGGTCGCGTTCTTCGTGCAGCCGATGAGCGCGGTCGTGAGCGCGCTGTGGACGCGCGCCGCGGCGACCGTCGTGCCGCCGACCGACTGGATCGCGGGCGCTGCGCTCGCGTGGCTGTCGGACGACGTCGCGCTCGCGCTCGCGCTCGTCCTCGCCGCGCGGCTCGTCGCGGCGCACGCGGCGTGGGTCGACTTCGCGCTGTTCCGCGCGATCCTGCTGCGGCGCTTCGACCGGCTGCTCGCGCGCCTGGGCGGCACGGGGCTCAGCCGCGGGCGGATGACGCTCGTCGGTCGCCTGCTCGAGCGGCTGCCGGGCGCGAGCGCGGGCGCACCGCTGCGCGCGATGGTGGCAAAGGACGTGCTGCGCGTGGCGCGCGACCCGGTGCTCTCGCTCGCCGTCCAGGTGCCGGTGCTCGTCGTCGCGCTCTCCGCCGCCGCGTTCGAGGTGACGGTGCACCAGGATTTCGCGGTCGCGGGGCAGCCGAGCGAGATCGGCGCGATGACGCGCGACGTGACGCTCGCGTTCCTCGGCATCGCGCTCGTCGGCGGCGCGCTCGCGGCGGCGGCGCTGCTCGTCGCGTGGGAGGACCGGCGCCTGGGCGGACTGCGCGCGCTGCCGTGGAGCGAGGACGCGCTGTACCTAGCGAAGGCGCGCGCGGCGAGCGTGATCGTCGGCTGCGCGTTCGTCGGCACGTGGCTCGGATTCCTCGCGATCCACGGACCCGCGCCGGGGATCGCGACCTGGGTGCAGGTCGCGCTCGTGCCGCCGGCGCTCCTCGTCGCGGCGTGGCTCGTCGGGCGCACGGCGACGACGGTCGGCGCGCTGTTCGCGCGCTTCGACGCGCAGAACCCGCTGCTCGGCATCGGCTTCGCCGGCCTGTCGGTGCACCTGCTCGCGAGCGGGCTCGCGCTCGCCAGCGTCGGGGGCTCGTTGCTCGCGCCGGCGTGGCTCGGTCCGCGCTATCTCTTCATCGCGCCCGCGGTCGCGCTCGCGTGGTGGATCGCGCTGCCGGTGCTGCGCCTCGAGGGCCGGCGCGCGCTGCGCCGCCACCGCATCGGGTAGGATCCGCGCATGGGCCAACCGAACCCGGTGAAGCGCAAGGCGCGCGGGTACGTGCACGGCTTCTCCGACGTCGAGCGCGACCGCCTGCGGCACCAGGCGCGCTTCGTCGAGTACCGCGTGCACGACCGGCTGCCGTTCCAGCGTTCGCGCAACCTGCTCGAGGTCGGTTGCGGCGTCGGCGCGCAGACCGAGATCCTCCTGCGCCACTTCCCCGACCTTCACGTCACCGGCGTCGACTTGTCGGACAAGAACCTCGAGAGCGCGCGGGAGTGGCTCTCCGCGCGCCCGTGGTCCGACGGCCGCTACGACCTCGTGCTGGGCAGCGGCGAGCGGCTCGAGTTCCCGCAGGGCACGTTCGACTCCGCCTTCTTGTGCTGGATCCTCGAGCACGTCCCGAACCCGGCGCTCGTCCTGTCCGAGACGCGCCGCGTCCTGCGTCCCGGCGCCCCGATCGTCGTGACCGAGGTGCAGAACGCGTCGTTCTTCCTCGACCCGTACAGCCCGAGCACCCTCGCCTACTGGATGGCGTTCAACGACCACCAGATCGAGATCGGCGGCGACCCGTTCGTCGGAGCGAAGCTCGGCAACCTGCTGCTCGCGGCCGGCTACCGCGACATCGTCACCGACGTGCGCACGGTGCACCTCGACAACCGCAACCCGGGCGAGCGCGCGGAGTTCATCGCGTTCTGGAGCGACCTCTTGCTCTCAGGCGCCGACGGCCTCAGTGCGGCCGGCAAGGTCTCGCAGGAGATCGTCGAGGGCATGCGGAGCGAGCTCGACGGCGTCGCGCGCGACCCGAACGCCGTGTTCTTCTTCTCGTTCGTGCAGGCGCGCGCGCTCGTGTTGTAGCGCTACGACTGGGCCGTTCGCTCGAACACGGCCCAGCGCTCCTGCCACTCGCGGCGCTCGACGCGGTGCGCGACGGGCACGTCCTCGCGCAGGGCGAAGCCGGGGCCGAGCGCGTCGCCGAGCAGCGCGGCGTTCGTGCGCCAGGGCGGGCCCGCGAGCTCGACGGGACGGTCGAACGGGAACACGAGCGCGACCAGACGGCCGCCGGGCACGAGCAGGCGGTCGGCGAGCGCGCCCCAGTCGGCTCGGCGCGCCGGGTCGATCGCGCAGAAGAACGTGTGCTCGAAGACGAGCTCGTACGCGCGCTCGTCCTCGAACGCGAGCGCGTCGCCGAGCACGAAGCGGCCGCCGAGCGCAGCGAGCGGCGGCGCGACGAGCGGCTCGACCTCGGGCGCGCTGTCGGTCGCGACGACGCTCCAGCCGGCGCGCGCGAGCGCGAACGCGTCGTGCCCGCGGCCGCAGCCGCCGACGAACGCGCGCGCTCCGGGTCGCGGTGGCCGCACGCTCGCATCCGGCGCCGCGAGGCGCGCAGCGAGCTCGGGGTGCGCAGCGCCGACGTCCCAGGGCGTGTTGCCGGAGCGGTAGCGCTCGGACCAATCGATCGCCTCGTGGGGCACCGCTCTACGTCCAGTTCCGGCGGCGCAGGTAGAAGAGAATCACACCGCCCGTCGTGAGCATCAGCGCGAGCGCGAACCAGTACCCGTAGCGCCAGGCGGTCTCGGGCATGTGCTGGAAGTTCATCCCGTAGACGCCCGCGATCAGCGTCATCGGCAGGATCACCGACGCGAAGATCGTCAGCACCTTGACGGTCTCGTTCATGCGCTGCGCCTGCACCGCCATGTACGAGTCGAGCAGGCTGCCCGCCAGGTCGCGCAGGCCGTCGATCGACGCCGCGAGCGCCTGCGAGTGCGCGAAGACGTCCCCGAGCGACTGGCGACCCGCCTCGGTGATGACGGGGACGCGGCGCCCCGACAGGCGCATCAGCGCGTCGCGCGCGTGGACGAGCGTCCGCTTGAGCGCGAGCAGCTTGCGTTTGAGCCGCAGGATGTCCTCGTTGATCGAGGGGTGGAACTCGGCGTAGATGCGCTCGCCGATCGCCTCGCACTCGTCGTCGAGGGGCCCGAGCGCGCGGGCGATCGACTCGACGAAGTTGTCGAGCACGAGGAAGAGCACGAAGCCGGGCGACTGGGCGAAGCGGAACTCGCGCTTGTACGTCGCGCGCAGCTCGTCGAGGCACGGGATCGGCGCCGCGCTGAGCGTGAAGCAGCTCGAGTGCGTCAGGTGCGCGGTGAAGAGGTCGGGCTCGCCCTCGCCGGGCGCGCCCGGCCACGACTCGAGCGTGACCGTCACCGAGTCGTCGCGCTCCGACAGGCCGGGCTTGGGCGCGCGGTCCTCGAGGCAACGCAGGTCCTCGTCGTCCAGGCCGAGCGACCGCCCGATGCGCTCGATGGAGCCCTGGTCGTCGCTGTGGACGTCGACCCACCACATCCGGTCGGGGACGCGCGTGACGTCCTCGTCGGCGACCGTGCGGATCGCGCGCTTCTCCAGGTCGAACTCGACGATGCGGGGCGGTGCGAACATGCGGGCGCAGGAGTCTAACGCGGCGGGCGGTCGCTCCGAGGGAGGCGGGCGCCGGGCGCCGAGCCTGGGGCGGCGAGCGGGCTCTTCGCCGTATTGCGAGTTCCTCGAGCGGGCTGGCGTGGGGCGTCGTCGCGCCGGATTCGGGCGGCGGGACCCGAGCGGGGACGGCCGGCACGTGTGTCGGGCTCTCTCGCGCGCGCGCGCACGCGGGCGCGCGCGTACGCGTGCGCGCGGGAGCCCGCCGCCGAACCACCCACCCGCGGGGGGGACTCACGCGCGCGCGGGCGGGTGCGCGCGAGGTCGGTATGACGTACGTATGCTCGCGTGCCCCCGCCCGCGCTTCTCGAAGTCCCTCCGTAGCGGCACCATCCTGCCCATGACCCACGACGATCGGACGAGCGCGTTCGCCGCCTTCGGCGTGCGCCTGGCCGCGGTGTTCATCGCCGCGGGAGCGCTGTTCAAGCTGTTCGGTAGCCCCAACGACATCCCGCCGATCGTGCACGAGATCGTCGGCGACAAGCTGCTCGCGTACCGGCTCGCGATCACGATCGAGCTCGGCGTCGCGGCGCTCGGGTTGCTCTGGCCGCGGATCGGGTGGCCGCTCGTCGCGGCGACGTTCGTCGCGTTCGACGCCGTGCTCGTGGTGCTGATCGCGGAGGGAACGGAGAGCTGCGGCTGCTTCGGCAAGCGCTTGAAGATCGATCCGAGCACGATGCTCGCCATCGACACCGCGCTGCTCGTCCTGACGCTCGCCCTGCGGCCGTGGCGCAGCGCGCGGCGGCCGCTCGTCCACCCCGCGCTCGTCGGGCTCGCGCTCGTCGCGGCGCTCGCGACGCCCTGGATCGTCGATCGGCAGGTGACGACGCTGGTCGCGAACGGCGACGCAGGAGCGAACGGCGGCGCGCGACCGAAGCCGAGCGGCTACGCGCTCCTCTCGCCCGAGGAGTGGGCCGGAAAGCGGATCGACCAGACCGAGCTCGCGAACGGCTACCTCGACGTGTACTCGCTCCCGCAGGACGGCACGTGGGTCTTCTACCGCCAGGACTGCGGCCACTGCGCGGACCACATGCAAACGCTGTGGGAGAACCCGGATCCGACCCGGCCCCTCGTCCTGATCCGCGTCCCGCAGGCCCACGACGCGCCGGAGAACGACGTGATCGTGTTCCGTCCCGAAGGACCGCACGTCGTCGAGACGCAGCTCGCCGGCGGCGTCGACTACGTGCTCACGACTCCCGCCGATCTCGAGCTCGCCGGCGGCGTCGTGACCGCCGCGCGCCACCCGCTCGAGACCGAGACCGACTAGCCGGCGCGAGCGAGTCGGCGCGCCGACCACGAGCGGGCGGGGAGCGCGCGCCGCGCTCACTGCGCCCCTGGGCGCGGCGTATACTCGCCTCCCGCTCGGCCAGCGCAGCCCCAGCGCCCTCGATGCCCCCCCTTCGAACCGTCTTCGTGGCCGCCCTCGCAGTGCTCCCCGCGGCTTGCGACGGCCGGGAGCCCGCCCCCCACCCCGAGGGGCTCTCGGGCGTGCTCCTGATCTCGATCGACACCCTGCGCGCCGACCACCTGTCCGCCTACGGCTACGAGCCTCCGAACGCGCCCCAGGAGCGGACGAGCCCGTGCATCGACCGCCTCGTCGCCGCCCAGGGCCTGCGCTTCGAGCGCGCCTACAGCACGACGAGCTGGACCCTGCCCGCGCACATGACAATGCTCACCGGCCTGCCGAACGAGCTCCACGGCGTGCGCGACGTCAGCGACCAGCTCCACGGCTCGCGGACCCTGCTCCCCGAGACGTTCGCGAAGGCCGGCTGGCGCACCGCCGGCTTCTGGTCCGGTCCGAACCTGCACCCGTGGTTCGGCTTCGACCGCGGCTGGGAGCTCTACGAGGACTGCAGCGACGTCGCGGTCGAGGACGCGACCGTCTTCACCGAGGAGCAGCGCGCGCGCGACGTCCACTCGCGCTCGCACGACGCGGTGACGAGCCCCGCGCTGCTCGCCGCCTTCGAGCGCTGGCTCGACGGCGTCGACGACGACGAGCCGTTCTTCGCGTTCGTGCACATGTGGGACGTGCACTACGACTACAACGCGCCGCCGCGCTACGACGTTTTCTTCCCCGACTACGACGGCGAGCCCGTCAGCGGCGACCTCGGCAGCGTCACCAAGAGGCCGGCGAACATGGAGCTCTACATGGCGCGCCTGCGCTCGCTCTACGACGCCGAGATCCGCTTCACCGACGAGCACGTCGGGAAGATGCTCGAGCGACTCGAGCGCGACGGCAGGCTCGACGAGACGCTCGTGATCGTCACGTCGGACCACGGCGAAGAGTTCTACGAGCACAACCGCTTCGGCCACCGGCAGTCGCTGTACGAGGAGGTCGTCCACGTGCCGCTCCTGATGCGGCTGCCCGGCCGCATCCCCGCCGGCGAGACGTCGGACGCGCTGGTCGGCCTGGTCGATCTCGCGCCGACGATCCTCGAATACTGCGACCTGGCGCCGCCTGCCGACATTTGGGGCCGCAGCCTGCGACCGGTCATCGAGGGCGCCGAGCTGCCGCTGCGCGCGCAGCCGCTCGAGCTGACCGCGGAGAACCTCGGCATCGAGCAGCGCGGCGTGCACTTCGGCCGGACGAAGATCTTGATGAGCGGACGCGCGGCGAACGTCTTCGATCTCGAGACCGACCCCGACGAGCAGAACCCCCTCACCAACGACCGCGGCGCCCCGAGCGACAAGCGCGTCCAGGCGGCGCGGCTGTTCCTGCGGACGATCGACGAGCTGGCGGAGGGCCGCGAGCGCATCACCGGCAACGAGCGACCTGCCGACCTGAACGAGGGCCTGGAAGCGACCGGCTACCTCGGCGAGAACGACGACGCGAACGACGACGCGAACGACGTCCGGGACGACGAGGGGGACGGCGTCGAGGGGGACGACGACGGGCACGGCGTCGAGAGGGACGACGAGCCGCGCTGACGCGGAGCCCGCGCGCACGCATGCTCCTCGTCCCGCTCGCCACCACCGCCGGCCTGTGGCTCACCGGACACGCGCTGCTCGCCGCGTTCCGGCCGGGGCGCGCGCGCGGCGTGGTCGAGCGCCACGCGACGGCGCTGGTCCTCGGGCTCGCGGGCGTGCCCGCGCTGTACGCCGGCGCCGTGATCGTCGCGGGCCCGCTGCCCGGCGTCGTCGTGCGCGTCGCGCTGGGCGTCGCGTCGCTCGTCGGCGCGCTCGCCCTCGCGCTCGGGTGGTCGCGCGGAGCGGCGAGCGCGCGCCCGCTCCCCGCCGAGCCGCCGCCCTCGCCGCTCGCGCGCCTGGGGATCGCGGCGGTGATCGCGCTCGCCGTGTTCGGGCCGTTCCACGGCCTCTCGCAGCCGACCAAGTCGTTCGACGCGACCTACCACTTCGCCTACAAGGGCAAGCTCGTCCACGGCGAAGGCATCGGAACCGAGGCGTGGACCGACCTGTCGGGCCCGATCGGCCGCGTGCACACGCACGTGACGTATCCGCCCGCGATCCCGGCGCTGCACGCGCTCGTCGCGAACGTCGGCGGACGGTTCGACGAGCACGCGACGCGGCCGCTGTTCGCGCTGTACATGATCGCGGCGGCGGGGCTGCTGTGGGGCGCGCTGCGCACGCGCGGCCGCGGAGCCGCTCTGACGGGCTCGCTCCTGTGGATCTCGCTCCCGTTCCTGTGGTTCTCGGGGATCCCCTACCGCGCGATCGGCCCCGCGGTGAAGACGTTCGTGCTCGGGCCCGATCCGTCCGAGGCGCGCTACTTCCCGCAGGGCTACATGCTCGACGGCGCCGCGGACATGCCGCTCGCGGCGCTGCTCTTCGCGGGCTTCGTCCACGCCTGGCGGATCGCGCGGTTCGCGCGCGAGGAGCACGACCGCGCGGACGCGTGGATCGCGGGGATCGCGCTCGGCGGAGCGGTGCTGACGAAGAACGAGGGCCTCGCGCTGCTGCTCGTCGTGCCGCTCGCTCTCGGTCTGGCCGCGCTCTTCCACCGGCACAGCGCCGAGCGGCCGCTCGAGCTCGGGCGCGCGGCCTTCCCGCCGGTCCTGGGCATCGCGATCGCGCTCGTCGTCACCGTCGCCCTGGCGGCGCCGTGGATCGGCCTGCGCGGCTCGCTGCCCGACGTCGACGAGAACTATCCGCGCGCGATCGCGGCGCTGCCGAGCGAGCTGCACCGCTTCGAGCGCACGGGCGACATCGTGCGGGGCTTCACCAACGTCTTTCTGCCGTTCGTGAACATCGAAGTGGAGACGTTCCTGCGCTGGGTCCTCTTGTGGCCGCTGTTCCTCGCCGCGATCGGCTGGAACCTGCGGCGCCCCGGCGCGTTCCTGCGGCACCCCGCGCTGCCGGCGGTGCTCGTCGTGCTCGGCGGCACGTGGCTCTACGCGCTGATCCTGCTCACGACGCCGTGGGACCTCGACGAGCTCTTCGCCACGCTGATCCCCGACCGGCTCGTGCTGCACTACACGCCGATCGGCATCTTCGCGACGGCCGCGCTCCTGTGGCGACGCTCGAGCGATCCGTAGCGCGCGCTACGCGTACTCCTCGCAGTGCCAGACGGCGCGCGGGGTGACGGGCAGCGCGCAGGCGAAGCGATGAGCGCAGTTCGAGCAGATGCCGCCCGCGCGCTCGGAGGAGCGCTCGGGGGCTCGAGCGGGCTGCGCCGCCGCGGGACGGGGAGCGACGGCGGCGAGGGGGGTTTCGGTCTTCATGCGCGTCCCTGATGCAAGGGGCGGACCATGGCGCGGCGGGCCCCTGGAGGCCGTTTTGGGCCCTGCGAGGCTGGGGAGAACCTCCCCGGCGGGGAGAAGCTCCCCGGTCACGCGTCAAGGCCGTCGGGCGCGTCGCCGAGCTTCTTGCGCAGCGTCTTGCGGTCGATCCCGAGGATCGCGGCGGCGCGCGTGCGGTTGCCGCCGGCCGCGCGCAGGACGGCGCGCACGTGCTCGCGCTCGACCTCGGCGAGCGGCCGCAGATCGGCGTCCCCGGCGCGCGGCGGCGGCGCGGAACGCAGGGGCCCGGGCAGGTCGTCGACGTCGACGACGCCGCCGTCCGAGAGGATCGCGAGCCGGTGGACGAGGTTCTCGAGCTCGCGCACGTTGCCCGGCCAGTCGTAGCCGGCGAGCGCGCGCAGGGCGGCGTCGGTGAGCGCGAGCGCGCGGCCCGCGCGGCGCTCGTGCTCGCCCAGGAAGTGGCGCGCGAGCTGGAGCACGTCGCCCGGCCGCTCGCGCAACGGCGGGAGCTCGATGCGGAGCACGTTGAGCCGGAAGTAGAGGTCGGCGCGGAAGCTCTGCGCGCGCACGCGCGCGGGCAGGTCGCTGTTCGTCGCGGCGACGACGCGCACGTCGGCGCGCACGGTGTGGTCCGAGCCGACCATGCGGATCTCGCGGTCCTCGAGCACGCGCAGGAGCTTCGCCTGCACCGCGAGGCTCGTCTCCCCCACTTCGTCGAGGAAGAGCGTGCCGCCGCGCGCCGTCTGGAAGAACCCGTCGCGCGTGTGCGTCGCGCCGGTGAACGCGCCCTTCACGTAGCCGAACAGCTCGCTCTCGACGAGGCTCTCGGGGATCGCCGCGCAGTTCACCGCGACGAACGGCTCGGCGCGGCGCGCGCTCGCGTAGTGGATCGCGCGCGCGACGAGCTCCTTGCCGGTGCCGCTCTCGCCCATGACGAGGATCGTCGCGTCGGTGCGCGCGGCCTTCTCGACCGCCCGCCGCACGCGCGCCATCGCGTCGGAGTCGCCGCGCAGCGCTTCGAGCGGCGTGCCCTCCTCGCCCGGCGGCGGCACCGCATCGCCGCGCGCCCCCCCGCGCGCGCGGCCGCGCTCGTGCTCGAGGAACGCCCCGACCCGGTGCGCGAGCTCGGCGAGGAGCAGGCGCTCCTCCTCGAGGAACGGCTCGCCGCCGGCCGCGGGCACGGCGCCGTCGTACACGACCTCGAGCCGGCCGACCGGCTCGGACGCGACGCGCACGTCGGCGGCGAGCGCGTGCCGCTCGTCCGCTCGCGCCGGGCTCGCGTACGCGCGACCGTCGAGCTCGAGCCGCGCCGCCGCGTGCTCGGGGTGCTGCCAGCCATCGGGCAGCCGCTCGACGAGCGCCTGCAGCTTCGCTTCGAGCGTCCCGCCCGCGCCGGCGAGGATCGCGGACGCGTCGTAGAGGCAGGCGAGCTCCTTCACGCGCTCGCGCAGCGCGTGCCGCACGTCCTCGTCCGAGCGCTCGCTCATCGCAGGCCCAGCCGCCGCGCCAGGTGGTACAGGTTGCTGCGGTCCATGCCGAGCGCGCGCGCGGCCGCCGCCCAGTTGCCCTTCGCGCTCGCGAGCGCGCGCTGGATCTGCGCGCGCTGGAACTCCTGCACCGCCTCGCGCAGCGTCGCGCCCGCCGCGATCGGCGCGAGCGAGGCCGCGTCCGCGGCGGCCGGCGCGCTCTCGTCCTCGGCGGCGACGGGATCGGAGAGGTCGGCGCGGCGCACGAGGACGGGCTCCGCCTTCGCGACGCGCGCCGTCGCGCGCAGGATGCCGCGCGAGACGACGTTCTCGAGCTCGCGCACGTTGCCGGGCCACGGACGCCGCTCGAGCGCCGCTTGCGCGTCGGGCGTGAAGCGGATCGGGCCTGTGCCGAGCCGGCGGCGCGCGCGGTCGGCGAAGTGGCCGGCGAGCTGCGCGACGTCGCTCGGATGCTCGCGCAGCGGCGGGACGCGGATGCGGCAGACGTCGAGGCGGTGCAGGAGGTCGGCGCGGAAGCGGCCGGCGCGCACCTCGGCCTCGAGGTCGCGGTTGGTCGCCGCGAGCACGCGCACGTCGACGTGGGCCGGCTGATCGGCGCCGATCGGCTGGATCTCGCCGTCCTGCAGCGCGCGCAGGAGCTTGGGCTGCATGTGCAGCGGCAGCTCGCCGATCTCGTCGAGCAACAGGCTCGCGCCGTCGGCGACGCGGAACTTGCCGGGGCGCGCCTGCTCGGCGCCGGTGAACGCGCCGCGCTCGTGGCCGAACAGCTCGCTCTCGACGATCGCCTCGGGCAGCGCCGCGCAGTTGACGTAGACGAGCGGCTGGTCGGCGCGCGGCGACTGCGCGTGGAGCGTGCGCACGACGAGCTCCTTGCCGACGCCCGTCTCGCCGGTGACGAGCACCGGGAAGTCGGAGCCGGCGACGAGCTCGACCTCGCGCCGCAGCCGCGCCATCGCCTCGCTCTCGCCCAGGAGCAGCCCGCCGCGGCGGTCGAGCACGTCCTGCACGAGGTCGCGCGCGACCAGGCCCCGGTGGCGCGCGGTGCGCTCGAGCGCCTCGATCAGGTCGCTGGTGCGCAGCGCGGCGGCGGCGAGCGCGGCGAGGTGCACGAGGAAGCGCTTGTCGACGCGGTCGAACACGCCCGGCTCGAGCGCGTCGGCGGTCAGCACGCCGACGAGCTCGCCCTCGACGCGCAAGGGGCACCCCAGGCACGCGTGCACGTCGAGGTGCGGCGCGCCATCGACGAGCCCGTCGTACGGGTCGGGCAGCGGGCTGTCCGCGGGGAACAGCGTCGGCTCGTCGTGCCGGCAGATGATGTCGAGCCGCGGGTGCTGCGCGCGCGCGAAGCGGCGGCCGAGCACGTCGGGCGCGAGGCCGTGCGCTGCGACGGGGACGAGCTCGTCGCCGACGAGCCGCAGGAGCACCGCCGCGTCGCACGGCAGCGCGCGCACGACCGCATCGACGAGACGCTTGGAGCGGTCCTGCGCCGGGAGCGACGCGGTCATGTCGAGCGCGATCGGGAGCAGGTCGTCGAGCTTGGGGGGCGTTGTCTTCATCACACGCTCGTTGTGATCCACACCCTAGGCCTTCGTTGCGATGGACACAACCTAGCGCCGTAACTCCTTGCAGAGCAACGACTCGAGCGCATGGCACGAGGCGTGCTCAAGGTGGGGTACTCAAGTGGGCTGCTCCCCCCGCTCCCCCTACGACAAGGAAACTCTCATGACCACCATCCAACGACCCGTTCAGCGCGACCAGACCGTCGGCGAGCTCGCTTCGACGCGCGCCGGCGCCTCCCGCGTCTTCCACCGCCACGGCCTCGACTTCTGCTGCGGCGGCCACGTCACGCTCGAGCAGGCCTGCTCGGACGCCGGCCTCGAGGTCGACGCGATCGTCGCCGAGGTCCAGGCCGAAGCCGACGCTCCCGGGCGCTTCGAGCGTTGGGACGAGCGTCCGCTCGGCGACGTGATCGACCACGTCCTCGAGCACTTCCACGAAGCGCACCGGCGCGAGGTTCCGCGCCTCGTCGAGATGGCGCGCAAGGTCGAGGCGGTGCACGCCGAGAAGGCGACCTGCCCGCGCGGCCTGACCGCGCACCTCGAGCGGATGGCCGCGGAGCTCGAGCAGCACATGCAGAAGGAGGAGCAGGTGCTCTTCCCGCTCCTGAAGGCCGGACGCGGCCGCATGGCGGCGATGCCGATCGGCGTCATGGAGGAGGAGCACCGCGACCACGGCAAGAACCTCGAGCGGCTGCGCGAGCTGACCGGCGGCTACGCGCCGCCCGCCGAGGCGTGCGGGACGTGGCGCGCGCTCTACCTCGGCCTCGCCGAGCTCGAGCGCGACGTGATGGAGCACATCCACACCGAGAACAACGTCCTTTTCCCGCGCGCCCTGCGCGGCTGAGGCGACCCGATGCAGAGCGACAGGAGACTGTGGGTCACGCTCGTCCTCGTCGTCGGCGGCTGCTTCCTCGTGCTCGGCTTCTTCGGGCGCGAGGTGTACCGCCAGGCGCCGCCCTTGCCAGAGCGCATCGTCACCGAGTCCGGCGCGACGATCGCGACGCGCGACGAGATCCTCGACGGCCAGCAGGTGTGGCAGAGCGTCGGCGGCCAGCAGATCGGCTCGATCTGGGGCCACGGCGCGTACCAGGCGCCGGACTGGTCGGCGGACTGGCTGCACCGCGAGGCGCTCGCGCTGCTCGGCGCGTGGAGCGTGGCGGAGCACGGCGTCCCGTTCGAGGAGCTCGACGTCGAGACGCAGGGCGCGCTCGAGAGCCGCTTGCGGCGCGAGCTGCGCGCGAACCGCTACGACGAGGAGAGCGGCGTGCTCGTCGTGAGCGACGCGCGCGCGGAGGCGATCGCGAGGACGGCGGACCACTACGAGCGGCTCTTCGGCGGCCACGAATCGCTCGACGGCCTGCGCGAGGACTACGCGCTGCACGACGACGCGATCACCGATCCGGAGCGGCTCGAGCGCTTGTCGGCGTTCTTCTTCTGGACGTCGTGGGCGGCGGTCACCGAGCGTCCCGGCGAGAGCTTCACGTACACGAACAACTGGCCGCACGAGCCGCTCGTCGGCAACCGGCCGACGGCGGCGAACGTGCTGTGGTCGGTGCTGAGCATCGTGCTGCTGCTCGGCGCGGCCGCGGGGCTCGTCTGGTACCACGAGGCGAAACGCAAGGAGGAGGATCCGCCCGAGGTGCCGCGCAGCGACCCGCTCGCGCGCGTGACGGTCACGCCGTCGATGCGCGCGGTCGCGAAGTATGCGGCCGTCGTGATCGTGCTGTTCGTCGTGCAGGTGCTGCTCGGCGCGCTGACGGCGCACTACACCGTCGAGGGCGACTCGTTCTTCGGGCTCTCGCTCGCCGGCGTGCTGCCTTACGCCATCACGCGCACCTGGCACGTCCAACTGGCGATCTTCTGGATCGCGACGGCGTTCCTCGCGGCCGGGCTCTTCCTCGCGCCGCTGATCGGCGGCCGCGAGCCGCGCTTCCAGAGGCTCGGCGTGAACGTCTTGTTCGGAGCGCTGCTGCTCGTCGTCGTCGGCTCGCTCGCAGGCGAGTGGCTGTCGGTGCAGCAGCACTTCTCGCTCGACGCGGGCTTCTGGTTCGGCCACCAGGGTTACGAGTACGTCGACCTCGGCCGCTTCTGGCAGTTGTTTCTGCTCGTGGGGCTTTTCCTGTGGCTGTGGTTGATGTGCCGCTCGCTGTGGCCGGCATTTCGTCAGCCGGGCGATCACAAGCATCTGCTCGCGCTGTTCGTGATCGCATCGGCCGCGATTGCCATTTTTTATGCTGCCGGCATCATGTGGCGTCGGCAAACCAACCTGGCGATCGTCGAGTATTGGCGGTGGTGGGTCGTGCATTTGTGGGTGGAAGGCTTCTTCGAAGTGTTCGCAACAGTCGTCATTGCCTTTCTGTTCACGCGGATGGGATTGCTGAACACGGCAA
>CAZGTQ010000123.1:0-42546 GCA_964528575.1 uncultured Planctomycetaceae bacterium | reverse complement strand
CGACGCCGCGTTCCTCGAGGAGCTCGACCCCGCCGCCCGCGCCGCCGCCGAGTCCGCGCTCGACCTCGACGCGGACGAGAACGCGTGCCCGGCGTGCGGCGCAGCGCTGGCGGGCGTCCCCGAGCGCTGCCCGAGCTGCGGCCTGCGGCTGCGCTGATCGAGCGCGCGGCTCAGACGCGAACACCGGCCGCGCGGCAGCGCTGGACGATGTAGTCGCGCGTCTCTTCGCTCGCGCGGGACGGCGGCAGGAACAGGCCGATCCCCTTGGCGATCTCGAGCATCCACAGGTCGTCGTGACGCCGCAGCCGGCGCACGTCGCTCCAGCGATAGCGGCTGCGGCTCTCGCCGGCGTGGGCCGAGAAGCCCTCGTCGTCGAACGTGAAGTGGAAGCGCCGGTTGGGCGCCTGCTTCGACCACAGCTCGTACAGACGGCCGCCGGCCAGCCGCAGGCGCAGCCGATAGCCGACGACGCACCCGAGGGGGATCGCGATCGCGCCGGCTGCGAGGAACAGCCGGGGGTCGACGTCCGACGCGGCCGCCGCCAGCACGAACAGGACGGCCATCACGGCGGCGCCCCAGAGCATCCGCCGGCGCGCCGCGCGCCGCAGCACGCGCCGCACGAACCGCTCGTCGAAGGCGTACTCGACGGCGTGGACGGTCTCGCCCGGCCCCGCATCGGCGTTCACCGCCTCGGCGCTCATTCGAACAGCTCCGCGATCGCTTCGGTGCGCGGCAGCGACGCGTCCGAGAGGTTGGCGACCAGCGCGACGACGACCCCGGTGTCGGGGTACAGCGCGAGCCCCGTCGTGCCTCCGACCGAGCCGCCGCCGTGGCGGAGCGTGCGCCGGCCGTCGCCCTGCGCGACGGACCAGCCCAGCCCGTAGCCGGTCGGCGCCCCCGCGCTCGTCCGCATCGACGTGAACAGGAGCTCGAGCGACTCCGCGTCGTGGAAGCCCGGCTCGAGGTGCGCGAGGCCGAAGCGGACCATGTCCTCGGGCGTCGACAGGAAGCCGCCGCCGGCCCACTTGGAGCTGTTGTCGACGTGGCGCGCGTTGACGAAACCGCCGTCGCCGGCGCGCTCGTAGGGGCGCGCGCGCTCTTGCACGAGCGTGCGCACGTGGTCGGGACCGGTCGAGCGCATCGCGAGCGGCTCGAACACCTCGTCGCGCATGAACGCGAGGAACTCCTCCTCCGCCGCGACCTCGACGACCGCCGCGACGAGGTTCCACCCGTAGCTCGAGTAGGAGTAGCGCTCGCCCGGCGTCGCGATCAGCGGATCGTCCTGGAAGATGGCGAGCCCGGCGCGGACGTCGGCGTAAGGCCGCGCGCTCAGGAACTCCAGGCCGCGGTAGTGGCGAATGCCGGCGAGGTGGCCTGCGGCGAGCCGCGTCGTGACCGGTGGATCGTGCGCCGGGAACGACGACACGTACTCGTGCACCGGGCGGTCGAGGTCGAGCGCGCCGCGCCGGACGAGCAGCGCGACCGCCGCGGCCGTGAACGGCTTCGACACCGACCCGATGCGAAAGCGCGTCGTCGTGCGCACCGGGACGCGCTGCTCGAGATCTGCCCAACCGAAGCCCTCCGCCCACACGATGCGCCCCTCGCGCCCGACCGCGATCGAGAGCCCGGGCACGACCGCGACGCTCTCCTCCACCAGCGCTCGCGCTTGCGCGATCGAGTCGGCGAGCGCGGGGCGCGTCGCGGCGCCGTTCGCCCCGCTCTGCGCGCCCAGGGGCGGCGCGGCGACGACGAGCACGAGGGTGAGGACGGCCGAGAGCGAGAGCGCGCGCATGGGACCTCCTTCGAGAGCCGGGGGGCACCCGCCGAGTATCGGAGCGCGCGCGGCGCGCTGCCACGACGATCTGGGGCTGCGCCGGACCGCGACGGGCGCGCGGGGCGCCGAGCGGCCGGCTTGCGCAGATCGACCGCCCAGCCGAAGCTCGACCCGATGAAGAGCGTCGCGCTGCCCTCCTCGTTCGCGCTGCTGCTCGCGCTCGCGCTGATCGCGCGGCCGGCGGCCGACCCGTACCCGTCGCTCGCGAGCGAGGTGCTCGCGACGTACGCGCCCGAGCGCGGCGAGCCCGCGGCGGCGGCGGCGGCGTTCCTCGCGTCGCTGGGCGACGAGCTGCGCTCGCGCTGCGCGCTGCCGCTCGACAGCGACGAGCGCCGCCGCTGGACGAACGTGCCGCCGCGCCCCGTCGAGAACGGCGTGCGGCTCGGCGATCTCGACCGCGCGCAGCTCGAGCGAGCGTGCGATCTGCTCGCGAGCGCGCTCAGCGCGCAGGGCTGGACGAAGACGCGCGACGTGGTGCTCGCCGACGACCGCCTGCTGCCGGGCGGCGAGCCGCGTCCCGGCTTCGGCGCCGAGAATTTTTGGCTCGTGCTCTTCGGCGCGCCGGCGCCGGACGCGCGCTGGGCGCTCCAGCTCGACGGCCACCACCTCGCGCTCAATCTCACGTTCGACGCAGGCCGCGTCGCGCTGTCGCCGTCGTTCTTCGGCGCGCAGCCGTCGGCGTACGAGCGCGGCGGCGAGCGCATCGAGCCGCTCGCCATCGAGACCGACGCGGCGTACGCGCTGCTCGCCTCGCTCGACGAGGAGCAGCGCGCCGCCGCGCTCGTCTCGCCGCGGCGCGGCCAGATGGTGGCGGGCGCCGGCCGCGACGGCATCGTGCCCGAGCCCGAGGGTCTGGACTGCGGGACGCTCGACGACGCGCAGCGCGAGCGGCTGCGCGCTCTCCTGCACGCGTTCGTCGGCGATCTGCCCGAGGCGCGCGCCGCCGCGCGCTTGGAGGCGCTGGAGGCGGAGATCGAGCGGATGCGTTTCGCGTGGCGCGGGCCGACGAGCGCGGACGGCGACGTCTCGTGGCGCCTGCAAGGACCGTCGGTGCTGCTCGAGTACGCCTGCCAAGACCTCGGCGGCAACCCGCTCGACCACCTGCACTCGATCTACCGCGACCCGACCAACGAGTACGGGAGCGGCTGGGGCGAGCGGCGCGAGCTCTGACGCGAAAGCGCGGGATTTCGCGCGCGACCACGCCGTCCAGGCGCATCAGGAGAGCGCCATGTCCTCCACGCCCCTCGTTCGCGCCATTCTGATCCTCCCTCTCGTCGCCGCGGTCGCGCGCGCGCAGCACGTCGGCCCGGGCGAGCCGTCGCCCGAGATCGAGTTTCGCTCGATCCTGCGCGGCGACGGCCGCACGCGCCTGTCCGAGTACCGCGGCCAGCCGGTCGTGCTCGCGCTCTTCTCGAACGTCTTCGGAGGCACCGAGGCGGCGCGCGGAGCGCTGGATCTGCTCGCGGAGCACGGCGCAGGCGGCCTGGTCGTGCTGCTGATGGAGGACGAGAAGGAGCACGACGAGACGTACGTCGAGGCGCTCGCGCTGAAGGAGCTCCCCGGCTCGACGTGCCCGCTGCTGCGCCGGCAGTTCCTGCCGTACCGCTGGGAGCAAGAGACGGGGCCGCCGCCGGTGCTCGCGCTCGTCGGGATCGACGGCACGGTGCTGTACGCCGGCAGCTACCAGGGGCTGCGCAACGTCGACAAGGCGATCGAGGCGGAGCTCGAGCGCGCCGAGGAGGGCTGGGGCGACGACGCGGTCGCGCGCGAGGTCCGCGCGCTGGCGTTCGGCGCGAAGCAGCTCGGCGCGGCGCGGCGGCGTCTCGACGAGGTCGCGGCGAGCGCGGAACCGAGCGCGCAAGTCGGCGCGGCGGCCGCGGAGGTGGATGGTCGCTTCGCGTCCTGGAAGCGCTCGGTCGTCCATTTCGCCGAGACGGGACGTCCTACGAGAGCGCTCGAGAGCGCCCGCGCCCTGGTCGGGGCGGTCGCGGGGCACGCGGCGTGGAGCGCAGAAGCGCGCGCTCTGCTCGCGCCGCTCGAGACGCCGGAAGCGGAGGCTGTGCGGACGCTCGAGGAGAAGCTCGCGAAGCTCCTGCGGCCGCTCGAGTCGAAGGCGCCTCGCAAAGGGCTGCCCGACAAGCTGCGCCGTTTCGCCGACGACGTCGGCGAGCCCTCTCTGGCGACGCGCGCGCGCAGGATCGCGGCCGCCGCCGAGCACGCGCTCGAGAGCCTTTGAGCGCCCGCGGCGCAGCGCGAGTACGTCGCGCGCCACGGGTGCACGCCGCCGCGCGCGCACAGCGCACGCGGCGGCGCGACGATCTCTCAGTCGCCGAACGGGGCGTCGCCGCCCCAGAACTCGATCGAGTTGAAGATCACGATGTCGCCGAGCAGCGCCAGGGGATACACCGGGATGATGTAAAAGACAGCGTGGACGATCGTGCGTCCCCACTTGCTGTCGGAAACATCGCCGTTCCAATCGCGCAGGCCGTTGAACGCGTTGTTCGGCCCGATGCACGAACCGCACAAGAGCGCGGCCGCGAGGGCGCCTGCCAACCAGCTTCGTTTCATGGTCTCCTCCTTGGAGGGCAACTTCTTCTTGTCGCTCGCTCGACGTGAGTACGCCGAGCATCCCGAAGGGATCAGACCCGAAGCCGGCGACCTTGTCCAGGCAGCGCGGCGGCGAAGTCGAGCGCGGCGAACCGCTCGCGGGAATGCGCCGAGCGCGGCTCGCAACGACCGGCTTCCGTAGGAACACTCTTTGCTCCTCTCTGCTCCTCTGGTGGGAACGGCGCGGGAACGGAGCGGTGGCGGGCGGCGGGCTCGTCGCGGAGACCGGACGCGGCGTCCGCGCGGACCGCGCCCGGCGCGCCGCCCGCCGTGCGCTATCCTGCCTCGGGAGAGCCCGATGGACCTCAGCCGGCGAGCGTGGACGTGGATCCCCGTCCTGGTGGGCGTGGCGGGAACCGCGGCGACGCTCCTCTTGTGGCACGACCAGCGTGAGCGCGCGTGGTCGCTGGCGGTCGCGCGCTTCGAGCGCGACGCGCACGTCGTCGCGCTCGAGGTCGAGTCCGGTCTCGGCGCGGCGATCGAGGCGCTCCACGGCCACGGTCAGCTCCGGCGCGCCAACGACCGGCTCGAGCCGGCCCAGCTCGAGCAGCTCGGCTCGGACTGCCTCGGCCGCGTCGGCTTGTTGAGCTCGCTCGGCTGGGTCCCGCGCGTCAGCGCCGCCGAGCGCGCGCGACACGAGCTGAGCTGCCAGCGCGAGGGCCGGGACGCGTACGAGATCCGCGAGCTGGACTCCGGCGATCGCCTCGTGGCCGCGGGCGAACGGGACGCGTACTACCCGCTCGAGCTCGTCGTTCCGTACGACGAGAACGCGCGCGCGTGGGGTTACGACCTCGGCTCGCGCCCGGCGCTTCGCGACGAGCTCGAGCGCGCCGGCGAGACGGGTGAGCTCGCGTGCGCGCCGCCGCTCGGGCGCGCGCACGGCGCCGCGCCGCTGCGCTCCACGCTCGTCCTGCTCCCGGTCTACGTTTCCGGCGCGACGCTCGACTCGCCGCGGGCGCGCCGCGAAGCGCTGCGCGGCTTCGTGCTCGGCGCCGTCGCTTGGGAGCGCGTCCTGGGCGGCGGCACGAGCGACGAGGCGCCTTCGCTGTTCACGAGCATCGCCGACGTGTCGCAGCCGGGGAGCGAGACGCTGCTCGGCACGAACGCGCGCACGGAGCTCGACCCGGCGGCGCAACCGCTGCTGGAGCGAACGATCTCGCGCGGCGGTCGGGACTGGCTCGTACGCACCGCGCCGACGCGCGCGTACCTCGCGCAGCACCTCGGCTCGTCCGCACGGACCGCGATCCTCGTCGCCGGGCTCGCGATCACCGCTCTTCTCACGACGCTCCTGCTTCGTGGGCGCCGCGTGCAGGCGATGGTCGAGCGGCGCACCGACGAGCTGCGCGAGGCGAACGAGCGGCTGCGCACGGAGATCGCGCAGCGCAACTCGATCCTCGCGAGCATGGGCGAGGGCGTCGTCGTCACGGACTCGGCCGGCCGCTTCCTGCTGTTCAACCCGCTCGCCGAGGAGATCGTCGGGATCGGGATCACGGACGCGCCGCCGGACGCGTGGCCCGATCGCTACGGCCTCTACCTGCCGGACGCGCGCACGCCGTTCCCGCCCGAGCAGCTCCCGCTCGCGCGCGCTCTGCGCGGGCACAAGTCGGTCGACGTCGAGATCTTCATCCGCAACGAGGCGCGGCCGGAGGGCACGTGGATCGAGGTCACGGGCACGCCGGTCCGCAGTCCCGAGGACGCGACGCACGCGTCGGGCGCGGTGGCGGTGTTGCGCGACGTTTCGCAGCGACGCGCGGCCGAGCGCGCGCTGCAGGAGAGCGAGGCTCGCCAGCGCGCCATTCTCGAGGCCGCGGCCGACGCGATCGTCACGCTCGACGCGACCGGCACCGTGCAGTCCGCCAACCCGGCGACGGAGCGCCTGTTCGGCTATCCGGTCTCGCACGTCGTCGGTAGCAGCATCGAACGCCTGATCCCGGCGGGCACCGGGGGCGACGCGTGGACGTTCCTGCGACGCTCGCCGCCGACCGGCGACTCCTGCGCGCTCGGCGCGACCGTGGAGGTCGTCGGCCGGCGGCGCGACGGCGAGGAGTTCTCGATCGAGCTCTCGGCGAGCGAGGTCCCGCTGCCCGGCCGGCGCCTCTTCACGGTCGTCCTGCGCGACGTGACGCACCAGAAGCTCGCCGCCGCCGCGCTGCGCGAAGCGAAGGACGCCGCCGAGCGCGCGAGCCGCGCGAAGACCGTGTTCCTCGCGAACGTCAGCCACGAGCTGCGCACGCCGCTCAACGCGATCCTCGGCTACTGCGAGCTGTTGCTCGAGGAGGCGGACAACAACAGCCCGACGACGCTCGTGCCCGATCTGAAGAAGATCGCCGAGCAGGCGCGCCACCAGCTCACGCTGATCGACGACCTGCTCGACGTCGCGCGGGTCGAGGCGGGGAAGGTCCGCCTCGCGAGCCAGCCGTTCGAGGTCTGCGCGCTCGTCCGGCAGGTCGCCGACACGGTGCGTCCGCTCGCCGCCGAGCAGCGCAACGAGCTCGACGTGCGCTGCGACGAGCGCGTCGGGCGGATGAACGCGGACGTGATGCGCGTGCGCCAGTGCCTGCTCAACCTGCTCGGCAACGCGTGCAAGTTCACCGAGGGCGGCAAGATCGCGGTCGAGGCCCGCCGCGCCGGCGACCGCGGCGAGTGGATCGAGCTCGAGGTCTCCGACACGGGCATCGGGATCGATCCCGAGCGGCTCGTGGACCTGTTCGCCGCGTTCGAGCAGGCCGACCCGTCGACGACGCGCCGCCACGGCGGCACCGGACTCGGCCTCGCGATCAGCCTGCAGCTCGCGCGGCTCATGGGCGGCGACTTGACGGCGCGCAGCGAGCCCGGCCGCGGCTCGACGTTCACGCTGCGCCTGCCGAGCGAGCCGCGCGTGCCCGAGCGCGAGCGGCTCTGACCGCCTGCTCGGACGCGGCTCGGACGGTCCGGCTCTGTCAGTCGGCTCGGCGAGCAGGACGCGCGCGCCGCGACCGAGCTCGTCGAGATCGAACGGGCCGTGCGTCGACGTGGTGCCCGAAGGCCAGCGCACCTCGATCGCGTCGATGCGACGTGCGGCCCCCAGGCCGAAGTGCAGCCACGGCGAGCTCGTCGAGAGGAAGGAGGCGCCAGCGCGGCGCTCGGCGCTCCAGAGGCGGCCGGCGGCGCGCACCGTCACGCGCGCGCCGACGCCGTCGCGGTTCGAGCGGGAGCCGGCGAGCGCGACCTGGATCGACGCGCCCGCGCCGAGCGTGTCGTTGCGGTACAGCGTCGGCGGCCGGTTGAGGTTCGTCACGAACACGTCGACGTCGCCGTCGCGGTCGTAGTCGCCGAACGCGGCTCCGCGGCTGGTCTCGAGGACCGCGAACGCCGGGCCGGAGCGCGCTCCGGCATCGACGAAGCGCTCGCCCTCGGCCACGAGGAGCTGGTTCACCTGGCGGTAGCTCGTGTCGAGCTTGTCGCGATCGACCGCGGGGTAGATGTGCCCGCACGCGACGAACAGGTCGCGGTCGCCGTCGTGGTCGAAGTCGACGAGGCCGCAGCCCCACGACAGCACGTTCCGTGAGAAGACGGCGAGGCGCGAACGCACGGTGACGTCGACGAACGTGCGGCCGCGGGCGAGGTAGAGCGTGTTGAAGTCGTCGTCGAAGTTGGTGACGACGAGGTCGTCCCGCCCGTCGCCGTCCCAGTCGGCCGCGTCGACGCCCATGCCGGCCTGGGCGTTGCCCTGGTCGCCGTAGGCGAGGCCCGCGAGCGCGCCGCGCTCCTCGAAGCGACCGGCGCCGTCGTTGACGAACAGGTAGTTCGCCTTCGAGTCGTTCGCGACGTACAGGTCCGCGTCGCCGTCGAGGTCGAAGTCGCCGAACAGGACGCCGAGCGTGAAGCTCGGCGCGGCCGCGGCGACGCCGGAGCGCTCGGTCGCGTCCTCGAACGTGCCGTCGCCGCGGTTGCGGAAGAGGCGGTCGCGCTGGGCGACGCAGCCGAGCGGCCCCACGAACACGTCGCGCACGCCCTTCCAGTTGCCCGTCCCGCCGCCGCCGGGCGGATCGTCCGGGTCGAAGGAGAGGTAGTGGCCGACGTAGAGGTCGAGGAATCCGTCCGCGTCGACGTCGCCCCACGCGCAGCCGCTCCCCCACGACGGCGGATCCGCCTCGCACGCCACGCCGGCGGCGGCGGCGACGTCGGTGTAGCGCGTCGGCGCCGCGGGATCGTCCGTCGCGCTCGCCCGGTGCAGCCGGTGCGCGCCCCAGTGCGACACGAACAGATCCGTGTCGCCGTCGTTGTCGTAGTCGGCGGCCGCGACGCCGTGGCCCCAGCCTGCGTCGGCGAGCCCGGCGGCGGCGGTCACGTCGGCGAACGTGCCGTCGCCGCGGTTGCGGAAGAAGCGGTCGGTCGGCGGCGGATCGGGCAGCTCTTCCAGGCTCGACCCGTTGACGACGTACAGGTCGAGCAGCCCGTCGCGGTCGTCGTCGAGCCACGCGGCGCCCTGTCCGAGCGACTCGAGGATCGTCCGCTTGCGCTCGGGCGTCGAGCCGCACCAGGAGACGACGTCGAGCCCGGCCGCCGCCGCCTGGTCGGTGAACCGAAGCCCGGGCGCGTTCGGCGCGTCGGCGGCGAGGGGCCCGACCGGGGAACCGGGGTCGCGCGCCGGGGGCTCCCGATCGCCGCACGCGACGGCGCAACCGGCCGCGCAGACGCCCAAGGAGACGAGCGCGGCCCTGTGGGAGGCAGGGGGCAACGTGGGGGAGCACGCGACGAGCAAACGCTCTGTCGGACTTGTGTTATTGTGCCGTGCAGCGCTCGTCTCGTCAGCCATCCGCTGCGCCCTCCGTTCCGCAGGCCGTTCCGAGGCCGCGCTGTTTCGATGCGCACCTCGCCACTCGCCGCGCTCGCCGCGCTCGCTGCGCTCGTCACCGCCTGCGACGATCGGCCCCCCGGCCAGGACAGCGCCGCGTCGCCCGCTCCCGAGCGCGCGCCTCCGCGCCCCGGCGCGGCGCCGGCATCGAGCGAGCCTCCCTGGGGGCTGCTCGAGGGCATCTCCGAGCCCCCGCCGGACTCGCTTCCGACGACGACCGGCGAGGATCGAGAGCGCGAAGGGGCCGCGCTCGCCGCCGCCGACCCCGCGCGCGCGGCCGAGGTGCGCCGCTTGCGGCAGCTCGCGTCGCTGCGACCCGGCGACGCGAACGCGCGGTTCGAGCTCGGCGATCGGCTCCACGGGCTCGCGCTCCTGCGCGAGGCGGAGCGCGAGCTGCTCGCCGCGGTCGCGGCCGATCCAGCCCTCGCGCGCGCGCACTTCCTGCTCGCCGACGTGTACCTGCAGCGCAGCGAGTCGGGCCGCGCGCTGTGGCACGCGCACCGCGCGCTCGAGTCGGAACCCGGCGACGCGGAGAACTACAAGATCCTCGCGACGGTCCTGCGCGAGAGCGGCGCCCTCGAGCGCGCGGCGCGGGCGACGGAGGCGGGGCTCGCGCTGCATCCGTCGAGCGCGAACCTGCGCGTGCTGCGCGGGCGACTGCACCTCGACGCGAGCGAGCCGGAGCGCGCGGCCGAGGAGCTGCGCGCCGCGCTCGCGACGAGCCCCGACCACATGCAGGCCCACCTGATCCTCGGCAAGGCGCTCGCGGCGCTCGGGCGCGACGACGAGGCGCAGGCCGAGCTCGCGCAGCACGCGGAGCTGCTCGTCCTGCGCGAGCTGGGGCTGCTCGGCCACGGTCTCGAGCCCTGGCAGCGCGCCGCCGTCGTCGCGAGCCACCACCGCGCCGAGGGCCGCTTCGACGCCGGGCGCGCGGAAGCGGAACGCAGCCTCGCGCTCGCGCCGGACAACGTCCACGCGCGCGTGATCCTCGCGCAGATCGACGCCGACGAGGGGCGGCACGCGGAGGCGGTCGAGCGCCTGGAGCGCGTGCTCGCGGACGAGCCTGCGCAGCTCCGCGCGCGGCGCGTGCTCGCGCTCGTCCTGTGCGACGCTCCGCCCGGGCTGCGCGACGCCGAGCGCGCGCTCCGGCTCGCCGACGAGGCGGTCAGGGGCAACGGATCGGACGCCCAGGCGCACTACGCGCGCGGGGTCGCGCTCTCGGCGCTGGACCGCCAGGCCGAGGCCCGCGCGGCCTTCGGGAGCGTTCTGGCGCTCGAGCCCGGGCACGTCGAGGCCCGGCGCGCCCGGGAGCAGGTGGCGGGCGAATGAGCGCCGCGCGGGCCCCCGCTCAAGCGTTCGGCGCGGCTCGGCCGAAGATCCGGGCAGGATGGAGCACGAGCGAGCGAGCGAGGCCGGCGCGGCGGAGGCGGAGCGGGACGGGCGACGCGGCCCGTCGCTGACCGAGTACGCCCTCGTCGCGGCCGTCATGTGCACGATCGGCGTCATGGCGGTGCCGCAGAGGACCACGACGCACGTCGAGCTCTCGGAGCGGTCGGTCACGCTGGTGCGCGAGCTCCAGAGCACGTTGCACGCGTTCCGCGCGGCGCTGCTGCGCTACCGCGAGGAGCACGACGAGTTCCCCGGCTACGCCGGGCGCCCGGGTACGCCCGAGCGGCGCCTCTCGGAGCTCGGTCTGCGCGCTCAGCTCGCCGGCTGGTCCGACGCGGACGGCAACGCCTCGTTCACCTGGAAGGCGGGCCACGACCTGGGGCCGTACCTCCTCTACGGGGTCCCCGAGAACCCGATCAACCGCATGAAGTCGGTGCGGCTGGTCGCCGACGACGACGCGTTCCCGGCGGTCCCGGACGTGCGTACCGGCTGGATCTTCAAGCCGTCGACGGGCGAGCTGCGCGCGAACTGCGAAGGCGCGGTTCCCGGCACCGAGCTCGCGCTGTTCGACCTCTGACCCGCTCCTTCCGCGACCCGTGCACCTCGCCGTCCCCACGGAGCACCGCCGGCGCGCGCGCCGCGGCGGTTTCACGATCCTGGAGCTGCTCGTCGCGCTCGCGTTGATCGTGCTCGTGACGTCGCTCGCGATCCCGGCGTACTTCGGGCGGAGCGAGGTCACGCTCGAGAACGCGAGCGTGCAGCTCGCGCGCGACTTGCGCTCCGCGCAGAACCGAGCTGCGTACCTCGGCAAGACGACATGCGTGGAGTTCCGCGAGGACGGCGACGGCTATCGCGTCGTCGACGCTTCGGGCGCGGACGGCGTGCCGCCGAGCGAGTTGCACGCCCGCGCGCGCCGCTACTCGAGCGACGGAGTGTTCGAGGGCGTCGCGATCGTCGCGGTCGAGATCGACGACGGGATGCGCGCGCTGCGCTACGCCGCCAGCGGACAGGCGCTCTGCGGCGGAACGATCCAGCTCGCATTCGAGGGCGACGTGCGCGTGCTGCACGTCGAGCCGGTGACGGGGCGGATGACGCTCGAAGGCTCCACGAGCGATTGGTTCGACGACGGACGCTGAGAGCGCTTAAATGAAAGGGAGTCGTCTCCGTAGAGACGACTCCGCGCGGGTCGCGACTGGTGTTGCCACCAGCGGACGGCCAGGAGGGCTGGCAAGGTCGGGCCCCCCGGCGACTCTGGACGCCATGGCAGGGTGACTTCCAGAGCATCCCTTCGGGCCGCGAGACCCAGCCGGGATCGGAGAGCGCCTGTCGGCACCCACCCCGGCCGGGCGGCAGGATCCGGCCGGAGCGAGTGCAGGCTACCAGGAGCTAGCTGGTTGGCAACTCGTATTTCGGGATGGAGGAGTCCACGTCGCGACGCCAACGATCGAGCCCGCCGCGCACCGTCCACACGTTCGTGAAACCGTGGCCGATGAAGTACGCCGCGACGTCGAGGCTGCGGTCGCCGTCCTTGCAGTGGAAGACGAGCTTGCGCTCCTTCGGCAACGCCATGTAGCGCTCGGCTCGCTGCACGTCGAGCAGCTCGGCCTGTTCGATGCGCGCGTAGCGGCGCTCCTCGGCGGAGCGCACGTCGAGGAACGTCAGCTCTTCGCCGGCGTCGAGCCACGCGCGCACCTTGGACGGGTCGACCTGGATCCGCTCGTCGAGCTCCTGCGCGTCCAGGATGTGGGCGACGACCTCGTTCACATCCAACATGTTGTGGTCTTTGCAGACCTGACGCAGCGTGTCGCTCGGCTGGAACGCGCAGGACGAGCAACCGCCGACGTGGTAGCGCTGGAACAGCGCGCGCTGCGCGGCGGGGACGACGGAGAGGATCTCCTCCATCGTCATGTCGGCGTGGATCTTCGAATGGGTGGTCTCGGTCACGAGGGGCCTCAGGGTGAGCGTGGCGCGGGAGGGGCGTAGAGACCGGGATTTTAGTCGATCGCGCCGAGGCTTGCGCGGCCCGCACGACCGGCCACGTCCGCTCGTCCGCTCGTCCGCTTGCTTTGGCTCGCGCCGACGTTGCTACGCGGGGCCGCAGGCGCGCAGCTTCTCGAGGACGGCGTACGCGGCGCCGGAGTCGAGCGCGCTCGTCGCGGCGTCGACGCCTTCGGCGAGCGTGAGGCAGCGGCCGGCGGCCTTGAGCACGACGGCGGCCCCCAGCAGCGTCGAGTTGCGCGCTGGACCGGACTCGCCGGCCAGGACGGCGCGCGTGATCTCGCCGCTCGCGCGCACGAGCTCGGGGTTGTCGCCCGTCCCCGTGCCCTCTTCGGGCGGGCCGTACATCGGCAGGTCGGGGTTGCGCTCGCACTGCAGACCGAAGTCGGCGGGCTCGACCGACAGCGGGATCTGGTGCGAGCCGATCAGCTCGATGCCGCGCGTACGCCGCCGGCAGCCGGGGACGACGCCGCCCTCGAGGCCCTGGATCGCGATCCCGTGCGGGTGGCCCAGGCCCTGCATCACCTCGACCGCGACGCCGAGGACGGCGCCGCGCTCCGCGCCGAGCACGACCGCGGCGCTCGAGGGCGCCACGAGCTTCTCGACCGTCGAGAGCGGCGTCCGCACGGCGACGTCGCCGCGCACGCGCCGCAGACCGAGGATCGCCGGGAGCATGCCCGACGCCGAGAGCGCGCCGAAGCGCGTCTTCACGACCCAGTCCTCCGCCTCGCTCGGATCCCACGTCAGACCGACGCCGAGGTGCTCGAGCACGCTCGCCGCCGTCAGCCCGCGCTTGGGCGGCACGCAGCGGTCGGTGATGAGCAGCACGCGCGCGCCCGCCGCGGCCGCCACCAGACCCATCGCCACCTCGAGCGGCGGGACCTGGTCGTACCCGTCGTGCGGCGGACAGATGCACACCAGGCCCTCCATCCCCTCGCACGGCAGCGTGGCGCGGTCCCGGGCCGCGCGGGCGAAGCCGGTCAGCTCCTCGACCGAGACGCCCTTCCAGCGCAGGGCCATCAGGAACGCACCGACCTGGACCTCGCTCTCGGTGCCCGCGAAGATCGCCGCGAAGGCCCGGTAGGCCTCTTCGTGGGTCAGATTGCGGCCGTCGCCACGAGCGGATCCGAGGACCCGGAGGAGATCGCGCAAGGTCATCGACAAAGGGCGCTGCGCTGGGTCGGACGGCCTCTCCGCGTCTGCGGCCCCGGACAAGGGATCCGATCAGCATAGGCCTTGCGCGGGCGGCGAGCAACGCGCCGGCGCTCGCCGTCGCTCGTCGGCGGCGAGAGCGCGCGCAGCGCGCGGCGCGCGGCCGGCGCGAGGCCCGCGGCGAGCGTGCGCCGCCTGGGTGTCGCGCGGTTAGGCATCTGTTCGCAACACGCGCTCCGTCTTCGCAACTCGCTGCACGGTCGGTGCTTGCGACGGCGTGGCGATGTGGACAGATCGTGGAGAACGCCGAGCGGCTCCGGTGCCGCCGCGTCGCGGGACTGGAGCCGCTCGAAGCACATCGGGCGAAGGATCAGGCGTCGCTCTCGCCGTCGTCGTCCTTCGCGTCGTCGTCGTCGTCGTCCGCGTCGTCCCCTTCGCCGTCGCCGTCGCCGGATTCAGCGTCGTCCGGTGCGTCGGGCACGTCTTCGTCGGTCTCGCCCTCGCTCTGCTCGTCGGTCTCGGCGTCGTCGCTCGGCACTTCCGGCCGCGGGCGGATGTGCGCGAAGAAGAGCTCCTTCTCCTTGTCGTAGACGAGCTTGCCCTCGACGACCGTGTACTGGACGAACGTCTGGTAGTGCAGCACGTCGCCGTCCGTGACGATCAGGTCGCAGTCCTTGCCGACGTTCAGGCTGCCGACGCGGTGGTCGATGCCGAGCAGGCGCGCGGGGACGATCGTGATGCCCTCGAGCGCGGCCTGGTTCGACAAGCCGCCGCGCACCGCGAAGCCCGCCTCGATCGGCAAGTGCATCAGGTCGCGGCCCGTGATCCCGCCGAGGTCGATCGCGGAGCTCGACGACTCGATCGCGATCTGGACGCCGGCCTCGTGCAGCTTCGCCGCGTTCTCGATGCTCGAGCCGCCCGGTCGCACCAGCGCCTCGGACTTCTCGCGCCGCGTCCGCGGCGTGACGATCGCGGCGGCTCCGGCGCGGCCGAGCTCGTCGGCCACCGCCCAACCCTCGACGCAGCCCTCGATGACCGGGCGGAAGCCGAACTCCTGCGCCAGGCGCGCGATCCCGAGCAACTCGCTGCGCTCGGTCGCGCTGAACTTCGCCCGCGACTCGCCCTGGAGCACCGCGAGCGCCCGCGAGTCGACCCCGCGCTTGCTCGGCTCCTCGGCGTCCTTGTTCGACTTCTTCTCCTCCGCGTGCGCGCGCATCTCGCGCAGGTACTTCGCCGCCCCGCGGAAGTCGTCGCGCAGCTTCGTGATGCTCTGCGGGTTGCGGATGCTGTAGGTGAACGAGGACAGGTAGTCCGAGCGCATGTCGACGCCGTCGAGCTCGTTGCGCTTCAGCTTGACCGCGGCGTCGCCCTGGCGAGCAGTCGTGATGCCGGTCGCGAGCGCGAGCACGAGGTAGTTGCTGAACGGGTCGAACGAGTCCTCGACCGCGGTACGGACCGGACGCGCGGCAGCGCCGGACTCGTCCTCGGGCGAGCCGTGGTTGCAGATGTCGCCCTGCGGCGTCGCGGTGTGGTCGTGGCCCGCGTGCTCGAGGTCGGTCGACCAGATGCCGCTCGTCCAACCGTCGGGGACGCTCTGCGCGACACCCGCTCCGTCGCGTTCCTCGGGGAAGACGCGCGCGTGCGAATCGGCCGGGGGCTCGGCGGAGAAGCCGCCCGCCGACAGACGCGTGGTCGCGGCGATCGCGACGAGGCCCGGGTAGACGCGGTAGCCCGTCGCGTCGAGCACCTCGGCCTCCTCGGGCACGAAGACGTTGTGGCCGATCTCCTCGATCACGCCGTTCTTCGCCAGCACGGTCGCGCCGCGCAGCACCGTGCCGTCGCCGGTGTGTACGTCGCCGCCGACGACGGCGAACCACGTCGTGACTTCTTCCTCCTCGTCCGCCTTCGCCGGCTCCCCTTCCGAGGGCGCTTCCTCGACGGGCTCCTGTCCGGTCCAGGCGGCGCCGGTCCAGCCGTGGGCAGCGCCGCCGAGCGCGAAACCGGCGAACAGCGCCGCGAGTCCGAGCGGGCGGAGAACGGGATCTCGGGTCCAGAACCTCACTGGGCATCCTCCTCGAACACGATGTCGCCTTCGAGCATCACGGCCTCGATGCGAGTCGCCGGCTCGAACGGCGCTCCACTCAGGAAAACGAAGTTGGCGTCCTTGCCGGGCTCGATGCTGCCGAGTCGGGACTCGACGCCGAGCACCGCGGCGGGCTCGAGCGTGAGCGCGCGCAGCGCCGCCTGCGGATCCATGCCGGCGCGCACGACGCGGCCGACGTCGACGAGCCAACCGCCGTAGCCGCCACGGTTGGGCGTGAACGCGACCTTGGCGCCGGCGCGCGCGAAGTCGTCGGGCAGGTTGCGGTCACGGCGCGTCGCCGGCAGGAACGTGAGCGCCGGCTCGACGACGACGCGCAGGCCGCGCTCGCCGATCGCGTCGACGACGTGATAGACGTCGACGTCGTCCTGCAGGCCGATGCGCAGGCTCCACTGGAACTCCTCGTCCTCGATCACGTCGAGCAGGTGGAGCCAGTCGGACGCCTTCTCGATGCTGATCAGCGCCGACAGCGTGCCGTCGCGCAGATCCATGAACGGCTTGACCTTCTCGTCCGGCGCGGGCGGGACGTACGGGCCGGGCCCCGCTTCCTCTTCCTTCTCGCCGTCCTGGTCCCCGTTCTTCTCTTTGTCCTTGTCCTTGTCGTCCTTCTTCTTCTTGTCGGCCTTCTCCTTGTCCTTCTCCCACTTCTCGAAGGCCTTCTGCTCCTTCTCGAGGTACTTGTCGACCTCCTCGAAGCCGTCGCGGAGCATCTTCTTCGAGCCGGGGTTCGAGCGCAGGTGCACGAGCAGGTAGGCCCCGTCGCGCACGATCATCTCCTCGGGCGTATCGCCGCGCGGCCGCACCGCGACCGCCAGTCCCGGGATGCCGTTGCCCGCCGGATAGAGGCCGAGCGTCGTCACGCCGTGCTCGAGCGTCTGGCTCCATTCGTCCTGGCGCGGGTACAGCTCCCGCGACGCGCGCACGTGCGGCTCGCTGCCGCCGCCGCCCGTGCCGTCGAGCCCGACGCGCGAGTAGCAGTCGACGAGCCCGGGGATCACGACCCAGTCGGGCCGCTCGAGCACCGGGATGCCGCGCGCGATCTCGAGGTCCTGGCCGACGACGACGATCTTGCCGTTCTCGACGAGGATGACGGCGTGCTCGATCGTGCCGTTCGCGACCGTCTCGGCGCGGCCGACCTTGATGGCGAGCGCATCCATCGCCGACGCCGACGCGGGCGCGGCGCTGGCGAGCCCGGCCGCCAGCGAAAGGAGCAGCGCGTTCCACAGCCTCATGGAGATGTCCTTCGTTCGAATCGTGCCTGACATGCGGGTCACCGTCAGAACCACTGTCCGTCGCTTTCGCGGTCGTACTGGATGCGGCCGTCGATCAGGACCAGCTCGACGCGCGAGCGCGGATCGAGCGGGTCGCCGCTCCACAGGACGACGTCCGCGTCCTTGCCCGGCTCGAGGCTCCCGACTCTGTCGTCGATGCCGATCGAGCGCGCGGGGTGGATCGTCACGGCGCGCAGCATCTGGTAGGAGTCCGCGCCGAGGCGCGCGGTCATCGCGCCCTGGAGGAACAGCTCCTCCTGCGGGATCACCCCGGCGTCCGTGTTGAGCGAGAAGTTCGGTCCGCCCGCGGCCCAGTACACGTACCCGCTGCCGACGATCGAGCCGTCGCGGGTCGAGTAGTAGTCCATCGTCCGCGGACCGTGGTTGACCGGCACACCCATGTCGGCGACGTACTGCGCGACCTTGTGGCCGCCCAGGCTGCCGTGGCTGAGCGTGCAGAGCGTGTCGTAGCGCTCCTTCCACATGCGCACCGTCGACGCGGCGCCGATGCCGCCGGCGCAGTGGATCAGCACGGGGAGCTCGCCCTTCAGCACCTTGATCAGGTTCGCGAGCTGCGGGTCGAAGCGCCCCTGGCGCTCGGCGGCGAGCGCCTTCTCGTTGATGTCCTCGAGCAGCCAGTACAGCCCGCCGCGCGTGGACCCGAGGTCGCCGGCGCGCCGCTCGGGGTTGTGCGACTGCGCGACCTTGAGCCCACCGGGATTGGCCAGCACGGCCTCGTCGAACGTCGCGGCCGTCTTCGTCTTGTAGAGCACGCCGAACCCGCTCATCGCCGTGCCGCTGCCGGGGATCCCGAACAGCGTCGTCACCCCGGCCGCGCACGCCCGGCGCACCGCCGGGTTCGACGGCACGAGCGTCGGCGCGGTGGACAGCTCGGGGTTGACCGGGTTGACCATGTCGTTGATGTCGCCCCAGCCGCCCGTCTGCACGTGCGAGTGCAGGTCGATCATGCCGGGCGTCGCCCAGCTCGCGCCGACGTCGAGTCGCTCGTAGCCCTCGGGCACCTCGACCGGCGGCCCGGCGTACACGATGCGCCCGTCGCGCACGAGCACGAGCCCCGGCGCGTGGACCGCGTCCGCGTCGTCCATCGTCAGCACGCGCCCGCATGCGATCGCGTAAGCCGGCCCGTCGCCCGCGCCGAGCGCGAGCGGGACCGCCAGGAGCAGCGCCTCGAGGGTGTTGAGCAGCGCGAGCATGCCGATCAGTACCGTTGCGGCTCGCGGCCGACGTCGTAGAGGAGCTCCCCGTCGATCCACACCATCTCGACGCGGTTGCGCGGATCGGCGGGATGGCCGGTCATGACGACGAGGTCGGCATCCTTGCCCGGCTCGAGGCTGCCGACGCGCCCGTCGATGCCCGCGGCCTGCGCGGGGACGATCGTGAGGCCGCGCACGGTCTCGAGCCGCGAGTCGTCGAACCCGTAGCGCGCGCCCATCGCCGCTTGCAGGAACAGGTCCTCGCCCGGGATGACCGGCGCATCGGTGTTGAAGCCGATGCGCGTGTGCCCGTTCGCCTGCCACCCGGCAGCGACGCCGCGGAAGCCCTCGAGGCGGTTGCGCGACCAGTTGATCATGCCGCGCGTCGCCGTGTCGACCGAGCGCGGTCCGACGATCGCGGGGACGCCGAGCTCCTCCGCCAGCGCGCCGTAGACCCAGCCGCCGACCGTCGAGTGGTCGAGGTACACCGGCAGGTCGAACTCCTGCTTCGCGATGCGCAGCGTCGCGAGCACGAGCTGCGGCACCTGCGTGTGCGTCGAGATCTGCGCTTCGCCCGCCTTCAGGCTGCGGAACACGTCGAACTGGATGTCGCGCTCGTGCGCCGGAACGTCCGCGTCGGCCTGCCAGCGCGCGGCGTACGCCACGCCGCGCCGGAACGTGTCGCGGATGACCCAATTCATCATCACGCGGCCCATGCCATAGCCCCAGCGCGTCGGGTTGTCGCCCTGCGCGACCTTGAGCGAGCCGACGTCGCGCACGACGGTCGCGTCGTACGTCTTCGGCCCCGTCTTCATCAGCACGCCGACGCCGCCGACGTTCGAGCCCGAGCCGGGGATGTAGAGCACGGTCGTCACGCCGGCGGAGAGCGCGCGCTGCAGGCTCGCGTTCGCCGGGACGACGCACGCGCTCACCCGCAGGCCGGGGTTCGACTGGAACACCGTGTCGTTGATCCCGCCCGCGCCGCCGATGTGCGAGTGCAGGTCGATCATGCCGGGCATGACCCAGCTCGCGCCGACGTCGTAGAGCTCGTAGCCCTCCGGCACCGCGAGCTCGTCCGCACGTCCCACGGCCTCGATGCGCCCGCCGCGGCACAGGACGATCGCGCGGTCGAGCGCTTGCACGCCGCCGCGGTCGCGCGAGCAGACGAGCGCCTTGGCGCAGCGCACCGCGAACGCGTCGTCGTGCGCCGCGAGCGGCGCGGCGCAAAGGGCCATGCCGCTCGCGGCAGAGAGCGCAACGACGGCCAGGCTGTGGAGCGTGCGTCCCATGCTTCCGCTACCAGCGGCGCACGTCCTCCTTCGTGTCGTAGTGCTTGACGCCGTCGACGAAGACTTGCTCGACGGACGTTCGCGGGTCGGCGATGTGGCCGGTGACGACGAGCAGGTCGGCGTCCTTGCCGGCCTCGATGCTGCCGACTCGGCTCTCGATGCCCGCCGCGATGGCGGGGACGATCGTCAGGCCGCGCACCGTGTCGAGCTTCGAGTCGTCGAAGCCGTAGCGCACGCCCATCGACGCCTGGAGCTGGAGCTCCTCCTGCGGGATGACCGGCGAGTCGGTGTTGAAGCCGATCAGCTCGTGCCCGGCCTGCTGGTAGCCGGCCACGACGCCCTGGATGCGCTCGGGGTTGCTGCCGCTCCAGCGGATGAAGCCGCGCGTCGGCACGTCGATCGAGCGGGGGCCGAGGATCGCGGCCACGCCCGCGTCGTTCGTGATCTTCGCGTGGCGCCAACTGTCGAACGTGCCGTGGTCGATGAAGATCGGCAGGCCGAGCGTCTCCTTGACCATCTGCACGCTCATCAGCGAGACCTGGTAGATCTGCGTGTGCGCGGAGATGTGGCAGTCGCCGCGGCGCAGCGCGCGGATGATCTCGAACTGCGGGTCGACCTCGGGCTTCTCGGCCGTCTCGTCCTGCTCGTACGCCTCCCACTTCTTCGCGTACGCGATGCCGCGCATGAACGTGTTGCGCGTGTTCCAGTTCATGAAGGCGCGGCCGATGCCCCAGCCGAAGCGCTCGGGGTTGCCCGCCTGGGCGAGCTTCATCGAGCCCGGGTCCCTCAGCACCGCGTCCTCGAAGTGCTCGTGGCCGGTCTTGAACAGGATCCCCTGGCCCCCGATGTTCGTCCCGGAGCCGGGAATGAAGAGCACGGTCGTGACGCCGCCCGCGATCGCGCGCTCGAGCGCGGGGTTCGCGGGGATGACGGCGGTGCTCGCGCGACATCCGGGGTTGGTCAGGTAGACCATGTCGTTGATGTCGAACGTGCCGCCGACGTGGCAGTGCAGGTCGATCAGACCCGGCATGATCCACTTCTCGCCGACGTCGACGAGCTCGTAGCCGTCCGGGACCGCGACGTCCGCGGCGCGGCCGACGCGCTCGATCTTGCCGTCGCGCACGAGCACGACGCCGTTGTTGACGAACTGCGGGCCTTCCTTCGCGCAGGTCAGGATCTTGCTCGAGCGGAGCGCGAGCCCGGGGCCGCCGGGCTCTCCCGCGGCGGGCGCGCTGCCCTGCGCGGAGACGAGCGCGCCCACCAGGGCGAGCGCGGCGGCGCGGGCGGTTGCACGGAACGAATGGATGGAGAGAGAGTTCATCGGGCGATCTCTTGGCCGTTGACCCAGGTTCTCAGGATGCGCGTCGACGGATCGAGGGGAGCGCCGTCGAGCAGCAGGACATCCGCATCCAGGCCGACGGCGAGACGACCGACGTGCTCGCCGATCGACATCAGCGCCGCGGAGTCCGACGTCAGGGCGCGCAGCGCTCTCGCGGGGCTCATGCCCTGCGAGACCGCATAGGCCGCGATGACCGGCAAGTCGATCGCGCCTTCCTCTGCGGCCGAGTAGAACGCGACCGGAACGCCCGCGTTCTGCAGCTCGGCCCACACGTTCGCGTAGTCCGTGCCCTTCTTCGCCTCGGCGCGCAGGATCGCGTGGTCCGGCAGCACGCCGGCGACGCGGCCGACCAGCCGGTCGAGCACGTAGCGGGCGCCGCTCGCGCCGAGCAGGACCGGCTCGATGCCGGCCTTCTCGAACGCGTCGACGCACGCGAGGATCTCGTCGTCGCGCTCGACCTCGACGATCACCGTCGCCCGGCCCTGCATGGCGCGGCGCAGCGGCTCGAGGTCCTCGTCGATCTTCGGCGGCTCGGGCTTCTTCTTGTCGCCCTCGTCCGCCGCCGGAGGGCTCTCGGCGCCGGGCGGCGTCTCGGGCAGCTTCGCGACGACGTATTCGCGCGACTGCCGCTCGGCCTGGAACTCGATCTCGAGCGCGCCGCGGCGGGCCGTCGCCTGCATCACGGTCTTCTCCTCGTCGCCGGCCTCGTCCTCGCCCTTCTTCTTCTTTTTCTTCTTCTTCTCGTCGCCACCCTTCGTCTCGACGGTGGCCTCGAGCTCGAGCCGACCGCGGTCGGTCAGGCCGCTGACCGAGAGCTTGCCGTCGGCGAAGGTGCCTTCGACGGGGATCAGGCGGTCGGAGAGCGCGTCGGCACGCACGGAGCCGCGCACCACGCCGCCCGCGTTGGAGAGCTGGATCCGCACCGCGGTCACCGCGTCGCCCGGCGTGCGCTCGATGCTCGCCGTCCAGGTGCCGGTCAGCGGGTCGGTGTCCTCCTGCGCGCCCTCTTCCTCGTCCTTGTCGTCACCCTTCTTCTCTTCTTCTTCGTCGCCCTTGCCGTCCTTCTTCTCCTTGTCCTCCTCCTTGGGCACGTTCGCCTTCGGGCGCGGCGGGATCGGGACGGGCGGCTCCCAGGCGGCGAGCTCGCGCTCGTACTGCTCCCACTTCTGGCGGTACTCGACGGCGCGCCCGAGGAGCTTCTGGACTTCCTTCCCGGTCTCCTGGCGGTTGCGGTCGTACCAGCGCAGGCGGATCGCGTTCCTCTTCTCGACGACCAGCTCCCCGAACTCGTCTTCGGCGGGCTTGTACGCCGTGATCGGCGCGCCGGAGCGGCTGTAGCCGCGCGGCGCGAGGTTGACCGTCGTGATGCCGCGGCGCGCCACGCGCCGGTCGACGTCGTCGCCGGGCGCGAGGATCGAGGTCATGTCGAAGTCGGTCGCCGGCACGCGCGTCGACCCCTCGAGACCGAGGTGTCCGAGTGCGTCGACGATGCCGGGCATCGCCGCGCGCCCGCGCACGATGGTCGCGCCGAGCGGGTGCGAAACGCTCCGGCCGACCTCGCGGATCACGCCGCCCTGCATCAGGACCTGGCCCGGGGCGAGGATCTCGCCGTCGCCGACGTAGAGCTCGTCGACCTCGAGCACGGTCGCGTGGTCGTCGGAATGCGCGTGCCAGGCGAGCTCGCCGTCGACCCACGTCGCGACGACCGTCGAGGTCGTCGCGAACGGCTCGCCGTTCAACACGACCAGGTCCGCATCCTTGCCGGGCGCGATGCTGCCGACGCGCGCTGCGACGCCGTACAGCTCCGCGGGCGTCAGCGTGATCGCGCGCAGCGTCGCGTCGGTCGAGACGCCGCCGCGCGAGGCGAGCGCCGCCGCGAAACGCAGGTCGCGCGGACTGCCCTCGCAGGCGATCGCGACCGGGACGCCGGCCTCGAGCAGCGCGGCGAACGCGTCGTACGCCGGCCACGCGTCGCCCTCGTCCTTGCCGCGGTCGACGCCGCCGGTCCCGGAGCGGTACGGGACCTCGTAGACGACGCGCGCGCCCGCCTGGGCGATGTCCGCCGCCATCGGGCCCGACTCGAGTCCCCCGTGGATCACGAGCGGGAGCTGCTCCTCGCGCGCGAGGTACAGCACGGCCGCGATCTCGCCACGGCTGTCGGCCTCGATGCACCAGGGCAGCCGCTCCTTCACGAGCGGCGCGAGGTCCTTCGCGAGCAGCGGGCCGTAGCTCTCCTCGAGCGACTCGCCGCGCTTGACGCCCGCGACGATCTCGCGCAACGCGACGATCGCGCCCATCGTGCTCGCCGGGAGCTGCGGAACCGAGTTGTTCATGCCGACGTCGACCGTCGGCGGGATCGGCGGCTCCCAGTACGCGCCCGCGCTGCGCGCCGCGGGCGTGATCGTGCCGTGCACGGACGCGGGAGCGCGCAGCGTGCGCCGCTCGATCCCATCGCCCGCGAGCTTGACGAGCGCGCCCTGACCCGCGATCAGACGGTTGCGCGACGGCGTCAAGTACGCCGACGTCACGCCGCCCGACAGGGCGGACGCGTGCACGTCGTAGTAGTCGAAGTTGTCGACCGCGCGCACACCGGCGTTGGCGGTGCGGTCGGTCGGCGCGCCCAGGCCGTACGGCGAGAGCGGAGCGACGAGCCCGGGCACGACGACGGAGTGGGGCCCGTAGTCGACGACGTGCGCGTCCAGCGGCACCACGACGTCCTTGCCCACCGCGACGATGGCGCCGGCGCGCACGAGCACGGTGACGCCGCCCGTCAGCGGCTCGGCCCCGACGCGGTGCACCGTCCCGGCGCGGATCGCCGTCGTCGCCGGGCGCGCGTCCTGCGCGCCCTGCGCACCCTGCGCGCCCTGCGCGTCCTGCGCGTCCTGCGCACCCTGCGCGCCCTGCGCGTCCTGCGCACCCTGCGCGCCCTGCGCGGGGAGCGGCGCCGCGAGCGCGGACGTCCACGTGAGCGCGAGCGAACAGAAGAGCATCACTCGCCGTCCTCCTCGCCCTCGTCGTCGTCCTTCTTCTTCTCGTCCTTCTCCTCGTCGTCCTTCTCGTCCTGCTTCTCGTCGTCGCGCGACGCCGCCGCCTCCGGCGCGCCGCCGCGCGGCTCCTGACCTTCGATCAGGTGCTTGTTGCGCAGGTCCTCGGCGCGGTCGTAGACCTTCTCGCCGTCGACGACGACGTACTGCACCCACGAGGTGACGCTGAGCGGATCGCCCGTGAAGAGCACGACGTTGCCGTCCTTGCCCGGCTCGAGGCTGCCGACCCGGTCGGCCAGGCCGATCATCTCCGCGGGCACCGTCGTCACCGCGTCGAGCGCCTTCTGCCGGTCGACGCCCAGACCCGTCGCCATCGCCGCCTGGAACCACAGCGCGTTCGTCGACGTGCTCTGCGACGACAGCGCGTAGGGAATGCCCTTCTCCTCGTAGACGCCGAGGGCGAAGGTCTCGGTCTCTTCGCCGGTCATCGGGTCGCGCTCGGTGTGCGTCAGCGGACCCTGGTGGATGACCGAGAGCCCCGCCTTCGCGATCTCGTCGGCCGCCTTCCAGCAGTCGCCGCCGACGACGAGCACGGTGTTCTCGAGGAAGCCGTTGTCGCGCGCGATCTCGATGGCGAGCGGCACGTCGCGCGCGCTCCCGCACTCGAAGAAGACGTCGTAGCGGCCCTCGACGACATCGAGGAGCGGCTCCTGCTTCTCGTCGATCTCGCCGCGCGGCACGAGCTCGAGCCCCTCGACCTTCCAAGCGGTGCCGCCCATCGGCCGGCCCTTGGCCTTCTCGCCCTCGAGCTCGCGGCCCTGGTACATCGCTTCGCGGCGCGCGAGGTCCTTGCCGTCCTTCTTGTCCTGGACGACCTCGCCGAGGTAGCGCCGCAGCTCGCCGAACGCCTCGCGCAGCGCCTGCGCCTGCGTCGCGGGCGACTTGCCGTTCTTGGCGCGCGCCGACATCTTCAGGCCGTAGCCGCCGCGCAGCGTCATCTCGCCGACGGTCATGCCGACCGGACGCACGATGATGCCGCGCGCTCCGACGACGCAGTTCCAGCCGTGCTGGACGTTGATCGTCGTGATGCCCGCGCGCCGGCAGTCCTCGTAGAAGAACGACACCGGGTCGATCGAGTCGCGCAGGTCGAGGAACGCCGCGATGTCGATGTTCTCGTTCGGCCGGTCCGTGCCGTCGTTCGAGTGCGCCTCGACGAAGCCGGGGAACGCGACCAGCTCGGGACCGCCGAGCACGGGCGCATCCCACGGGACCTCGACCTCGCCGCGCTTGCCGACCGCGGTGATGCGGCCGCCGTCGATGACGATGACGCCGTCGTCGATCGGCTCGCCGGCCTGGGTGATCACCTTGCCGGCCTCGATGACGAGCTTCTGCGCGGACGCGGCCGTCGGCAGAGCGGCGGACACGAGCGCGGCGAGAGCGACGCCGAGGGCGACGCGGGCGGAGCGTTGGGTCGTTGCGAACATGGTTCTCGTGTGCATGGGTTCGTTCTTGCAGCGGCGCGGATCAGCGGGGATCCACGACCAGCTCGCCGTTCAAGAGCACGCCGACGACGCGCGAGGTCGGCTCGAAGGGGGTCCCGCTCCAGAGCACGAGGTCGGCGTCCTTGCCGACCTCGATGCTCCCGATGCGCCCGTCGGCGCCGACCATGCGGGCGGGGTTGATCGTGACGGCCGCGAGGGCCTCGTCGAAGGAGAGGCCGCCGCGCATCGCGTAGGCCGGCTGCATCGACAGGGAGCGCTCGCGCGAGGACGACCCGTCGCCCGAGAGCGCGACGTCGACGCCGCGCTCGACGAGCACCGCCGCGGTGTTCCAGGCGTGGAACGCGTTGTCGACGTCGATGCGCCCGTTCCACGTGAACGGCGGGAGCACGACCGCCGCGCCGGACGCAACGACCATGTCGGGCTCCTTCCACGCCTCGGCGGCGTTCTGGAGGATCAGCTTCGGGACGCTGAACTCGCGCGCGAGGAAGACCGCGGTGCGGATGTCCTGCGTCGTCGCCGCGCCGATCATCAGGGGGACGTCGCCGCGGATCGCCATGCGGATCTCGTCGGCGCCCTCGAATTCGCGCTCGGGCGCGCGCTCGGCGGCCAGCGCGTCGTAGAAGGCCTTGCGCCAGACCCACTCGACGCCCATCCGCGTGGTCGGACGGCGCACGAAATGGTTCGGCGTGCCCCAGCCCGCGGTGCGGTTCCAGCGCGAGGGACGCGAGCCGATCGCGCCGCGCAGCACGCAGTCGGGCGCGACGATGCGCGCGTCGACGTCGTGGTCGCCGCCGGTCTTGACGAGCGCCGCGAGACCACCGATCACCGCCTCGTCCGGCGTCGCGGCGAGCACCGCGGTGACGCCGTCGCGCAGCGCCCGGTCCCACGCCAGCGTGTACAGGTCGAGCGAGTCCGCGGCGCGCAGGTTCGCCGGCGTCTCGGTCGAGTGCTCGAGCGAATCCTCGCCCGAGCTCATCCACGCGCCCAGGTCGACGAGCCCCGGCGTGACCGCCACGACGCGCAGTGCGTCCTCGGCATCGTCGTCGCCTCCGCCCACTCCCGGCGCGACCGCCGCGATCTTGCCGTCCGTGACGACGACGTGGCCGCCCTCGATCGACTCGCCCGCCGCGGTGTGGACCGCGTCGGCCGAGATCACCCACGAGCGCCGCGGCTCGTCGGCGGATCCGGCGTCGGCCTGGGACGCGCCCGCGACGAGCGCGAGCGCCCCGAGAATCAACGTGCTCAATGCGCACCTCCGTGCGTGTGGCCGTCGCGACCGCTCTTCTTCACGCCGCCGACGTAGACCGCTTCGATCGAGCTGGTGAGGTCGAGCGGGCTCCCGCTCCACAGGACGAGATCCGCGTCGCGCCCGCGCTCGAGCGAGCCGACGCGCGCGCCGACGCCCGCGAGCCGCGCCGCCGTCTCCGTCAGCGCGTCGAGCGCGACTGCCGGCTCCATGCCGGCCTGCACGCAGCGCACGGCCGACAGGCGCAGCTCGTGCGGATCGAGCCCCGGCGCATCGCCGAAGGCGAGCGGCACGCCCGCCTCGGCCAACGCGACCACCGCCCGCCGCGCGCGCGTCGTCGTGCCCGCGGGGAACGGACCGATCACCGCGCCGAGGCCGCTCGCGGCGACCACGTCCGCGATTTCGCCGACGAGCCCGCCGACGCGGACGACGCCCTGGAGCCCGTGCTTCTGCGCCAGCGCGCACGCACGCTGCGCCTCGTGGCGGTCCGAGCCGACGAGGAGCACCGGACGGCGGCCGGACACGACCTCGGCGAACGTGCCCTCGCGCGACGCGAGGTGCTGCTCGATCTCCTGCAGCGCGCCGGGGATGCTCGTCGGATAGCGGTTGCGATCGAGCGCGCTCGCGCTCAGCGCCAGGCACAGGTGCGCGTCGCGGCTGAGCACCGTCCCGTCGGTCTTGACGACGGCCGTGTGGCCGGGGACGACCGTGGACGGCTGCGGCGCGAGCACGACCGTCGTGATGCCGGCGTCGAGCGCGTGCCGCAGCGACGGATGGCTCGGATCGAAGCCGTCGATCACGCGCGCCTCGGGCAGGAGCGAGCGCGTGTCGTCGTAGGCTTCGCGCAGGCCCATCGTCGAGCCGACGAGCACGAAGCCCGCGGTGACGACGCCGTCGTGCTCGACGATCGGATAGCCGTCGGGGACGGCGAACCCGCTGTCGATCGAGCGGATGCGACCGTCCTCGATCAGGATGACGACGTCCTCGATCGTGCGTCCGCCGGTGAGCAGCGCGCGGTCGGCGCGGATCGCGAGGCGCGACGCGGCCGTGGGGGCCGCGCTCGCGTCGGCGCGCGCGTCGACGTGCGGCGCGGCGAGAGCGAGCGGAGCGGCGAGGGCGAGCGCGCTGGCTGCAACTGTGATGGGTGCGAACATCGGTGCGGTTCCTCCTACGGCTCGACGACGACCTGGCCGCCGGAGATCACGAAGCGAATGCGGGACGTCGTGTCGAGCGGGTCGCCGTCGAGCACGAGCAGCTCGGCGTCCTTGCCGAGCTCGACGGCCCCGAGACGGTCGGACACGTCGAGCGCCTCGGCGGCGCCGGTCGTCAACGCGGCGAATGCGGCCTCGCGGTCGAAGCCGTGGCCGACGGCGAGCGCGGCGAGCAGCGGCAGCTCGCGCGTCGCCTCCGCACCGGTCGCGCCGCTGCCGAGCAGCACGCGCACTCCCGCGTCGTGCAGCTCGCCGGCGAGCGAGAGGTCGGAGTCGGCGTACTCGTCGTAGCCGCCGTACCCGCCGGGCATCGGCAGCACGATCACCGGCACCTCGCGCTCGGCCAGCTCGTCGGCGACGGCGAGCGCTTCGGTCCCGCCGGCGACGACCAGACGCAGGCGCGCGAACTTCTCGGTCTGGGACAAGAGCCGGCGCAGCTCCTCGGCGCGGTGGGCCTCGACGACGAGCGGCAGCTCGCCGTTCGCGGCGCGCGCCATGACCTCGTCATCGGCGTTGTACTTCGGCGCACGCGGCTTCTTGTCTTCCTTGTAGCGCTCTTCCTTGTGCTCTTTGCCCTTCTCCTGGGCCTTCTCGATCTCCTTCTCCCGCTCCTTCTTCTTCTTGCTGAAGTCCTTCTCGAGCTCCTTCTCCTTCTCGGCCACCGCCTTCTCCCACGCCGCGAGCTCCTTCTCGTACTCGAGCTTCCGCTCGCGGTAGCTCTTGCCGCTGTCGAGCATCGAGACGATGCGGTCGACCTCGCCGATGCGCTCGAAGATGTCGAGCTGGCGACGCTCGCGCGTCACACCGACGCTGGCCTGCACGCACGCGTCGGGGAGCACGACCACGACGTCGTTCGTGCGCACGATCGCGCCGACGCCGCCGCTGCGCGCGTGGGCCCCCGCCTGCGTCCGCACCGCGACGACGCCGGCGCGCAGCGCGTCCTCGCGCACGTGCTCGTTCGACCAGGGATCGACCCCGTCGGCGGAGCGGGTCGCCGCGCTCGTCGACTGGTCCTCGGCGGCCGCGGGATCCATCGCGAGCACGGACCACGGATCGATGAAGCCGGCGCAGACGACCTCGCCTTCGATGATGCGCGCGTCCTCGGGCACGTCCTCGAGCGCGCCGATCGCGACGATCACGCCGTCCTCGACGCGCACGGCCACGTCCTGCAGCTCGACGCCCGGACGAACGATCAGGCGCTTCGCGCGCACGACGAGCGGCGCCTTCTCGGCGGCGATCGTCGCCGCGTCGTCCTGGGGCGGCGCGAGCAACGGGAGGGCAAAGAGCGAGACCAGGCACTCGAGCATGGCTTCTCCGGGCAGGGAAGGCTCCCGGCGGGGGACCGGGTGGGAGGGACGCGCTTCGGGAGGAGGTCGCGGCCTTACGACGGCCCGCGCGAGCCATTCCCCGAAGCCCGGTGGGAACGCGCGAGCGAGTGGCGCGGTCCTACCGGCGCGGATCATAGGACAACCGAGCCCCCGCTCGCCACGCCGCCGACGGAGCTAGATCCCTGTACGTCCAAGGCTTACGGCACCCGCGCGCGGGCTGGGCGCGCGGCTTGCGACGTCGTTCGCGCGACGCTCCGGGCGGGCGCCGATCCGCATGGTCAGTTGCGCTCCACTTAGGATGCCGTTGCAAGCCCTGCTATCCGTGCGAACAATCCGGTCACACGGAATTCGGGAAATCCTGTTCGATCGAGCGTCGCTCTCGGCTCCACGAGGACCTTGGCCCCCGAAACGGGATCCTTCTCGCTCCATCCGCTGCTTCTCGACGCGGCGTATTGGCGTCCGCGCCTGAGGCGCATGTCGGGCGTGCCCGCGCGCCTGATGGTCTTCCCGCGGCCCGAGATCTGCCGGCCGGGGGCAGAGGTCCAGGAGCTGCACCTGCGCGCGCACGACGGCGCCCGTTTGCGCGCCCTGCTCGGCCGGAGCGCCTTCGGGCGCCCCTCGGCGACGCTGCTGCGCATCGCCGACCTGCCGGGGCCGGGCGAGACGGACGCCCACGTGCTCGACTGGGGCACGATCGACGGGGGCGAGGCCGAGCTCCTGATGGAGCTCCCACGCGCCCGCCGGCTCGAGGACCGCGTCCTCGACGTCCTGCGCGTCGTCTGCACGGCCTGCTCCTTCGCGGGCCTCCCCTCGCGCACGATCCGCCCGGTCCAGTCGGTCACCGGCCCCTGCCGCGACGAGCTCTGGATCGCCGAGCGCCTGCTCGAAGAACAGCTCTGACCGCGATCGGCGAAGGCCGCATGAACTGCGCGGGCTCGCCCGCGAGGAAGATCTACGCGGGCACGCGCGCGAGCGCCGCTAGACTCTGCGGCCCGCGATGGACCCGCGTCTTCCCGAGATCGTCCGGCGCGTCGCCGGCCGCGTCCTCTCCGAGCGCGGCCTGGTGCCCGAGGGCCGCGAGCGCCCCGCCCGGACGGCCGGCGTGGACGTGCGCGTCGCGCCGTGCGACGGCCCGCCGCGGCCGACCGACGGTCCCGGCGGCGGAGCGGGCGACGTCGCCCGCAGCCGCGGAACGGAGCTCGTCACCGCGCTCGACCTCGCCGGGATCGCCGACGGCGGCCGCCTCGACGTGCCGTCGGGCGCGCGCGTGACGCCCGCCGCCGAGGACGAGGCCTGGCGCCGCGGGATCCGGCTCGCGCGCCGCGGCGCGAGCGCCGCCGTGCCCGCGGACCGGGACGTGCTGCGCGTCGCCGTCGCCGCCGACCACGGCGGCTTCGCGATGAAGCAGCGGGTCCTCGAATGGGTGCTCGAGCTCGGCCACCGGGCGGTCGACTTCGGCACGGGCGACGAGAACCCGGTCGACTACCCCGACGTCGCGCGGCGCGCGGCCGAGGCGGTCGCGTCCGGGCAATGCGACTTCGCGATCGTCGTCGACGGCGCGGGCATCGGCTCGGCGATCGCGGCGAACAAGGTGCCCGGCGTGCGCGCCGCGATGTGCTACGACGAGGCCACCGCGCGCAACGCCCGCGAGCACAACTTCGCGAACGTGCTCACGCTCGGCGGCCGCATGCTCGGCGACGCGGCGGCCTGCGCGGTCGTGCGGACGTTCCTGGCGACTCGCGAGGGCGCGGAGCGGCATCGTCGCCGCGTGGACAAGATCACCGCGATCGAGCGCTACTATGCGCGCCGGCCATAGAGCGGGGGCCGGCCGATGGACTTCACGACGACCAGCGGAGCGATCGACGCGGAGCAGCTCGAGAACGTGCTGCTCGAGATCGGCCGGCAGATCGTCGAGCACGGGCTCGGCGCCGTCGGCTCGATGGGCCAGTGGGGCTGCAGCACGATCTGCGTCGAGCTCGACCGCGAGCGCATCGACCGCGTGCTCGCCGCCGGCGCCTGCCGCGTCGGCGTGCCGTGCCGCGAATCGCCGTCGCTGTCGAACGTCGCCGCGTACATCGACCACACGCTGCTCAAGCCCGACGCGACGCTCGCGGAGGTCGACGCGTTGTGCGCCGAGGCGCGCAAGCACCGCTTCGCATCCGTGTGCGTCAACGGCGTGCACGCGCGCCGCTGCGCGGAGATCCTCGCCGGAACCGAGGTCGCCGTGTGCGTCGTCGTCGGCTTCCCGCTCGGCGCGAGCGCGCCCGAGGTCAAGGTCTACGAGGCGCGCCGCGCGATCGAGGACGGCGCGTGCGAGATCGACATGGTGATGAACGTCGGCGCGCTGCGCTCGGGCGACGCCGACTTCGTGCGCCGCGACATCGCGGGCGTCGCCGAGGCGTGCCACCGGCTCGGCGCGAAGCTCAAGGTCATCCTCGAGACGTGCCTGCTCGACGACCGCGAGAAGGTGCTCGCATGCGAGCTGGCCCGCCAGGCGCGCGCCGACTTCGTCAAGACGGCCACCGGCTTCTCGAAGGGCGGCGCGACCGTCGCCGACGTCGAGCTGATGCGCCGCACGGTGGGCCCGCTCATGGGCGTCAAGGCATCGGGCGGCGTGCGCGACACGGCCGCGCTCCACGCAATGGTCGCGGCCGGCGCGACCCGCATCGGCGCCTCGGCGTCCGTGCAGATCGTCCGCGGCGAGTCGCCGACCGGCTCGTACTGAGAGCGGCTCGTCGAGACTGTGACTCAGAACCCACGACACCGGAAAGAGGAGACTGACTTGGTCGAAAAGAATCCCGCCGTCCTGGCTCGTCTGAAGGCGCCCGCCATCTGCCTGATCGTCATGTCCGGGATCGGCCTCGTGTTTTGGGTGATCAGCCTCTTCACGGGCGGTGCCTCCGAAGAGCAGTTGCAGCAACTGCGCGACAGCAACATGCCGGAGTGGTTCGTTTCGGGGGCCGCGTCGGGCAGCCTCGTCATGTCCCTCCTCACCATCGCGATCACCGTGGTCGTGCTCGTCGGCTCGCTGAAGATGATGAAGGCCGAGTCCTGGGGACTGGCGGTGACGGCGTCGATCCTCGCGATGATCCCGTGCTTCGGGCCCTGCTGCGGGCTGACGCTCCCGTTCGGGATCTGGGCGCTCGTCGTGCTCATGAACGACGAAGTCAAGCGCACGTTCCAGGCCTGAGATGGAGGAGCCCGCTCCGCGGGCGGCGAAGCGCCTGATGGCGCCCGCCGCCTGCCTGCTGATCACCGGCGTCGTGGGGCTCTTGCTCAACCTCGCGACGCCGGTGATCGGCGCGGCGTTCTACGACTGGATCACCGACCTGTTTCGCAGCCTCGCCGAACAGAGCCCCGACTTCGACGCGGAGGAGTTCGAGCGCACGTTCGCAGCCCAGCGCGAGGACGCCGTGCGCTACACCGTGTGGACCGCGATCAGCCTCGCGCTCTCCGCCGCCGTGCTGATCGGCTCGATCCAGATGATGCGCGGCCGCTCCTGGACGTTCTCCGTGATCGCCGCGATCGTCGCGATGATCCCGTGCCTGGGCCCGTGCTGCGCGATCGGCATCCCGTTCGGCATCTGGGCGCTCGTCGTGCTCTTCGACCAGGACGTGCGCGCCTCGTTCGAGCCGACGTGAGCGAGAGCGCTACGCCGCTGCGATCCGCGGGACCGCCGCCGCGAGCAGGGCGCAGAAGCGCGCGGCCGAGCGGCGGCCGACCTCGACGACCTCGTCGTGCGAGAGCGGCTCGCCCGTGATGCCCGCCGCGTGGTTCGTGATGCACGAGATCGCCGCGACGCGTGCGCCGGCCGCGCGCGCCGCGAGCGCCTCGAGCGCCGTGCTCATCCCGACGGCGTCCGCGCCGAACGCGCGCAGCATGCGCACCTCGGCCGGCGTCTCGTACGCGGGGCCGAGGTTCGCCGCGTAGACGCCGTGCTCGAGCGGCACGCCCGCCGCCCGCGCCGCCGCCTCGAGCGCGTCCCCGAGCGCCGCGTCGTACGGCGAGCCCGAGCCGCGCTCGCTCGCCGCGAGCGGCGTCGTTCCCTGGCGGTTCCAGTGGTCGGTGATGCGCATCAGCGTCCCCGGCTCCCACTGGGGCCGCAGCCCGCCCGCCGCGTTCGTCAGCACGACGCGCCCGCAGCCGAGCGCCGCGAACGCACGCACCGCCCGCGTCACGTCCGCCGCGCTCCAGCCCTCGTAGAGGTGCACGCGGCCCTGCTGCACGAGCACGCGCACGCCCTCGACCTCGCCGAGCACGAGCCGGCCCGCGTGCCCGGGGACGCCGCTCGCGGGCATGCCGTCCAGGTGCTCGTACGGGATCGCGCGCGCGCCTGCGAGCCCCTCCGCGAAGACGCCGAGGCCCGAGCCGAGCACGAGCGCGACGTCCGCTCCCTCGGCGCCGTGGTCGCGCAACGAACGAACGAGCCGCTCGAGCGCGCTCATGCGAGGAACATCCCCGCGACGGTCGCGGTCATCCAGCTCGCGAACGCGCCGCCGAGCATCGCGCGCAGGGCGAGCTCGGACAGGTCGCGCTTGCGGTCGGGCGCGAGCGGCGCGATCCCGCCGATCTGGATCCCGACCGACGCGAAATTCGCGAAGCCGCACAGCGCGTACGCCGCCATCTGCGCCGAGCGCTTGTGCTCGAACGCGCCCGCGCCCACCTCCCCGATCGGATCGGCGAGGAGCAGCGCACGCAAGTTGTCGAACGCGATGAACTCGTTCACCGCGATCTTCGTCCCGAGCAACGACCCGAAGGTCTGGCTGTCGTGCCAGCCCTCGACGCCCATCAGCCAGGCGACCGGCGCGAAGACCCAGCCGAACAGGCGCGCGAGCGAGAGCTCGCCATCGAAGCCCTCGAGCCACCTGCCCATCCACTCGCCGAGCGCGCCGAGCGGCCAGTCGATGACGTTCACGAGCGCCTTGAACGCGATGAGCATCGCGATCACGTTGAGCCAGAGCTTGAGCCCGTCGGCCGTCCCGTTCGCCGCGGCCTCGATCACGTTGTGCGCCTCGCGGTCCACGCGCAGCCGCACGTTCGCGCCGGTCGCCGACACCTCGGTCTCCGGCAGCATGATCTTCGCGATCAGGAACGCGGCCGGCGCGGACAGCACCGACGCCGTCAAGAGGTGCGGCCCGTACTCCGGCCCGATGACGCCGATGTAGACCGCGAGCACCGAGCCCGCGATCGTCGCGAAGCCGCCCGTCATGAGCGCGTTGAGCTCCGAGCGCGTCATGCCGGGGATGTACGGCTTGACGACGAGCGGCGCCTCGGTCTGGCCGACGAAGACGTTCGCCGCCATCGCCATCGACTCGGCGCCCGAGACGCGCAGGACGGTCGACATCACCTTGGCCAGCGCCCACACGAGCAACTGCATCAGGCCGAGGTGATAGAGGATCGCCATCAGCGCCGAGAACATGATGATCACGACGAGCCCGGTGCCGGCGAACGCGAAGATGAAGCCGAGCTCGCTGCCCGGATCCGCGAGCTTGCCGAACACGAGCTGCGTTCCCTCGACGTTGAGTCCGACGAGGTGCACGACGACGTCGGCCGCCGCCTGGAACGCGTTCTCTCCGGCCGTCGTGCGCAGGATCAACCACGCGAGCACGAACTGCATCACGAGGCCGAACACGACGACGCGCCACGGGAACCGCCGCTTGTGCGACGACAGGAGCCACGAGATCACGCAGAAGAACGCGAGCCCGAGCAGCCCGCGCAGCAGCGCGTGCTCCATCAACGACCCTCCGGGCGCGCCTCGATGCGCGCAAGCACGAGCGGCGCGAGCTCCGTCGGCGGTCCGAACCCGATCGCGCGGCCGACGTGCTCGAGCGCCTCGTCGAGGCCGCGCCCGCCCCGGTGGGAGAGCTCGACGACCGCCTCGCCCTCGCGCAGGTCCTCGCCCGCGCGCCGGATCATCCGCAGGCCGACCGCGGGGTCGATCGGAGCGCCGAGCGCGAGCCGGCCGCCGCCGAGCGCGCTCACGGCGAGCCCGAGCTCGCGCACGTCGGCGTAGAACATCGTCCCCGCGCGCGGCGCGCGCCACGTCGCGCGGTCGGGCGCCTGCGGCAGGCGCGACGGATCCTCGCAGCACGCGGGATCGCCGCCCTGGCGCTCGACGCCGCGCTGGAACAGCTCGAGCGCCGCTCCGTCGTCGAGCACGGCCGCGATGCGGTCGTGGCCCGCGTCCGGCCCGGGCACGACGCCGACCATCGCGAGCATCTCGCCGCCGAGCAGGCACACGAGCTCGCGCAGGTCGGGCGGCCCCGCGCCGCGCATGCAGTCGAGGCTCTCGGCGATCTCGATCGCGTGCCCGACCGTGCGGCCGAGCGGTCGGTCCATGCACGTCTGGTACGCGGTCGCGGCGAGTCCCATGCGCCCCGCGAGCCGCACCATCGTGCGCGCGAGCTCCGCACCCCGCGCGCGGTCGGTGAGGAACGCGCCCGTGCCGAACTTGACGTCGAGCACGAGCGCCTCGACGTCCTCGGCGAGCTTCTTCGACAGGATCGAGCTCGCGATCAGCGGCGTCGACGCGACGAGCCCGGTCACGTCGCGCAGCGCGTACAGCTTCTTGTCCGCCGGCACGACGTCGTCGGTCTGGCCGGCGAACGCGAAGCCGAGCTCCTCGACGAGGCGCCGCAGCTCGTCCGCCGAGAGATCGGTACGCAGGCCCGGGATCGACTCGAGCTTGTCGAGCGTGCCGCCCGTGTGGCCGAGCCCGCGGCCGGAGATCATCGGCACCGCGACGCCGCACGCCGCGACCGCGGGCGCGAGCGGGATCGACACCTTGTCGCCGACGCCGCCGGTCGAGTGCTTGTCCGCGCGCCGCCGCTCGAGCCGGGAGAGGTCGTAGCGCGTCCCCGACGCGAGCATCGCGCGCGTCCACGCCTCGAGCTCCGCGTCGCTCATCCCGTGGACGTAGATCGCCATCAGGAGCGCCGACGCCTGGTAGTCGGGGATCTCGCCCGCGACGTAGCCGCGCAGGAACCAGTCGATCTGCGCGTCGTCGAGCGCGCCGCCGTCGCGTTTGGTCGATACGACGTCGCGCGCGTTCATCGCGCCCCGAGCTCCGCCGCGAACGAGCGTCCCGGGCCGACCGGCGCGCCGCCGAGCAGTTCCTCCACCGTCGCTCCGACGTCCGCGATGCTCGCACGCGTGCCGAGCGCGACGTTCGCGCGCACGCGCGGGCCGCACGCGAGCACCGGCACGTACTCGCGCGTGTGGTCGGTCGTCTCCGTGTGCGTCGGATCGTTGCCGTGGTCGGCGGTGAGGAGCACGACGTCGTCCGCGCGCAGCTCGCGCTCGAGCGCCACGAGGTCGACGTCGAACTCCTCGAGCGCGCGGCGGTAGCCCAGCGCGTCGCGGCGGTGGCCGTAGAGCATGTCGAAGTCGACGAGGTTGACGAAGACGAGCCCGGAGTCGAGCGAGCGCGCCTCGTCGATCACCGCGCGCATCCCGTCGCGGTTGCCTTCGGTGTGGATCGAGCGCGTGACGCCGCGGCCCGCGAAGATGTCCTCGATCTTGCCGACGCCGACCACGTCGACGCCGCGGCCCACGAGCCGGTCGAGCACGGTCTCGCACGGCGGCGGCATCGAGAAGTCGCGCCGGTCGTACGTGCGCCGGTACGCGCCCGGCTCGCCGACGAACGGCCGCGCGATCACGCGGCCGACGCCGTAGGGGTCGAGGATCTCGCGCGCGATCCGGCAGATCTCGTACAGCCGCTCGAGCCCGAAGTGCTCCTGGTGCGCCGCGACCTGGAACACGCTGTCGGCGCTCGTGTAGACGATCGGCTGGCCGGTCGCGACGCTCTGCTCGCCGAGCCGCGCGACGATCTCGGTGCCCGACGCCGTCGCGTTGCAGAGCACGCCCTCGAGCCCCGTGCGCTCCAGGAACGGCGCGATGATCTCGTCGGGAAAGCCGTCCGGGAACGTCGGGAACTCGTGCTCGAGCACGCAGCCCATCATCTCCCAGTGCCCGGTCGACGTGTCCTTGCCGGGCGAGCGCTCGGCGCAGCGGCCGTACGCGCCGCGCGGCTCGCTCGGGCACGCGACGCTCGCGACGCCGGGCACGCAGCCGAGGCCCAGCGCGGCGAGCCGCGGCGCGTCGAGCCCGCCGGCGGCCGCGACGAGGTGATCGAGCGTGTGCGTGCCCTCGTCGCCGAAGCGCGCGGCGTCGGGCAGCTCGCCGACGCCGAGCGAGTCGCAAACGATCAGGAAGACGCGTCGCATCGGCCGGGGGGAACGCTTCGTGGGTCAGGCGGTCGGGATCAGAACGTCGGATCGAAGCGCTTGTGACAGCGCGTGCACGTGATGTTCATGTCGACCCACGCGTTGCGCAGCGGATCGAGCTCGCCCGCCTCGGCCGCCGTGACGAACGCTTCGGTCGCGGTGCGCAGCTCGGAGTGGTAGCGGCGGAACAGCTCCGCGTCGCCCTGGAAGAACGCGCTCGCCGGATGGTTCGTGAACGCGTTCTCGTCGGTCGCCGCGAGGATGCCGCGGCCCCACTCGGTGAGCTCCTGCATGCGCTCGGGATTGCGGTAGTTCGGCTCGATGTTCCGCTTGAGCGCGTCGATCTCGTACATGACGGAGCGGATCGTGCGCGACGGCGGACGGGCGTCTGCGCACGAGCCGGCCAGCGCGGCGGACAACGCGGCTGCCAGCGCGCCCGCGCCGAGCAGCGCGGGCGCGCCCCGGAGCGCGTGCCTGCGCCTCACGAAGCCCCCTTGCTCGCGATCGCCTCCTTGATGAGGCGCTCCACCGTCGCTTCCATCTCGTCGACCATCTCGTCGCCGTAGTCGCGCTCGAGCAAGAAACGCTCGGCGAACTCCCAGCGCCCGGAGCGGCGGTCGAAGTCGAACTGGAAGTCGTGCTCGCTGCCGTCGTCCTCCGTGACCATGACGAGGACGATGTTGTTGGGAGCGTCGAGCTCCGCGCGGAAGGATGCCATCGGGGACGCGCGTCGGTGGTTGGGCGTGGGCGGGCGCAGGGCGCCCGCATCCGGGGCCGGCGCAAAAGGTACCCGGAGCCCGGGTGCCGGGGCCAGCCCTGCGGCTGGCGCGGGCGCGGCCGCGACGCGAGGATGCGCGACCGCCGCGAGCCGCCTTGAACGAGCACGACCCGCACGAATCGGCATTGAGCGTGCATCCGGCGCGCCAGAGCGCGCTCGTCGCGCTGCTCGACGTCCGCGCCGAGGCGTCGCGTGGGGCCGCCGAGCGCTGCGCCGATGCGCTCGCCGCCGGGAGCCGCGCCGGCCGCCTCGCACGCTGCGTGCCGCGCGAGACGCGGCTCGAGCTCGCGACCGGCGTGGCGTGGTTCGCGCTCGCCGACGCTGTCGGCCGCGCGAGCGGACCACGGCTCGAGCGGCTGCACCGGCTCGCGCTCCTGCGGAACGAGACGAATGCCGCGTTCGACGGCGGCGCGACGACCACGATCGGCCGCGCGCTCGCGTACGTCGCCGCGCGCCGCGGGCTCGAGCAGGGCGCGTTCCTGGGCGCGCTCGACGCGCTCGACCGCGAGCAGCACGTGTGCACGTTCGAAACGCGTTCGGTCCTGCGCGAGCACGCGCGCGCGACGGCCGGCGCGGCGGCGCGCGTCGCCCTCGCGTGCGTCGGGTGGTCGAGCGAGCGGCGCGCGCTGCTCGCGGAGAACGCCGCGACGGCCGCGCAGATGCTCGTCTGGTGGAGCGACGTGGCGGGCGAGCTCGAGCGAGGCCGCCTGTGGATCCCGGTCGAGGATCTCGCCGCGCGCGGCGTGTCGCCCGCGGACTTGCGCGCGCGGCGCTTCGGCGAGCGCGACGCGCGGCTCGTCGCGCAACTGTGCCTGTGGGCGCGCGAGCTGCTCGTGCGCGGTTGGGACCTGGCGACGGACCTCGGCCCGCTGCGCGGCCGCGCGGCGGCGGCAGCTCTGCGGCTCGCCCACGCGCGCCTGCGCGCGATCGAGCGCGCCGGTTTCGACGTCGTCACGGCCGCGCGCCGGCCGCGCCGCTGGCGCAGCGCCCTCGCGCTCGTCGCCGGCCTCGTCCGCCGCGCCCCGCCGCGCGACCTGGTGCGGCCGCCGGAGCGGTCCTGACGCGCTCGGTCAGGCCCGGGGGCCCGGCAGGGCTGGCACGGCTCTCGCGGGCGCGCCCGTCGAGCCTCTCACGCCAGAGCCACGCCCGTGCCGCGCCCGATCCGCGCCGGCGCCGCGCCCGCGCCGCGAAGCCTCGGGCGCTGAGCGGGATAGACTGAATACAGCCCCATGTGCGCGCTCCCCCGTCGTACCCCCGGTCTCGCGACGTGCCTCCTGGGCGCGCTCCTGGTGGTCCTGACGGCGGGCTGCAGCAGTTGGCGTCCGGCGGGCCGCTACGCGGGCTGGACCCTGTACGTGCGCGACGGCGAGCTGGTCGACGAGGGCCGGTTCGAGCGCGCGTTCGCGCCCGCGATCGTCGGCGTCGAGGAGCGCCTGGGCCCGTTCGAGAAGGCCGTGCGGGTGCACGCCTGGAACGGCGGCGTCGAGCTGACGAGCGGCAACCGCGGCGAGATCCGCACGGCGGGCGACCCGGGGCTCGTGCAGGACGTCCCCGGCATCGGCCCGGCCCGCGTGCGCGCGTTCCACGCCCGCGGCGGCGGCGGCCCGTTCGCGCTCTCGGGTGTCTTCATCGGCGAGGCGGACGTCGGGACGGCGGTCCACGAGCTCGTCCACGCGCGCCTCGCGGAGCTCGACACGACGCTGCCGCTGTGGTTCGAGGAAGGGCTCGCGAGCCTGCTCGCCGACGGCGCGATCTACCGCGGTCGCTGGGTCGTCGACGGGCTCGCGTGCTGGCCGCTGCGCGAGCTGTCGGAGGAAGAGCTGTCCGACGACGAGCTCCAGCACCTGCTGCGGCTGACGGCGAGCGAGGACCACTCGGTGCGCGACAACCTGCTCGTGCACTTCGTCGGCTGGGCGATCGTGTTCGACCTGTACCGCGAGGACCCGGGCGCCGACTGGAGCGACTGGCTCGCGGCCGTCGACGGCGCGTCGCCGGCGCAGTTGCGCGCGCGGATGGAGCGCACGCTCGACGAGGACACGCCGATCGAGTGGGTCCAGCGGCTGGGCGATCCGCACCCGGGCGTGCGGCTGGCCACGGTGCGCGGCATCTGGAAGCTCGCCAGCCCCGAGCTGTTCGACCATCTCGTGCTCGCGCTCCATGCCGAGGAGGATCCCGAGGTGCAGCTCGCGCTCGCGATCAACGCGCTCGCCGGCGCCAGCAGCGCGCGCCTGTCGGGCTACGGCTGGTCGCGCCTGCGCCGCGCGCTCCTGCCCGTCCTTCGCGACGTCGACGTGCCCGACGCGGACGAGACCGAGGCGGCGCGCGTGCTGCACGAGGTGTATCGCTATCAACTCGCGCCGAAGCGCTCGCACTCCGCGTTCGAGGCGCTCTCGCGTTACTGGGAGGAGTAGCGGCTAAGCTGGCGGGCGCCATGCGCCGCGCCGTCACGCTCGCCGCCGTCCTCGCGCTCGTCGTCGCGTTCCTCGCGGGCTGCCGCTCGACGTCCCCGCCGGAGCGCGGGACCGGCGAGCACGGCCTCGTCCGCTGGAACGAGTGGTCGCCCGCCACGTTCGAGCGCGCCCGGCGCGAGAACAAGCTCGTGCTCCTGCACCTGGGCGCGGTGTGGTGCCACTGGTGCCACGTGATGGAGCGCACGACGTACGCGGACGAGGACGTGCTCGCGCTGATCGACGAGGCGTACGTGCCGATCTACGTCGACCAGGACGCGCGGCCGGACGTGTCGGCGCGGTACGAGGACTGGGGCTGGCCCGCGACGGTGCTGTTCGACGCGGACGGCACCGAGCTCGCGAAGCTGCGCGGCTACGTCGAGCCCGAGCGTTTCGCGGCGCTGCTCGCGGCGTTCCGCGACGACCCTACGCCGGGACCGTCGGCGATCGCGCCCGCGCCGCCGCGGCTCGATCGAGCGCGCGCGCTGGACCCCGCGCTGCGCGACGAGCTCGAGCAGCGCCGTCTCTCGGCGTACGACGACGACAACGGCGGCTGGGGTTTCGTGCACAAGTTCCTCGAGCCGGGCAACGTCGAGCTCGCGCTCGTGCGCGCGGCCGAGGGGGACGAGCGGGAGGAGGCGCTGGCGCGCGGCACGCTCGACGGGCAGCTCGCGCTCCTCGACCCGGTGTGGGGCGGCGTCTACCAGTACTCGCACGGCGGCGTCTGGTCGAACCCGCACTTCGAAAAGATCATGCCGATCCAGGCGGACAACCTGCGCGCGTACTCGCTCGCGTACGCGCAGTGGGGCGACGAGCGCTACCGCGACGCGGCCGCCGCGATCTTCCGCTATCTGACGACGATGCTGCGCTCGGCCGACGGCGTCTTCTACGTGAGCCAGGACGCGGACCTCGTGCAGGGCGAGCACGCCGAGGACTACTTCGACCTGCCCGACGCGGAGCGGCGCGCCCGCGGTCTGCCGCGCATCGACACGAGCCTCTATGCGCGCGAGAACGGGCTCGCGGCCGAGGCGTGCTGCGACTACTACGCGGCGACGGGCGAGCGGCCGGCGCTCGCAGCGGCCGAGCGCGCGGCGCGCTGGGCGCTCGCGGAGCGCGCCCTCGAAGGCGGCGGCTTCGCGCACGGTCCGCGCGACGCGGGGGGCCCGTTCCTCGCGGACACGCTCGCGCTCGGCCGCGCCTTCACGCGCCTGTACCAGGTGACGGGCGAGCGCGCGTGGCTCGACCACGCCGTGCGCGCCGCGGCCTTCCTCGACGCGCGCTTGCGCCCGACGGACCCCGACGCGCCCGGCTTCCTGACGGCCGTCGCGGCGCCGGGGCTCGCCGGCCCGTTCGCTCCGGTGCAGAAGCCCGACGAGAACGTCGCGGCGGCGCGCTGGCTCAATCTGCTCGCGCGCTACACCGGCGACGAGCGCCACGCCGAGCTGGCCCGCTCGTCCCTGCGCCTGGCCGCGGCGTCCGCTGCGGACGAGCGCAGCTACGCGACGGGCGCGCTGCTGCTCGCGGACCTGGAGCTCGCGCGCGAGCCGCTCCACGTCACCATCGTCGGCCCGCGCGACGACGCCTCGGCCGCCGCGCTCTTCCGCGCCGCCCAAGCGATCCCGGCGCGCTACAAACGCGTCGACTGGCAAGTCCCTGGCGCCGAGCCGCTGCCGAACACGAAGGTGGAGTTCCCCGCGCTCGAGCGCCCGGCGGCGTTCTTGTGCGCGCAGGAGCGGTGCTCGCTGCCGGTGTTCGAGCCCAACGACCTGCGCCCCACCGCCGCTCGCTTCTAGA
>CAZGTQ010000122.1:0-3693 GCA_964528575.1 uncultured Planctomycetaceae bacterium | reverse complement strand
CGTCTAACGGTGGTTCGCGAGCAGCTGCTCCCAGGCTTCGGGCTCGTCCGGGGGAACGACGCCGAGGATCAGGGACAATGCCTTCGCCGCGGCCGAACGGACCGCGTCCGACGGGTCGCTCAGGCGCTCGGCGAGAGGCATGATCGACGTGGACGAGCCGAGGCCTGCGAGCGCGCGGCACGCCTCGACGACGACGACCTCGTCGTCGTGCGCGAGGCACGCCGCGATCCAGCCGGCGCGCTCGTGGCGGTACAAACGCCCGCGGCCGAGCGCGCGCACCGCGCGCAGCACTTCGGCGGGCTCGTCGCTGCTGAGCCGCCCGACGTGCTCCGGCCCTTCGACCTTCCACGCGAGCGCCTCGGCCTCGTACCAGCGGCGCCAGCGCTCGGGCTCCTGGCGGAAGTCGCGGCCGGCGATGCGACACAGGCCGACGTGCGCGGCGGCGCGCACGGAGGACGCGGGAGAGTCGAGCAGCTCGATCAGCCGCTCGACCGAATCGGGATCCTCGAGGCGGCCGATCGCGCGGGCGGCGAGCGCGGCGCGCTCCTCGTCGCCGTCGAGCAGCGGACGCACGCGCGCGAGGACGGCGGCATCGAACGGCGGCTCGAGCGCCGTGGCGACGCGCTCGATCTCGAGCAGGACGAGCGGCTCGAGCTTCGGCAAGGGACGCAGGAGCCGCGACAGGCTCTCCAGCGTCGCGCCGCAAGGGGCCGCGCCGAGCGCCTCGACCGCCGCGATCTGCGCGGCCGGTGCGAGCTCGGGCACGAGCGCGGCGAGGTCGCGCGCCGCCCAGGGCTCGCGCTCGACGATCGACGCGAGCGCGCGAGCGAGCGCGCGGCGGACGGCGGGCTCGGGCGCCGGCGCGTCGGCGTCCGGCGTCGCCAGCTCGAGCGCGAGCGCGAGCGACGACGACGTCCCGGCGTGCGCGAGGACCTCGAGCGCGAGCGCCGGCGGCGGCGCATCCGCGCGCTTCCACGCGAGCCGGAGGTGCTCGGTGACGCGGTCGGCGGGCATCTCGGCGAGCACGCCGAAGAGGCGCTCCCGCAGGTCGGGGTCGAGCGGGTGCGGCGGCTCGGTCGCGAGGAGCTCGCTCGCGAGCGTGGCGACGATCGGCGCGATCGCGCCGGCGCCGAACGCGTACACGTCGTCGAGGATCTCGGCCCGCAGCGCCGCGTCCGCCGTCGCGCAGCTCGCGATCAGCGCGCTCACGTCCCGCTCGGCGTCGGCACGCTGCGCCGCCGCCGCGGGTGCGAGTGCCTGGGCCACGGCGAGAGCGCCGGCGACGAGGACCGCGGCGCGCTTCATAGGCCGAGCAGGCTCGTCTTGAGCGGAGTGCTCTTGTCCGGCCCCGTCCACGCGTTGTAGGTGAGCACGACCCCATCGATCGACGTCGCGTCGAAGGCGTTGTCCCAGCCCTCGTACGAGCCGACCGGGATGGCGAGCCAGGTGACGCGGATCCAGATCGCGGAGTGCGACTCGGCGGGCGACCTCGCCGAGGCCGCGTCCACGCCCAGGATCGACCACGGATCCGTCCGCTTCGAGGCGACGGGGCCGGGCGACTGGACGATGCGCCACGCGAGGACCTCGGGCTCGCGCACGCCGCCTTGCACGGCGAGCTGCGTGTCGAGGTGCATCCGCACGCTCTCGTCCAACGACGCGCGCGCGACGGCGAGCCCGCCGAACAGCTCGAAGTCCCGCGAGACGTAGGCGCTCGCCAGCGGCCCGTAGATGCTGCCGTGGAAGTCGGTGTCGGCGGCGAGATGGATCGAGCGGTCGCCGCTGCCGGTGTCGTCGGCGGCGACGTGGATCGTGACGGACGTGGGATCCTGCGTCTGCGACGTGAGCACCGAGCCGGACTCCAGCTCGAGCGAGTCGCGCACGAAGATCTGGATCGGGCCGCCCGTGTCGTCGAGCAACAGGCGAGCGCGCCAGTCGAGCTCGAGCTCGTCGACGAGCAGCGTCATCGGGCCCTGGAGGATCACGGTGGCGTGCGAGCCGACGCGCAGCTCGGTGTAACCGTGGTCCCCCGCCGCGATGACGCGCGGGGTCAGGTCGTCGTGGTCCAGGTCGGTCGTCTGAGCGATCGTCGGCAGCTCGACCGGCGGGAGCTCGATCGGCGTGTCCGCGGCCGACGTGTTGCCGTGCACCCGGCCGAACAAGCTGGTCGAAACCGTGTCGCCGGGCCCCGCGATGACGTCGCCGAACACGTGGCTCGGCCGAAAGAACGAGCCTTCGACGATGACGTCGCCGTTGGAGCGGATCACCGCGCCCGCGTCGGCGTGCGGCGGCAACGAGAGCGGGACGATCTGTCCGGCGTACGAGCCCAGGCTCGAGTCGTAGCCGTCGATCATCGAGCCCTCTCGCACGCGGAATCCACCGAGGCTGACCAGTCCGCTCGGCGGCTCGACCGTCTCCTCGACCGCCTGCACGGTCAGCGCGAGCGTGGCGCGCCCGCGGCCGTACATCCCCGTGCTCTCGAGCCGCAGCACGCCGCCGCCCTCGTCGGTCCGCTCGACCCAGAACAGTCCGTTGCCGAACGACGCCGGCGCCGCGACGCTGCCGACCTCGCCGGACTTGCCGGCGCCGAGGCCCCAGTACGCCTCGGCGAGGCCCGCCTCGGCGATGTAGAACGCGCGCTTGTCGTGCGCCGACTGGCCTACGCGCTCGGTGATCGCCAGGTTGAGCTGCAGGAACGTCATGCCGAGCCCGGTGACGACGAGCACGACGACGAGCGCGATGATCATCGCACCGCCGAACTCGGACCCTCCAGCGTGACGAGCGAGCTTCACGCCCCGCCTCCCGCGAAGTTGCGGCACGTGACGGTCGTCTCCGCCGTCTGCCTGTACGTGTTGCCCCGCTCGTCGATCTGCTCGAGCGTGAGCCGGATCGTCACGTTCGCGCCGTCGATCAGGAAGTGCAGCCCGGTCTCGTCCGCGAGCCCGTTGTCGTTGTCGTCGGCGCCGTTGGTCTCTTCGCCCTCGAACGTCGGCCGCACGATGTTCGTCCACACGACCCGCCGCTCGCCCGGGCCGCCCGGATCCTGCCACCACTCGACCGAGCGCATGTCGTCGGAGAACGCGATCCGGTGCGGGTCGCTCCAGACCACCTCCCCCTCCTCGACGCCGAGGCTGAACTCGTACTGCACCTCGTCCGTCGCCATATCGGGGCCGAGCGCCGGCAGGAGCGTATCCCCGTTCGTCCCCATCAGCGCGTACGCGATCTGGTCGAGCACGCGCCGCGCGCGGTCCTCGACGGTCATCGCACGCGCCGACTCCTGCTGCACGCGGCCGGTCTCGCGCAACAGCACGGTGACCTTCATCATCACGATGGACAGGAGCGCGACCGCGATGGCGATCTCCAGCACCGTGTAGCCGGATCGTGTGTGCGCACGCATCAGAAGCGCAGCTCCGTCAAGGCGGTGCACAGCTCGAAGCGGCGCGGCCCGCTGCGGCCCTGCCACTCGACGAGCACGCGCACCGGCAGGATGCGGTAGTCGTTCGCGTGGTCCGAAGCGTCGACGCGCAGGTCGGCGTCGAGATCGCGCGGCATGCCCAGCGCCACGTCGTCGACGTCCTCGCGCAGCTCGTCGCCGATCATCGGGAGCTCGACGCGGCCGGCGAGCCCGTCGGGATCGCCCGGCTGGAGCTCGAGCCCCGGCACCGCGAAGCCCGCGCCCGGGATCGGGTCGGCGTC
>CAZGTQ010000121.1:0-4595 GCA_964528575.1 uncultured Planctomycetaceae bacterium | reverse complement strand
AGCGCGTCGTCGTGCCGAGCGACGGGCTCGCGGCGGGCGCTCCGCCGTACCCGCTCGTCGACAACCCGCACACGCTGCTCGCCGTCAGCGACCTCGTGTTCGTCGATCCGATCGGCACCGGGCTCAGCCGCGTCGTCGGCGAGGGCGAGAGCGAGGACCACTGGGGCATCGACGAGGACGCGCGGTCGGTCGCGCGCTTCATCCGGCGCTACCTGTCCGAGCACGAGCGCTGGAGCTCGCCCAAGTACCTGCTCGGCGAGAGCTACGGCGGCATCCGCGCGCCGCTGCTCGTGCGCGAGCTGCAAGGCGGCTTCGACTCCGTCGCGCTGAACGGCGTGATCCTGATCTCGCCCGCGCTCCACATGGGGATCGTCGACGGCCAGGAGAACGACGCGGCGTACGCGACCGTCGTGCCGACGTACGCCGCGACCGCGTGGTACCACGACGCGTTGCCCGAGCGGCCGAGCGACCTCGACGCGTTCCTCGACGAGGTGCGCACGTGGGTGACCGAGGAGTACGTCCCCGCGCTCTTCGCCGGCCGCGACCTCGACCCCGAGCGGCGCGCGGCGGTCGTCGGCGCGCTGCACCGCTACACCGGCATCTCGCCCGAGTACATCGAGCGCGCGAACCTGAAGCTGTCGACCGAGCGTTTCCGGCGCGAGCTCTTGCGCGAGCGCGGGCTCGTCGTCGGCCGGCTCGACACGCGCTACGTCGGGACCGAGCCCGACGACGTCGGCGAGACGCCGAGCGGCGATCCGCTGGGCTCGGGCATCAGCGGCGCGTACGTCGCAGCGTTCCAGAGCTACCTGCGCTCGGCGCTCGGCGTGGACGTCGAGCGCGAGTACGTGATCATGAGCCGCGAGGCGGGATCGCACTGGAAGCGGCCCGACGAGGAGTGGGCGGCGTTCCAGGGCTACGTCGACGCGGCGCCGGCGCTCGCGCGCGGCATGGCGGACAATCCCGACCTGCGCGTGTTCATCGGGAGCGGGCTCTACGACGTCGCGACGACGTTCTTCGGCGCCGAGTACAACGTGCGGCGCAGCACGATGGACCGCGACCGCGTCGTGATTCGCAACTATCCCGCCGGGCACATGATGTACGTGCACGAGCCGACGCTCGTCGACCTCGCGGGCGACCTGCGCACGTTCGTCGAGCCGGCCCCGAGCCCCGCGGCCCTGCCGGCGGGCTCCGGCCGCTGAGGCGAGCGCGGTTCGCCGACGCCCGAGGGAAACGCGCGCGGCGACCCGGGCCGCCGAGCCCGGGTCGCCGCCATGAGCTCGCGCATGAGCTCGTGCGCGGCGTTGAGGGCGCTACGGAGGCGCTACTCGATCAGCAGGCCCTTCAGCCACTCGACCGCGCGCTCGTTGTCCGAGCCGGCGTCGAGTGCGATGCGGGCGTGCTTCTTCGCCAGCTCCTTGTCGTCCAGCGGGCCCATGGCCCACTGCGCAGCGGTCGCGTTCAGGTCGAACGCGAGCTCTTTGTTCTTGAAGCCGATCGCGTTCAGCTTGCCGAGCTCGGCGACCGCGGCCTTCGCGCCCTCGTCGTCGGTGACCGACTGGAACTGCGCGTTGACGACGCGCTCCAGCAGCCCCTTCTCGTTGTTCGGGTCGAGCTCACGCGCTGCGGTCAACACCGCCTCGTCGCCCTGGCCCGCTTCGAGCAGAGCCTCGACCGCGCGCAGCTTCATGCCCTTCTCGTTGGCCGCGTCGTGCTCGAGCGCCCAGCGGACCGGGCCCGCGAGCAGGGACGCGAACGGAGAGTCCGCCGAGAGCGCGCTCAGCGCCTCGACCGCCCGCTCCCACGCGGCGACGCGCGCCTCGCCCTGCGCCGCCTCGAACGCGGCGACCACTTCCTTCGTCGCGACGAGCTGCGCGCGGCCGCTCGTGCGGATCTCGCCGAGGTGCTCGACGTACTTGACCGGTCCGCCGGCCTGGTAGCCGGTCTTCGCGTACACATCGCCGTCGGCGGACATCAAGAGGATCGTCGGGAAGCCGGTGATGCCGTACTTGTCCGACAGCTCGCTGTTGCGCTCGGGGTTGGGCACCTTCGCCTTCACCTCTTCCGCGCGCGGGAAGTCGAGCTTGACCAGCACGTAGTCCTGCACCGCCGTCGTGCGGAACTCGTCCTTCGAGAACACCTCGTTGTCGAGGCGGATGCACCACCCGCACCAGTCCGAGCCCGTGAAGTCGACGAGCAGGTCCTTGCCCTGCTCCTTGGCGAGCTTCGCGGCCACGTCGAAGTTGTCGTGCCACAGATCGTCGGTGACGGCGGGAGCGGACAGCAGCGCAGAGGCGCCGAGGAACAGCGGAACGAGATGGAGCATGATCTGGGTCTCCAAAGGAACTCACGGGCGGGGAACCCGGACAGCATCCCACGGCGACCGGAGATCGGCCACCGTCTTTCTCACTCGCCGCGCGACCACGCGCTCGCGTCGATGAAAGACGCTTCATCCACGCGCACGCGCACGCTCGCCGTCTCCGCGGGCATGAAGAACGCGGTGGTCTCCTGCGTCGCGGTCGCGCCGCCGGCGACGAGCGGCGCGAATCCGTCGTACGAGAACGGGCCGCTGAGCGTGTGAGCGAAGCTCCCGATCTCGCTCCCGCGGGCGTCGAGGTACACGAACGTTACCTGCGCCTCGAGCGCGTCCTTGTTCGCGGCGCTCCGCACGCGCAGCTCGATCTTCGCAAAGTCGCCGCGCTCGACGACGCGCACGAAGTCGACCGCGAGGGGCGCGTCGCCGTCGAACGAGAGAGGCTCGATCCGCTCCGGCTGCTCGGACGCGCGCGCGAGCGGCACGTCGCGCAGAGCGAACGGCGCGACGACCTCGGCGACCGCGCAGATCCGGAGCTCGATCGCGCGCGGCACGTCGGCCGTCTGCACGTTCACGTTGAGCTTTCCGCTCCACGACGACGTGCTCGTGAAGGGGATTCCGATCGGCTCGCCGGCCGCGTCGGAGGCCGCGACGCGCACTTGGAACGACTCGAAGTCGTCGGCGCCCGTGATCTCGAACGACTGCGAATCGCCCCATTCGCGCACGGACAGCGTCAGCCCGCCGACGTCCTTGGGCGCGGTCGCGCCGTATTCCCAGCGCGCGCTCCGCACGCTCGTCGGGATCTCGATGCGCACGCTCCCCTCGAACGAGATCGAGTCGACCGAGCGCACGAGCCCGCGCAGGTCGATCGACGTGCGGTCGGAGAGGTAGCCGCCCTCGACGCCGGGCGTGCTCATCCAGCGCACGTCTTCGTCGGCGCGAACGCCGTTCCCGCGCGCGTCCGTTGCGCGCCCGAGCACGAGCATTTCGACGACCTCGGTCTGGAAGCCGAGCACCTCGGGCGCGAGCCCGAGCGCGCGCACCGCGAGCGAAGCGGTGCCGGTCGCGTGCGGCGCGTTCTCTTCGAGCTCAGCGACTTCGACGAGGAACGGCCCGGCGAGCGCGACCGGCCGCGGCCGCGGGCCGCGCTCGAACGCGAGCTCGCCGCCGAAGTCGGGGTACACCGCGTGCACGCCGAGCTCGGCGCAGACGCGCTCGATCGCCTCGATGCGCGAGACGCCGCGGAGCGCGAGCGTGAGCGGCTGCTCGAGCGCCGCGTCGCGCTCGAACGCGAGCTCGGTGCCGGCGAGCAGCTCTTCGATCACGTCGCTCGCGGCACGGCCGTCGGCGTCCAAGTCGATCTTCCACGCGTTCTCGTAGCGCGCCGCGTCGATCGGCGCGATCGCGTCGAACCGAGCGTGCGCCGCGCGGAGCTCTTCGTCGGATCCGCCGCGCGCCGCGTCCTCGAACGCCTGTTGGAACGCACCCGAGAGCTCGCTCGCCATCTGCTCCATCACGGAGCCGAAGCTCTCGAGGTCGATGGTCATCGCGGCCTCGTCGCCGAGCACCATCTCGAAGCCCCAGATGCGCCACGCGTCGCCTTCGCGGCGCATGCAGAGGGTGACGTCCTGCTCTTGGCCGTCGCTCGTCGCCTGGACCGGCACCCGCGCCTCGTCGCCCTCGACGCGCGCGGCGCCGATCTCGAACGCCCCGACCTGCTCGCCGAGCTGGAAGCCCCCGCCGTCGCCGCCGCCCTTCGCGCCCGCGAGCGCCTTGGCGGTGAGCAGCGCCTCGAGCCCCGCGACGTCCCCGTCGCGCGCCGCGCTCATGAACTCGCGCGCCACGTCGGCGGGCCCGGGCGGCGCGTCGGCCGCTCCGCCGCACGCAGACGGGACCAGGATCAGGGCCAGGACGAGCGCGAGCCGAGCGAACGTGTTCATGCCGCAGCTATCGGAGCGCCCGGCCGATCCCTGAAATCGTTTCCGGCCGGGCGGCTCACCCCGTCCGCGCCGGCGCGAGGAACACCTCACGCCGGTGCCAGGCCGCGTGCGCCGGGTCGGGCGCGAGCGCGCTCGAGTGCGGCTCTCGCAACGGTCGGCCCGCGAAGACGAGATACGTCTCCGTGAGCCCGCGCGAGCCCGCCGCCTTGCCCGAGACCAGCAGCTCGAGCTGGTCGTCCAAGCCGATCAGCCCGCGGTCGAGCGCGCGGTGGTGCAGAGCGCAGAGCGCGAGCCCGTTCGCCACCTCGTCGGGCCCGTCGAACTGGTGCCAGCGCACGTGCGCC
>CAZGTQ010000120.1:0-3472 GCA_964528575.1 uncultured Planctomycetaceae bacterium | reverse complement strand
CCGGCGAGGTGCCAGGTGCGGCACCTGGCACCTCGCTGTCGCTGAACGACAACAAGGTGTGCGACACCGTATCTCCGTATCTCAGCGGTCTTCGGCCGCGCGCTCGAAACGCTCGAGACGGCGATCGAGCTCGCGCAACGTCTCGCGCAGGGTCCCGAGCCGCGACCCGAGGTCCCCGGCGGCGCCGGCGCGCTCCTCGATCCGCTCGACGAGCTCCTGGACCTCCTGCTCGGACGGCCACGGCTCGAAGGCGAGGTCGCGCGCGCCGGTGTCCTCGAGCAGCTCGCGCCAGTCCTCGAAGCTCTCGTCGATCAGGACCTCGCCGTCGGGTCCGACCATGCGCACGCGCGCCGCTCCCCTCGCGCGCACGTCGCCGCTCTCGAGGCTCGCGAGCGCCTCGGCGACGTCCTGCACCAGCGCGTCGGCCATCCGCTCGCTCTGGGGCGCGCGCTCGACTCGGCTCTGACGCTCGTCGGAGCCGCCCGGGCGATCGAGCTGCTCCTCGAGCGAGCGCAGACGCTGCTCGAGCCGCTCGAGGCGCTCCATCAGGCGCTGCTCGATGCGCTCGAGGCGCTGGAGCGCGTCCCCGCCGCGCGGAGCGCCTTGCGGCGTCGCGCCCGGCGGCGGCGGCGGCGCGAGCTCCTCGGGTTGGTTGCCGAGCACCGCGCGCACGCGCTGCTCCGCGCCGTCCCGCTCGATGCGCAACGACACGCGCCGGCCGGGCCGTTCCGCGCGGATCGCCCCGACGACCGCCTGCACGGACTCGACCGGCTGGTCGTTCACCGCGAGCACTCGATCGCCCGCCTGGAGGCCCGCGCGCTCGGCCGGGCTGCCCTCGAGGACCTCGGCGAGGACGACGCCGCCGTCCGTGAGCCCCAGCGACACGCCGAGCCAGCCGGGGGTCGCGGGAGCGGCCTGCGGCCGTCCGGGCGTCGCCGGCTCTTGCGGGACGGCCGGCGCGCCCTCGCGGCGCGGCGCGGCAGGCGGCTGGGCGCCCGGAAGCGAGCCGAGCGTCACCTCGACCCGCCGTGTGCCGTCGCCGCGCTCGACGACGACGACCACGCGCTCGCCGGGCGAGCGGCGGGCGAGGGCGCGGCCGAGGTCGGCGACGCTCTCGACGTCCGTGTCGCCGACGCGGACGATCCGATCACCCGCCTCCAGGCCCGCACGCGCGGCGGGCGTGTCGTCGAGCACGCTCGCGATCGCGACGCCGTCGTCGTTCGACTCGAGCGTCACGCCGACGTACGCGCCGCCCGCGGCTCGCGGCCGGAACGGCTCGGGCGCGGGCTCGCCCGGCTCCGACGACTCGATGGGCTCGACCGGTTCGAGCTCGCTCGGCTCGGGCGCCGAGCCGAGCTGCACGCGAACGCGCTCGACCTCGCCGTCGCGGCGCACGCGCAGCGTCACGCGCTCGCCCGGACGGCTCTGCGCCAGCGTCGCGACCAGGTCGTCGTACGTGTGGATCGCGTCGACGCCGATCGCGAGGATGCGGTCGCCGACGCGCAGGCCCGCGCGCTCGGCGGGCGAGCCTGCGAGGACGCCCTGGACGAAGACGCCGTCGCCGTCGGTGTCCGGGTAGACGCCGAGGTAGCCGCCGCGACCGTCGGGCGTCGGGCGCGCGCTCGGGGGCTCGTCCGTGGGACGGCCGCCCTCGTCGCCGTCGGCCGGGGGCGCGGGCTGCGCCATCACCGGCGGACGCGGGGCGAGCTCGAGGCGGAACTCGACGCGCTCGTTCTCGCGCTCGACGACGCCCGCGACCTCGTCGCCGGGAACGAGCGGCGCGAGCGCCTCGTGCACCTCGGCCTCGGTCGCGACGCGGCGGCCTCCCAGGCGCACGAGCACGTCGCCGGCGCGCAGGCCCGCGCGATCGGCCGGGCCGCCGGACACGACGTCGTCGATCCGCACGCCGCGCTCGCTCCCCGCGAGGTAGACGCCCATGTAGCCGCGGTCGTCGGCGAGCAGCTCCTCGAGCTGGATCAGCGGCTCGTCGACGACGTCCTCGAACGCGTCGGGCAGCGATTCGCGACCGGCGTCGTCGGGCCGGCGGCCGAGCGTGAGCTCCAGCGTCTTCGTCTCGCCGCCACGCGCGAGGCGCACTCTCACCGTGTCGCCCGCCGCCTGCGCGGAGAGCGCGGTCTCGAGGTCGGCGAAGCTCGCGACGCTCGAGCCGGCGACGCTCTCGATCCGGTCGCCCGTGCGCAGCCCAGCGCGCGCGGCCGGGCTGCCGGCGAACACGTCCGACACGACGAGACCGGCGTCGCTCCCGTCGAGCGCGACGCCGATCCACGGCCGGTCGTCGGCGGCGCGCGAGTCGGTGCGTCCGCCGCCGGGCGAGACGCGGATCGTGGGCGACGTGGGGCTCGCGGCCCGCGGAGCAGGCTCTGCGCCGCGCTCCTGCGCCGCGTCCGTCGCGGGCTTGCTGCCGAGCTCGACGCGCAGCCGCTCGTCCTCGTCGCCGCGGCGGATGCGCAGCGTGACCGTGTCGCCCGGGGACTTCTCGGAGAGGTACCCGCCGAGCTCCTCGACCGAGTCGACGTACGTCGCGCCGGCGCGCACGACGACGTCGCCGGGGCGCACGCCCGCGCGCGCGGCGGGACTGCCCGGGCGCACCTCGGTGACCTCGACGCCGCGCTCGTCGGCGGCGGCGGCGGACACGCCGAGCCAGGCGCCGTCGTCGGCCGCCGCGCTCCGCGCGTCTTGCGCCATCCCGCTCGCGCTCGACCCGAGCGGCGGCGCCGCGACGACGCGCGGCCCCTCGCCGGCGGCGCGCGCCGCCGTGCCGGTCTTCACGCCGCCGGTCTTCGCGCTGCCGGTGGACGTCGCCGAGCCGGTGGCCACGCGCGGCGCGTCGCGGCGGCCCAGCTCGAACGCGACCTCGACCCGCTCGCCGCCGCGCTCGAGCACGAGCGCGATCCGCTCGCCCGGACTGCGTCCGGCGAGCACCGACGCAATCTCGTCGACGGTGCTCACGGCCGCGTCCCCGACGGACACCACGCGGTCGCCCGCGCGCAGGCCCGCGCGGGCCGCGGGGCCCTCATCGATCGTCTCGTCGACGCGCACGCCGTCGTCCGTCGTCTCGAGGAACAGCCCCATCCAGGGCCGGTCGTCGGGGGCGAGGGAGGTGGCTGTGCTCGTCGCCCGCGGAGCGCTCGCGCTCTGGGCGGGGACGGGCGACAGCAGGAGCAGGACGGCGCCTCCGGCGAGGAGCGTGGTCTTCATGGGAGTCTCCTGGGTGAGAACGTTCTGCGGGCCGCCGAGGATCTTACGCACGGCGGGCGGCGGCGTTTGCGAACGGGGCCCGAGCAGGGGAAATCAGATCAGCCTGCAAGTCGCGGACCGGCGAGTCGCGGGAACGCGACGAGGCCGGCCCGCGCAGCTCTTCGCGGCGCGGGCCGGCCTCGATACGGTGTCGCACACCTTGTTGTCGTTCAGCGACAGGGAGGTGCCAGGTGCGGCACCTGGCACCTCCCTG
>CAZGTQ010000119.1:0-5222 GCA_964528575.1 uncultured Planctomycetaceae bacterium | reverse complement strand
TACAACGTCCTGTACCGCGACCGCCTGGAGAGCGAGCTCTTGGAGCCGCTGCGAAACGCTCGTTGAACCGTTCGCCGGTCCCGCGCGTTCCGCTGTGCCGGCATGTGGCTCCTCCGAGCGAGCTCCCTCGCGCTGCTCGTGGCGCTGACCGCGCCCGCGGCCGCGCAGACCGACGCGGACGCGGTCCACATCCGCGGCCGCGTCGACCTGCCGCCGGGGACCCCGGCGGACGAGCGCGTCCCGGTCACGGCGATCCTCGATCCCGAGCGCATCGTCAGGCCCCTGCGGGCGGAGGACCTCCTCGAGCGGCGTCCCGTCGCGTTCCAATCGGTCGTCGCGGAGGCCGGCGGCTCGTTCCGCATCGCGTTTCCGCCGGGGACGAAGGCGGGCAATCTCTCGGTGAGCGGCCGCTACGTGTACTGGCGCAGGACGCGGGTCTTGCCCGGAGTCACCGAGGAGCCGGTCGTGCTGACACCGTTCCTCGGCGCCCGCATCGCCGGCACGGTCGTGCTGCCGGAGGGCGTCGCCCGGGAGCGCGGAGCGATCGTGCGGTTGCGCGTGCGCCGGCCTGGCCTGGACGGCGTCCTGCGCGACTTGGTCGCGCGCGTGCTCCGGACGAGCGACGACCTGACGTTCGCGTTCGACGCGCTGCCGGTCTACGAAGGCTACAGCGTCTCCGCCGACGCCGGCAGCTGCGCGCAACGCCACTCCGCCGCGCCGGTGCGCGCGGGCGAGACGACGGAGCTCGAGCTCGAGCTGGGCCTCGGAGCGCTCGTCCGGGGCGTCGTCGTCGACGCGCGCGGCGCGCCGTTCGAAGGCGCGCACGTCGTGGCCATCCCGAGCGGCCGCGAGACGGAGACGGACGAAGGCGGCGCATTCGCTCTCGATGGCGTCGAGCCGGGCGACGTGACGCTGACGGCGTCGGTCCCGTGGGCCCGGCCGGTCGACGTCGAGCTCGGCGCGCTCGCGCTGGGGCAGCACGTCGACGGCGTCGCGTTCACGCTCGGCGCGGGCGCGACGGTGCGCGGCGTCGTCCGCTGGCCGGACGGGTGCGCCGTGGTCGCAGCGATCGTCGACGTGTACGGCGAGCCGGCCGAGCCGATGGGGCGGCGGCTGAGTCTCGAGGCGCACACCGACGCCGCGGGGCGGTTCCAGGTCGCGGGCGTCGCGGACGGGCGGCTGACGCTCCGTGCGCGTGCGCAGCCGACCGAGCCGAAGGCCGTGCGCGTGCAGCAGGGCCAGTGGTGGCGAGCGCGAGCCGTCGCCGGCGTCGCCGGCGACGACGTCGAGCTGACGCTCGATCCGGGCCTCGTCGCGAGCGGATGCGTCGTCGACGACCGCGGAGAGCCGGTCGATCGGTTCCGCGTCTCGGCGCGATCGATCGACGGGAAGGGCTCCCTGTTCCACGACTTCCAGGACGGCGCGTTCGAGCTCGTCGGCCTGCGCCCGGGCCGCTGGGAGCTCGAGGTGCAGGCCGGCGACACGCTCGTGGCGCAAACGCTCGAGTGCGACGTTCCGGCCGAGAGCGCGGGTCTCGCGTTCACGCTGGCGCGCGTTGCGCGCGTCTTCGGACGCGTCGTGGGGCCGGACGGCGAACCGGTGCCGCGCGCCTTCGTGTCGGGCGGCCGGCGGGCCGACGGGCGCGGCGAGCTCCAGGTGCGCTCGGAGGGCGCGGCGACGTTGTGCTTGTCGGCGTCGAGCGAGGGCTACGCTCGCTCGGAGTCGATCCTCGTGCCGCTCGATGCGGGCGAGGAGCGCGACGTCGTGCTGCGCTTGCGGCCGGAGGCCGTGATCGAAGGCGTCGCGCAGAGCGACGATGGCGGACCGATCGAGGGCCGCCGCATCGTCGTGCGCGCGATGGAGGGCGGCGGTGGCGGTGCGACTGCCGACGCGCTCGGTCGGTTCCGCGTCGGCTCGCTCGAACCCGGCGCTCACGTGTTGTTCCTCGAGCCCCGGGAGCAGCCGATCGCGTCCTGCGGCAACGCCTACGTCCATGTCGTCGATCGTCGTCCCAGCGCGCACGTCGTCGTGTCGAAGGGCGAGACGGTGCACGTCTCGCTCGGCGCCCAGAAGACGCGCCTGCACGGCGTTCTTCGCCTCGAAGGGGAGCCGCTCACCGACGCACGGATCCAGATCCGCCGCGCCGTCGACGCCAACCCGAGGGCGTTCGGCTCGGTCGACAGCGAGGGCTCGTACGAGCTGGAGCTCGAGGCGGGCGAGCACGAGCTGCTCGTGTACTCCGGCTCGCAGCACTGGTCGCGGGCCTTGCGCCTGCCCGCCGTCGGCGCCTACGAGCACGACATCACGCTCGAGGGCGGATCGCTCGCCGGAACGGTGCTCGACGAGCTCGCTCGGCCCGCGGTCCGCGAGCGCGTGTCCGTCGCGCCCGCGAGTCCGCATACGCGCGCCTGGGCCGACCTGTGGACGGACGCGAACGGCGCGTGGTCGGCGCGCGCGCTCCCGCCGGGCGAGTACGTCGTGACTGCCGCCGGCTCCAAACGCGGGATGCAGATGCAGCGCGCGACCGTGCGCGACGGCGAGCGCACCGTCGGCGTCGACTTCCGGCTCGATCTCGCGGCGACGGTCCGCGGCCGCGTCGTCGACGAGAACGGGACGCCGTTGATGTACTCGGCGGTGCACGTGCGCCGCGCCGACGGAGCCCTGCTCGACGAGCGCTCCGTGTGGACGGGACCCGGCGTCGCGTTCCGCCTCGAGGGGCTCGCACAGGGCGCCTACGAGCTCGTCGCGTGCGTTTCCGGCGAGGTCGCGAGCGGCTCCGCCAGCATCCACGGGTTCCCGCGCGCCGAGCGCGACGACGTCGAGCTCGTCGTCGGGCCCGCCGCTGGGCTCGTCGTGCGCAGCCTCGATGCCGCGGGCTCGCCCGTCGCGATGCTCGTCACGTTGCACGACGAGAGCGGCTTCGACTGGACGCTGCCCGACCGGCGCGTGCCGGGAGCGCCGTCGTACGACTCGGGTCGCTTCCACGCGCGCCCGCGCTCGCTCGGGCCGCTGCCCGCCGGCCGCTACCGCGTCGGCGGCTTCGCTCTCGATGGCCGCCGTACCGAGGCGTGGGTGACGCTCTCCACCGGCTCGAGAGCCCAGGTCGAACTGCGCTTCGACTGACTCGTTAGCATGACGAGCGATGACGCTCCGCTCGCGCACGCTCGTCCTCGCCGGCGGGATCGCGCTCGTCGCGGCGCTCGTGGCGGCGGCCGCCCTCGTGCTGGCGCGCGGCGAGCGTGACTCGGACTCCGTCTCGAGCGGCGTGGAGCGAACGGGGCGCGCCGTCGCTCCGTCCGTCGAGCTCATCGCGTCGAGCGAGCCCGCGCCGACGGCGGCGCACGAGAGCGAGCGGCGTGCGCAGTCCGCTGCATCCGTGGTCGGAGCGGCCGAGGACGCGGTGTGGGTGAGCGGGCGCGTCGTCCCCGTCGACGGCGCGGTCGTCCCGGCGGACGAGGAGGCCTTTGTCACGACGCGCCCCGGCGAGGAGCGCGCACCCGTTTCGGCCGACGGCACGTTCCGCCTATCGCTCGAGCGCGACGAGCGCTTCGTCCGGCTCCAGCTCGATGCCCGCTACCTCTACCTCGAGAGATCCGTGCGGCTCGACCTCGACGAGCTCGTGGAGCCGGTCGAGCTCCGCGCCGAGCTCGGCGCGCGGATCGCGGCCCACCTGAACGCGACGCCCGAGACGGCGGCGGACTTCGCCGGCGCGAAGGTCGTGATCCGCGGCCGTCCGCGCGCGGGCTCGATGGAGCAAACGACGTTCGAGGAGCGCAGCACGATCGTCGAAGATCCGCGCCTGCGCTTCGACTTCGGCGGGCTGCCGCCGTCGCTCGTGTACGAGCTCGAGTGCGACGTCGACGGTTGGGCCGTGTCGCGCCGCGAAGCGCTCGTCGTGCGGCCCGGCGAGACGCTCTCGCTCGGTCTGTGGTTCGTCCGCGGCGCGCAGGTGCACGGCCGCGTCGTCGGCGCGCGCGGAGAGCCCCTCCTGGGCGCCGAGATCGTGGTGCGCGAGCGGAGAGCGGCGACGGATGCCGCCGGCGAGTTCGTGCTGCGCGCCGTCACGCCGGGGCCGGCGAAGCTCGTCGCGACGGTTGCGGGCGCGCCGCCCGCAGAGCTCGACCTCGGCACGCTCGCGGACGGCGACGAGCGCACGGACGTCGTGCTCGTCGTCGGTGGCGACCCGGCGATCGTCGGCGTCGTGCGCTGGCCGGACGGGACGCCTGCGCTGCAGGCGGACGTCGAGGTGGAGACGGCGCAGGTCGCGGCCTTCGAGAAGCGCGTCACGATCAAGGCGGTCGTCGACGAGACGGGTGCGTTCCGAGTCGGCGGCCTGCCGGCGGGCACGTACCACGTGCGCGCCAGCGCGCGCCCGCCGAGCGCGAACGAGGACTCGCCTGCGTGGACCGCGAGCGCGACGAGCGCGCCGCCGTCGCCCGAGCTCGTGCTCACGCTCGACCCGGGCGGCGTCGTGCGCGGGCGCGTCGTCGACGACGTGGGTGCGCCGATCGAGCGCTTCACCATCACCGCGACTCCGGCCGCGGGCGAGCCCGTTGCGCGTAAGTTTCGGGACGAGAACGGAGCCTTCGAGCTCGCGGGTCTCGCCGGCGGAGCGTGGCTCGTGTCCGTGCGCGCGCCGCTCTACGTCGACCCGCCTCCTGTCGACGTCTCGCTCGCGGAAAAGGTCGACCTCGAGCTCGTGTGCACGCGCACCGCGACCGTCGCGGGCCGCGTCGTCGACGGCGCCGGAGCGCCGATTCGGGGCGTGACCGTCACGTGCGCGTCCCTGGACAGGGAACGCATGCGCAGCGCGTGGTCCGATAGCACGAACAAGCGCGGCGAGTTCAAGGTCGGTGGCGTGAGCGCGCGCGTGGTGCGCGTGTCGGCCGAGGGCGCGGGCTACGCGCCTTCCGGAGTCGTCGAGCTCCTCGTGGAACCCGGCGACGAGCGCACCGGGGTCGAGATCGTCGTCGCGAAGGGCGGGGCGATCGAGGGCACCATCGTCGACGAGAGCGGCGAGCCCGCCTACGGCAGCACCGTGTGGGTGAGGGGCATCGACGTCGAGCACCGATCGGCTGCGTTCGCCGACGGAAAGGGGCGCTTCCAGCTCGACTCGCTCGCGCCCGGCCGTTACGGGCTCGTCGCCGACCGAGCGCACGCGGTCGCGACAGTGGTCGCGGGCGAGACGACGCGCGTGCGCATCGGAGGCGACGCGCGCATCG
>CAZGTQ010000118.1:0-17779 GCA_964528575.1 uncultured Planctomycetaceae bacterium | reverse complement strand
ACGTCGCGGTCCGGACCGAGGATGTCCATGATCGCGACCGTGTAGCGGCGCGTGATGCCCTCGAGCTCGCGCTCCGACAGCTCGCGCGGGTCGCAGATCACGCCGCCCTTCGCGCCGCCGAACGGGATGCCGACGACCGAGCACTTCCACGTCATCCACGCGGCCAGCGCGCGCACTTCGTCGATCGAGACGTCGGGCGCGAAGCGGATGCCGCCCTTGCACGGGCCGCGTAGGAAGTTGTGCTGCACCCGGAACCCCTTGAAGAGCCGCAGGGCGCCGTCGTCCATCACGACGGGGATCGCGACCGAGAGCTCGCGATCGGGGTTGCGCAGCACTTCCTTGACGCCGGGCTCGAGCGCGAGGATGTCGGCGGCCACGTCGAAGCGGTCCGCCATCGCCCGGAACGGATTGAACTCGTCCTGCAGCGAGCGTTCGCTCGCCACCGCACTTCCGGTGGACATGGTGTGGGAGCCGACGCGCGTCTGGCGCGGGCCGGTCCGTAGGGGATGGGCCGAAGAGGGGGAGGCCGGGGTTTGGGGGCCGGGTCGCACCCACGTCGCGCACGGCGCGCCGCGGGAGCCCTTCATTCGATAGCTCGCCCGGGCGCCGGGGAACCCTGCGCTTGCGAAAATTCGCGCGGTTGACTCGGCCGCGGGTCCGCGTTGGGATCGACCGCCGACCGTCCTCGCCCGGCGCGGGGACGTCGCGCCCCATGGCGCCGCCCGTCCTTCGAACCCGAGCGCCCGCGGGCGCGACCCCCGGCGCAGGGGCGTTCCGCTCGTGGCTCGACCCGGGCCGGCGCGCCGCGCTCCTCGCCGCGTTCGGCGCGGCCGACGAGACCGCGCTGGGCGCCGCGCTGCTCGCGCACGAGCCGGCACTGTGGCTGCGGCGCATGCCCCGGCGCGAGACGTTCCTCGTCCAGGCCCCCGGCGGCGCGCGCCTCGTCGTCAAGCGCGCCGAGGGCGACGCGCGGCGCGAGCGCTGGTACGAGCGGCTGCGCGGCCGCGCTCCGCGCTCGCCCGGCCGGCGCGAGTGCGAGAACCTCGCCGCGCTGCTCTCCGACGGGGTCGCGGTCCCGCGCCCGCTGGCGTGGCTCGAGACCGGCTCGGGTGGCCGGGAGCGGAGCGCCGCCGTCATGGAGTACGTCGAGCACGACGAGACGCTGCGCCAGCGGCTCGCTCGCGCCGGCCGGGCCGAGCGCGACGATCTCGCCGAGACGCTGCTGGCGCTGGTCGTCGCGCTGCACGGACACGGCTGGTACCACCGCGATCTCTACGTCCACCACGTCGTCGTCGAGCGCGGCGGCACGCTCGTCCTGCTCGACGTCGGGCGCGCGCGCCGGGAGCCGCGCCCGCGCCGGCGTTGGCTCGTCAAGGACCTCGCCGCGCTCCTGCACGCGCTGCCGCCGAGCGTCGGAGCGAGCGAGCGCATGCGCTTCCTCGACCGCTGGCTCGAGCGCACGGGCCGCAATCGCGCGGACCGGCGCGGGTGGGCGCGCCGGATCGTCCGCAAGCAGCGCCGCTTCGCCGCCCACGAGCCGCGTTGGTCCGACCCGGGCCGGCCCGAGGTGCCCGACGTCGGATGAGCGCGGTGCCCGACACGCTCGTCGTGCGCGCGCCCAACTGGGTCGGCGACCTCGTCATGGCGACGCCGGTGCTCGAGGCGGCGCTCACCGCGCCGGGCTTCGACCGCGTCGCGATCGCGCTGCGCGGGCACCTCGCGGACGTGCTGCGCGACGGGCCGCTCGAGCCGCACCTCGTCCCGCTCGCGCGCCGCGGCGACGAGTCCGCCGCGCTCGCCCGCCTGCGCCCGCGCGCCGCGCTGCTCCTGTCGAGCTCGTTCGGTGCCGCATGGCGCGCGTTCCGAGCGCGTGTCCCGATCCGCGCCGGAGCGGCGATCGGCGCGCGCCGGCACCTCTTGACGCACGCGGTCGTCCCGCCGACGCGCGACGGCCGGCGGGTGCCGATCGCGACCGCGCACCTGCAGCGTGACGTCGCGGGGCTGGTCGGCGTGCTCCCGCGCGATCTGCACCCGCGCCTGAGCGTCGGCGCGGCGTCCCGGAGCGACGCCGCGCGCCGGCTCGAGGAGGCCGGGCTCGAGCCGGGAGCGCCGTACGCGCTGTGCTGCCCCGGCGCGGCGTTCGGCGCGGCCAAGCTGTGGCCGCCGGAGCACTTCGCGGCCGCCCTCGACGGGCTGTTCGAGCGGCGCGGCCTGCGCAGCGTGGTCACCGGCGGCCCGGGCGAGCAGGCGCTCGTGCGCGCGGTCGCCGCCGGGACGCGCACGGGCGCGGTCGCGCTCGCCGATGCGGCCGGCGGGCTCGCGACGCTCAAGGCGCTCGTCGCGGACGCGCGGCTCCTGCTCGTCGGCGACTCGGGCCCGCGCTGGTACGCCGCGGCCTTCGACGTGCCGTGCGTGTCGGTGATGGGGCCCAACTTCCCCGAGCTGACCGCGAGCTCGCTCGAGCGCTGCACGATCGTGCGCCGCGAGGGGCTCGAATGCGCGCCGTGCCTGCGCCGCGCGTGTCCGCTCGAGCACCACCGCTGCATGCGCGAGATCGAGCCGGAGCGAGTCGTCGCGGCCGCCGAGGCGTTGCTCGCGTGAGCGCGGAGCGCGTCCTCGTGCGCGTGCCGTCCTGGCTCGGCGATCTCGTGCAGGCGGAGCCGGCGGTGCGCGCCTTGTACGAGCGCGCGGGCGAGCGGCTCTCGATCGCGGGCCCCGCGCACCTGCTCGGCGTCCTCGACGGCCGTTTCGAGCTCGCGCGGCGGATCCCGCACGAGGGCCGCTGCGGCGAGCGCGCCAGCGCGTGGCGCGGGCACGCCACCGCGGTGCTCTTCACCGGGTCCTGGCGCAGCGCGTGGACCGCGTGGCGCGCGCCCATCGCGCGCCGCATCGGCTGGGCGCGCGACGGGCGGGCGCCGCTGCTCACCCAGAGCGCGGCGCCGGCGCGCGAGCGCGGGGGAGTGCCGCTCGGCCTGGGCGTGCGCGGCCGTTGGCCGCGGCCGCTGCCGCGCCCGTTCGTCGCCGATTGCATCGATCTCGTCCAGCTCGCGGGCGTCGCGGTGCGCGACCCGCGCCCGCGGCTCGCGCCGCAGCCGGCGGCGGCGCGCACCCTCGCCGCGCGCCTCGAGGCGGCGGGCCTCGAGCGCTTCGCGCTGCTCAACGTCGGCGGCCGCCGCGGCTCGGCGAAGAGCTGGTCAGCCGATGCGTGGGCGCAGGTCGCGCGCGGCGTGCGCGCGCGGCTCGGCCTGCGCAGCCTGCTCGTCGCGGGCCCGGGCGAGGAGGAGCGCGTCGCCGCGGTCGCCGCGCTCGCCGCCGGCGCGGAGCCGGTCGCGGCGGCCGACCCGGTGCTCGACCTCGCCGGCCTCGTCGCCGCCTGCGCGCGCGCCACGCTCGTCGTCACGGCCGACAGCGGCCCGCGCCACGTCGCCTCGGCCGCGGGCGCGCCGGTCGTCGTCGTGTGCGGCCCCACCGATCCGCGCCACACGGCCGCGCCGCTCGAGGACGTGCGTCTGGTGCGGGAGCCGGTCGAATGCGGCCCGTGCCACCTGGAGCGCTGTCCGCTCGTGGGCGCCGCGGAGCACGCCTGCATGCGCCGGGTCGCGCCCGAGCGCGTCGTCGCGGCCGCGGCCGAGCTCGTGGGAGGCTGACGCAGCGCGGCGGGATCGAGGCGCGGAGCACGCCGCGTACGCGCGGCGGGTTCGAGGCGCGGCGGTGGACGCGCTGCTCCTCGCCGCTAGAGTCGCCTCCTGCGTTCGCCTCGACTGCGCCCGCGCGGGCGCCTGGCTCCTGCGGATTGCGCCATGGCCGTTGCCGACGAGTTCCCCCCCGGCGTTCCCGACGTTCCCGAGCTCGTGTCGTGCGTGCGGGACGGGGACGTCGTCTGGCTGACGATCGAGCGGCCCGAGGTGATGAACTGCCTCTCGTTCCCGACCCTGCGGCGGCTGCGGACGCTGTGCGAGGAGCTGCGCGAGGATCTCTCGATCCGGTGCGTGCTGATCACGGGGGCGGGCGAGCGGGCGTTCTGCGCGGGCGCGGATCTGAAGGAGCGCAAGACGATGCCCGCGGAGCGCGTGCCCGACTTCGTGCGCAACATCCGGCGCACGATGGACGACGTCGAGGCGCTGCCGCAGCCGACGATCGGCGTCGTCAACGGGTTCGCGTTCGGGGGCGGGACCGAGCTCCTGCTCGCGTGCGACCTGCGCATCGCGTCGGTGCACGCGCAGCTCGGGCTGACCGAGGTCTCGCTCGCGATCATCCCCGGCGCGGGCGGCACGCAGCGGCTCCCGCGGCTGATCGGCAAGGCGCGCGCGAAGGAGCTGATCCTCACCGGCCGGCGCGTCGACGCGGCGCAGGCCGAGCGCATCGGGCTCGTCCACGAGGTCGTGCCGGCCGAGCTCCTGCGCGAGCGCGCGCTCGAGCTCGCGCGCACGATCGCCGACAACGGACCGGTCGCCGTGCGCGCGGCCAAGGCCGCGATCGACGGCGGCTTCGAGCTGCCGCTCGCCGAGGCGCTGGAGCTCGAGGCGCGCTGCTACGCGCGCACGCTCACGACCGAGGACCGGCTCGAGGCGCTCGCGGCGTTCGCCGAGAAGCGCAAGCCGCGCTACGTCGGGCGCTGAATCGGCGGTCCGCCGGCGCTGCCGCGGTAGAAGACCATCGCGGTCGCCGTGATGAGCTCGGTGTTCGAGCGGATCTGGCGGTAGCCGAGCACCGTGCCCTGCGCGCCGCCGGCGCTCTCGAGCAGGCGCAGCGCGAGCCAGAGCGCGAGCGGGCTGCGCGCGCGCGGCTCGGGCGCCCCGCTCCACGCGGCGCGCCAGAAGCCCGCGGGGTCGAGCTCGGCGGCGCGGTCGGCGGCGGCGCGGTCGGCGTCGCGGATCGCGCGCGCGGCGGCCGGGCCGGGGCCGGGCTCGTGCTCGTCGGTGGCGACGTGCACGCCGTCGGACGCGACGACGAGCAGGGTCTCGCCCGGGAGGGCGCGGACGCGCTCGAGCGCCGCGAGCGCGCTCCGCACGCCGGGATGCTCGGCGGGCTCGTCGAGCGCGCCGTCGGGCGCGCCGACGAGCGCGAACAGGCACGCCAGGCGCGGGCACAGGACGCGCAGGAACAGCGCCTGGCGCTCGAGCACGAGCGCGTCGCGGTGCGCGAGCTCGTCGTCGCCGGGGTCGAGCGCGAGCGCGGCGAACGCCTCGGCGTCGTGTGCGCTCGTGCCGAGCGGCGTCGCGAGCGGGCGCGCGGAGACGACGAGCGTGCGCTCGAGCGGCGCGGGATACGCGCCGAGCACGACGACGCGCGCGAAGCGCGACGCCTGGTGGCGCAGCGACGCGTACGCGCGGGCGTACAGCGGGCCGGCGCGGCCGACGTCGGTCGCGGGCGCCCAGGCGGCCGCGAGCCCCGGCGGCGTCTCGAGGTCCCAGTCGTTCGCGACGAGGCCTCCCACGAGGATCCGCAGCGAGACCGGGTCGCCGTCGTAGTCGACCCCCGCGCCGATCGGCGCTCGCTCGGACAGCGCGCGGTACTCCGCGGCCGCCAGGGCGCGCTCGCGCGCGAACGCGCGGTCGGCGAGCAGGCGCTCGTGCGCGAACAGCCGAGCGACCTTGCGGACCGTCTCCTCGCCGACGGCGGCGCTACCATCGCCAGCGCCTGCGCTCAGCGGTGCGGCGAGGTCGTGCGCGAGCGCGGCGGGATCGCGCGCGCCGTCGAACCGCTCCGCGACGCGCCACAGCTCGAGCGGGACGACGAAGGGCTCGCGGCTGCGCGCCAGGCCGAGCCGGTCGCGGACGGCGATGAAACGGCGCCCGTCGCGCGTGAACGAGCGCGTCTCCAGCGTGGGGCGCAGCGGAGCGGGCGCCGCGCTCAATCCTCGTACCAGCGCTCGGTCTCCTCGGCGATGCGGTCGATCTCCTGCGCGGAGCGCAGCTCGCCGCGGCCGATGCCGGGGCAGCAGTCGCGGACGGGCCCGTCCCACGTCGCCTTGTCGTCGAGGTTCTCGCGCCAGAACGGCCAGGTCGCGCACTGCTTGGGGCGTACGGGATAGATCGCGCAGCGCCGGTCGGCGCCGAGGAACGGGCAGGCCGGCGCGTCCATCCGCAGGGACACGAAGCCGTCCTCGCGGGTGCAATAGCGCGCGAGGAAGCTGCGGCGCGAGAGCCCCAGGTGAGCCGCGATCGCCTCGACGTCGGCCTCCGCCAGGTACACGTAGGTGTAGTCCCCGTGGTTCGTGCAGCAGTTGCCGCACTGGGTGCACTCGAAGCGCAACCCTTTGTCGTACCAGGATTTAGGGCTCATCGCCTGGGTTCGGGAGACCCCCGCGGGGGAATCGAGGGCAGGTGTGCGGTTACCGAACGGCGCCAGCGGTTAGAAGATGCCGATGTGCGGTTCCACACAGGTCCCGCTGCGCTCGACCGCAAGCCCGCTCGCAGGGCGACGGATTCTAACTCGCGCCGCCGGGCGCGCCTCCCATGAAGGTCATCGTCGTCGAGTCCGGAACGCGCTCGGTCCTGCACTTCGATCGCGCCGTCATCCGCATCGGGCGGGCACTCGACAACGACATCCGGCTCTCCGACAAGCTCGTCTCGCGCAACCACTGCCGCATCGAGGTCGGCCCGGAGGGGCCCTGGGTGATCGACCTGGGCGCCGCGAACGGCACGATGATCAACGGGGAGCGCGTGCGGCGCCACAGCCTGCGCCCCGGGGACGAGCTGCGCGTCGGCAACGCGCGGATCCAGCTCGAGATCCCCGGCTCCGAGCCGGGGCCGGGCGACACGCAGCGCATCGATCCCGAGCCGGAGGAGGCGGAGGCGGGCGGCGCGGCGGCGCAGAACGGCGACACGCGCGCCGGCGGGCGCGACGCGACGAGCGGCTTCGGCTCGGTCGCGCTCGCGACGCAGACCGGCGAGGCGCTGCGCGAGCGCGAGAACCTGCGCGTGTTCGCCCAGATCACGCGCCGGCTCGTGCGCGAGACCGAGCTGATGGCGCTCCTGCGCCTGATCGTCGATTCGGCCGTGTCGCTGGTCGGCGCCGAGCGCGGCTTCCTCCTGCTCGCCGAGGAGCCGGGCGAGCGCGACGCCGCGGACCGGGCCGCAGCCGCGGTCGCGCGCAACACGGCGCGCGACGCGAGCGCGATGCGCGTGCGCGTCGCGCGCAACTTCGACCACTCGGACATCCCGGTGCCGAGCTCGCGTCTGTCGATGGGCATCGCGAACCAGGTCGTGCGCGTGGGCCGGCCGGTGCTCACCGTCGATGCCGGCCGCGACGACCGCTTCAAGGGCATGGCGAGCGTCGAGGACCTGCGCCTGCGCTCGGTGATGTGCCTGCCCGTCGAGATCGGCGGCTCGGTCGACGCCGTGCTCTACCTCGACAACCGGCTGCAGCAGGGCGCGTTCACCGAGGACGACCTCGATCTCGTCGAGCTGTTCGCCGCGCAGGCCGCGATCGCGATCCGCAACGCGCGCGCGCTCGCCGAGATCGTCAAGCAGAACCACAAGCTCGTCGAGTCGCGTGCTCAGATCGCGCGCCTCAACGAGCAGCTCGGCCGGAAGGTGCGCGACCGCGATCAGGAGCTCGCCGTCGTGCGCGCGGAGCTCGAGCGCGAGCGCGGCCGCTACGACTACAGCCAGATCGTCGGCGCGAGCGACGGGATGCGCACCGTGTTCCACCAGCTCGACCGCATCATCGAGTCCGACCTGCCGGTCCTGATCCACGGCGACAGCGGCACGGGCAAGGAGCTGATCGCGCGCGCGATCCACTTCAACGGCGTCCGCAAGGACAAGCCGTTCGTCAGCGAGAACTGCGCGGCGCTGCCCGACTCGCTGCTCGAGTCCGAGCTGTTCGGCTACACGCGCGGCGCGTTCACCGGCGCCGACCGCACCAAGAAGGGCCTGTTCGAGCAGGCGGCGGGCGGCACGCTCTTCCTCGACGAGATCGGGGACATGAGCGTCGAGATGCAGAAGAAGCTCTTGCGCGTGCTGCAGGAGGACGAGGTGCGTCCGCTCGGCTCGGACCACACGGTCAAGGTCGACGTGCGCCTGCTCGCGGCGAGCCACCGCGACCTCGAGGAGATGGTGCGCAAAGGCGAGTTCCGCGAGGACCTGTACTACCGCGTCAACGTGCTGACCGTCTCGCTCCCGCCCTTGCGCGAGCGCCGCGAGGACATCCCGCTGCTCGCCGAGACGATGCTCGCGCGCGCCGCCCGCGAGGCCGGCCGCACGGCACCGATCCTGACGCACGAGGCGCTCGCGACGCTGGTCTCGTACGACTGGCCCGGCAACGTGCGCGAGCTCGAGAACGAGATGCGGCGCCTCGTCGTCATGGCGGGGGAGCAGGTCACCTCGGCACTGCTGTCGGACCCGATCCTCGCGAGCGCCCGCAGCGGCGGAGCCGAGCTGGCCGATCCGACGGTCGAGGTCGGCGGGGATCTGCGGGCGGCGGTCGCGCGCTTCGAGTGCCGGGCGATCGAGGGCGCCCTGACGCGCCAGGGCGACAACAAGAGCCGGGCGGCAGCCGAGCTGGGGATCAGCCGGTTCGCGCTCCAGCGCAAGCTCGACAAGTACGGGCTGGCGTCCAGCGACGACGACGAGGGCTGACGAGCGTATGGACCGGCTCCGGCGGCACCCGGCGTAGCTCGGCCGGGGCCAGGGGGTAGCATGGGGCGCGACGATGAAGAGCACCGCCATCCTGCACCTCGCCCGCCTCGCCCTGCTCCTGGTCCTGGCCGGCCCGGCCGGCGCCGACGTGGTCGTGCTCGACGACGGCCGCGAGATCGAGGGGATCGTCCTCGAAGCGAATTCGAAGGAGGTCGTTCTCGACACCGGCCTCGCCAAGCTGACGTTCCCACGTTCCAAGGTCGTGGACATCGTCTACAAGAAGACGCGGGAGCAGATCTACGAGGAGAAGCTCGCGGCCAGCGAGACGGCCGACGACTTCCACGCCCTCGCCCTCTGGTGCCGCGAGAACGGGATGCGGGTCAAGGCGAAGAAGCTCTTCGAGCGGGCGATCGAGGTCGATTCCCAGCACGCTGCGTCGCGCAAGGAGCTCGGGCACGTGCTCTACCAGGGCGAGTGGATGACGCCCGAGGAGCGCGATCGGCGCCAGGCGGCCGACCGCGAGGCGGAGATGCACGCGCGGGGGCTCGTGCGCTGGAAGGACCGCTGGGTCACGCCCGACGAGAAGGACAAGCTCGAGCGGGGGCTCGTCCAGTACGAGGGGCGCTGGATGACGCTCGAGGAGTCGATGCGGCTCCAGGGCTATCTGCCGCACGGCGACGGGTGGATCGCGCGCAGCGAGGGGGTCGCGCGCCGGCGCGCCGACGCGGCGGGCAAGGCGGCCGGCATGCCGTTCCAGGTCGTCGCCGACGACGTCGCGCTCATCGGCGGGCCGGTGCCGATGACGGCGCTCGAGCTCCTGTCGAAGGGCGCTCGGACCGGCCGCCAGGCGTTCGACGCGCTGTACGGGGTCGAGCCGGGGCTCGGGCTCTTCGGCGGCGATCTCCCCGAGCTCTACGTCTTCGGCGTGGCCGACGCGCCGTACCTCGCGACGCTCGAAGAGTTCGCCGCGACGACCGATACGCTCTACGAGGGCTGGAGCCAGGCGGCGCGCAATGCGCACGGCTACTTCTGGGTCGATCCGTACCCGCTCTCGGTTGCGCGCCAGTGGCACCGCGGCGAGCAGGACCTGTACGGCCACACGTACCACCACTGGGGCCACTTGCTCGTCGGCTCGCTCGACTACGACGGCCGCCTCCTGCCGGTGTGGTACGAGGAGGCGCTCGCCGCCCTGATCGAGTTCCGCGTGCACGGGCTCAACCGCGTCTTCTGCCGCTCGAACCTCATGTCGAGCGGCGGCACGAGCGCGGGGCGGCGCGAGGGCGACATGGACCCCGCGCGGATGCGCGACGGCGAATGGCGCGCGTTCCTGCTCGACGGGCTCGCGACCGGGACCGTCCTGGCGTTCGACAAGCTCGCGCAGCTCGAGCTGCACAACCTCGAGATGATCGACGTCGCCGCCGGCATGGGCATCCTCGAGTGGGTCGAGCAGCGCGGCGAGGCCGCGCTCGGGCGCTTCCACGACGAGCTGCGCAAGGGCGCGCCGCCGGCCCCCGAGCGGAACCTGCTCGAGGGGACGAAGCGGCAGGCGGTCTACGACGCCGCGTTCCGGGCCGCGACCGGGATGGGCTTCCACGAGGCCGACCAGGAGTGGAGGCAGTGGTTCCGGACCCGGTGAGACCGGTCCGCCGGGCGAGCGGACAGCACCCGGTGATCCCCGGCTACCGCCTCGAGTCGATCATCGGACGCGGCTCGACCGGCGTCGTCTACCGCGCGCGCCAGCTCGCCGTCGACCGCGAGGTCGCGCTCAAGGTCCTGCACGCGGAGCTCGCCGGCCGCAAGCGCGTCGTCCGCCGGCTCCAGCGCGAGGCGCGCACGACCGCGCGCCTCGCGCACCCGCACATCGTCTCGGCGATCGACATGGGCCAGATCGAAGGGATCTGGTGGTACGCGATGGAGCTCGTCGATGGGCCGTCGCTGGCGCTGCGGCTGCGCCAGGAGGGCCGCCTGTCCGAGCGCGAGGCGTTGCGCCTGTTCATCCCGCTGTGCGAGGCGCTCGTCCACACGTGGGAGCACGGCGTCGTCCACCGCGACATCAAGCCGGGCAACATCCTGATCGATCGAGCCGGCGGAGCGCGCCTCGCGGACCTCGGCCTCGCGTTCGCCGACGACGACCCGCTGCTGACGACGACCGACGGCACGCTCGGCACGCCGGTCTACATCAGCCCCGAGCAGGCGCGCGACCCCGCCGCCGCCGACGTGCGCAGCGACATCTGGTCGTTCGGCGCGACGCTCTTCCACGCGCTCTGCGGCCGGCCGCCGTTCCTCGGCGAGAACACCGCCGAGGTGCTCAGCGGCGTGCTCTACGCGCCGATCCCCGACCCGCACCGGCTCGAGCCCGACCTGTCGCGCGGCATCGTGCTCGTCCTGCGCAAGTGCCTGTCGCGCGACGCGTCGCGGCGCTACCGCACGCCGGCCGAGCTGCTCGCCGACCTCGAGCGCGTCCGCGAGCGGCGCAAGCCGAAGGTGCGCGCGGCGATGCTCGAGCCCGTCGAGGGCCGCCTGCCGGGGTGGGTGCCGTGGGTGGTCGTGCCCGCGGCCGCGCTCCTGCTCGGGCTGTCGATCTGGCTCCTGGCGACGCAGCCTTGGTCGAGCGAGGAGTCCGTCGCGACCTACGCGCCGCTCGACCAGATCGAGGCGCTGCGCGAGGAGGGCGCCGACGTCGCGACGCTGCTGCAGGCGATCAAGGACATCAATCCGGTGCCCCTCGAGCACGAGCTGCGCTGGAACGCGCTGCGCGAGGAGCTGCGCGCGCGGCTCGAGGAGCAGCTCGCGCGCGTGAAGAAGCAGGCGGAGCTCGAGCTCGGCGTGCTGCTCGTCGAGGGCGACTACCAGCGCGCACAGGACGTGCTGGGCGGCGAGCTCGAGGCGAAGCTGCGCGAGACGACGGGCTACACGCTGGCGCACCTGGGCGTCCCGTTCGCGACGTGGCTCGAGAGGAAGAAGGTCGAGGTCGCGGACGCGATCGAGCGGGCGAAGCGCGACGCGATCCGCGCGGCCGAGGCGCACCTCGAGGCGGAGCTCCTGCCGCGCGTCGAGCGGCTCGTCGAGGAGCGCCGCTGGCGCGACGCGCGCAAAGAGCTCGTGCGCGACGCCGAGGAAGTGCTCACCGAGGGCGAGGTCGACGTCGGCGGCCTGCCGCCCGCGGAGCTCGGCGCGGTCGCTGCGGTCGTGCGCGAGCGCCTCGCGAAGCGGCGCGCTCAGGTCGACGACCAGTGGGTCGTCGTCGACAGCTCGCTGCACGAGTGGGTGATGAAGGCGGCGTTGGAGCTGCGCGAGCGGCTCTTCGCTCGCTCCCTCGTCCGGCGGGCACCCGAGGAGCTCGAGGAGCTGTGGGCGGCGGAGCTCACGCGGCGCGACGTGCTCGCCGAGCAGTTCGACATCGAGGACCTGCGCTCGGAGGCGCTCGCGGAGCTCGGGCGCCAGGCGAGCGACCTCGCGACGGTCGAGGCCGACCTGCTCGAGGCCGAGGCCAGCAAGGGCTTCGACGTGCTGGACGCGTTCGCGAGCATCCTCGACGAGGCGCGCTGCGGGGCCTTGTGGCGCGCGCGCGACTACGAGGGCGCGCTGCGCGAGTGGGAGCGGATCGCGGCGGAGCTCGAGCTGTGGCTCGCGAGCGCCGGCGAGTCGCCGTGGCGCGAGCGCTTCGGCGAGTACCTCGCCGTCCGCCGCGACGAGGCGGAGCGGCTCGGTGCGCTGCTCGAGCGCGCGGCGGAGGGCGTGCGCGCGGCGGATGGCGAGCAGCGCACGATTCGCATCGACCCGGGCAGCAACATCGGTCGCAAGGGCGTGGTGGACGCGGGCCCGGACCCGCTCGCGAGCGGCTTCCACCTCGTCGCGATCGGCGGCCCCGAGGGCGAAGAGAAGCACCTCTTCCTGCGCACGCTGCACCCGATCGACGTCGAGAAGCTCGCGGGGCTCGACCAACAGCGCTCCGAGGCCGACCGCCTGCTGCGCGCGCTCTTCCTCTACCGCGAGGGCCAGCAGGCGCGCGCGAAGGAGGTGCTCGAGTCGGGGCCGCTGCCGAACGGCGCGCGCGACCGCGCGCTGCGCGAGGACCTCGCGCGCCGGATCGCGGTCGTCGAGGAGCGGATCGCGCGCTCGAGCTCGCAGATGGAGGCGGAGGCGGAGCGCTTGCTCGAGGTGGTCACGCCCGACCGCGTCGCGAAGCGCGACCCCACGGTCGAGCGCGCGATCGCCACGCTGCTCGACGCGTACTCGAGCGTGGCGGCCGTCCAGAGGCGCGCCGTCGAGCTGCGCGAGATCGCGCGGCAGCTCCAGGCGGGCGCGCCGAGCGGCACGCAGGACGACTTCGAGCGCATCTTCGGAGCGGACGAGACGCGGCTGCTCGACCAGCGCGTGCGGCTGCACTACGACTTCGGCGGCGTGGTCCCGCCGGCGTGGTCGCGGTTCCAGTCGTCCGCGTCGAATCGCGGCGACGACGCGTGGCACCTCGCCGTGTCGAGCAACGCGGGCGACGTCACCGGGCTCGAGCCGAGCAGGAGCGCGGGCGAGCTGGAAGACCTGATCGAGCGCCGCGACCAGCGCGCGCTGAAGCTCCTGCTCCAAAAGCCGATCGAGCTGCTCGAGGGGCCGGTCGTCGCGACGATCGCGCTCCGCACGAACGTCCAGCCGCGGCTGCTCGTCGTCTCGCTCGGCGGCCACCACTTCGCGCTGTTCGGCGCGTTCCTGCCAGGCGTCCAGCGGAGCGGGTACGCCTACACCGACGGCCGCGAGGACCTCGAGTCGTTCCTGAAGCGCCTCGGCGAAGGCAAGAACATCCACGAGTACGACAGCGGCAAGCGCGCCCTGCTCGAGAAGAGCACCGACTACGAGCTGCGCATGACGGTCGACGTGAGCCGCGGCAAGCTCGAGGTCGCCTTCGGCAAGCACGGCGGCGAGCTCGAGCTGCTCGTCGACAGGACCTTCGTGAAGTCGAGCGAGCTGCCGTCGGGCGGCCACTCGCTCGCGATCCTCCCCTGGGAGAAGATCGTCGTCGACGCGGTCACGATCGAGGCGCCGCGGCCGCGCAGTTGACTCTCGCGGCGCGGCCGGTCACTCGGGATCGGTCACTCGGGGATCGTGACCTCGCCCTTCGCGAGGGACTCCTGGACCCACCGCAGGAAGTGGGTGAGCACGTACTCCGTCTCGGTGTCGTAGGCGAGGTCCTCGTACTCGTCCTCGAGGCCGCTGAGACGCGCGTTGTTCATGCGGACGACGACGTAGCCGATCGGCGCGCGCCAAGGCGGGCCCACCTCGCCCTTGTCGAGGCGCACCGCGGCGTTGCGGATCACGCTGTATCCGTCGAGGAGCTCGTTGCCGAACCCCTTCTCGAGGGCCTTGCGCAGCTCGCTCGGCGAGAGGTTCAGAGGCCCGCCCGTGAAACGAGCGAAGTCGCCGGAGATCGCGGCGCCCATCGACGAGCGCAGCTGCTCCGCGACGACGGCGTTGTGCTCGACGAGCAGCTCGTCGAAGCTCTCGCCCGCCTCGACGCGCGCGTGGAACGCCTCCGCCGCGCGCCGCGCCGCGTCCCAGTCGATGTCGCCGACGCCGTCCGAGAGGTCCCGCGGCAGGAAGAGCGCGACGTCGAGCACGGGCTGCCAGCGCTGGATGAAGAAGCGGTGCTGGAGGAAGAACGCGCGCAGGTTCGCCGGGTCGTCCCAGCCTGCGGGGAGCGAGCGCTCGAAGCCTCGAAGCAGTCGCTTCGTCTCGCGGTAGAACGGCATCGTCGAGTAACCGAGTAGGCCCTTGGCGACGAACTCGGCGTCGAAGAACGTCTCCTGACCGCGCAGGTATTCCTCGGCCCAATCGACCCACGCCTGCTCGTCGGACGGCTCCACGTCCCGCTCCGCCAGGCGCGAGCGCAGGAGCTTGCTCCAGACCGCGATCCGCAGGGCGTCCTCCTTGTTCGCCCGCCCGAGCGCCGGCTCGATCGCCGCGTACATCTCCTCGGTGTCGACGTGGAGCTTCTCGCCCGGTTCCTGCCACGGCGGGAGCAGGCTGCCCTCGGTGAGCTCACCCGCGACGAAGCCCGCGACCTTGCCCTCGGGTAGCGGCCCGTCGACGGCGGTCCAGCCGCGGCGGAACACGGAGTAGTCCACGACGTCGCCCATCATCGCCATCATCAGCTCGAACACGCCGGCGAGCTTGGCGATGCCCTCGTCCGTGTCGAGCTGGCCGCGGATCGAGTCCAGGACCGACAGCAGCGTGAAGACATTGCCGAGCTGCTCGGGCTCGATGACGGCGTGGATCTCCTCGGGCAGTTGCTCCGCTGTCTCGACGGGCGGATAGAAGGCGAGCACCGACTCGATGTAGTCGCGTCGGACGCGCAGCGCAGCCTCGACGGGCAGCTTGAGCTGAATGCTCGTCAGGCTCGCCGCCTCCTCGGCCGTCATTTGGCGCTTCGCCGCCCAGTTCTCCTGGTACTTCGCGAACTGCTCGTCGGTCAGCGTGCATTGCTCCTGCGGGGTCTCGTACCGCTGCGCGACGACCTCGCCGGCCATGTGCATGAGCCGGGCGCGTACGAGCGGCATCCCGTGCTGGATCACGGCCCAGCGGCGGTAGTCCTCGCGCGTGATCTCGATCCCGTCGACGACGCACAGCACCGGGGCCTCGAAGTCGACCTGGGAGTAGTCGTGGCGCCAGCCGTCCTCGGCGCGAACGAGCGTTTCCTCCGTCACGGTCGAGCTCCACGTCAGGTTCTCGAGCTGCTCGATCCGCTCCTTGATCTGCGGGTCGATCACGCGGAACGCCTCGCCGTCGCGCGTCTGGATGCGCTCGCCCTGCGGCACGTTCGGGCGCGTGGACTCGGGGGCGGCGACGCGCCGGCCCGGCGCGCCTCCGCGGCGGCCACGCGCTCCCGGATCGCTCGGATCGGTGCCCGAGTCGTTCGTCAGGAGGTAGACGCCGATGGCTGCGGCGACGAGGACGAGCAGGATGAGATAGGGCTTCATGGCGTGGGGGTGGGGGGCGGCAGGCTAGGCGGCGGCGGCCGGACGCGCAAGGCGGCCGGCGGCCGGCATGGCTACGGCGCGGGAGCGCTCCTGTGAGGAGGGGGCTCCTGGCCCGTCGCTGGTAGACGAGGCTGCACCGATTCCTGTTCGGGGTCGATCGGGTCGATCTGAAATCGGTGCGCCCGTTGTCGAGTCTCGTGCCGGCGGGGCCGTAGGATCTCTGCCCCATGGCTCTCGACGCGATGGTTCTCGACGCGCGCGACCGGCTCCTCCTGCGCCTGACCGTGGCGGTCGTTCGCGGCGACTGGGACGTCCTGCGCGTGGTGCGGCGCGCCGCCCCGGCGGGACAGCCCGACCGCGCGTGGCGCGAGGCGCTGCTGCAGGCGCACCTGTTCGCCGGGCTGCCGCGCATCGTCGAGGCGAGCGCGGTGCTGGCGCAGGAAGGCGGCCTGGGCGCCGTCGCGCCCGACGAGCTCGAAGCCGTCCCCGACGTGGCGGAGGCGGGCCGCGTGCTCTTCGAACGCATCTACGCAGGGAAGGCGGACCAGGTGCGGGCCGAGCTCGAGCGCGGGCATCCGCTGCTCGCGCGCTGGGTGCTCGAGCACGCCTACGGGCGCGTCCTGGCGCGCCCGGGGCTCGGGGCGGACCGGCGCGAGCTGCTCGCCGTCGTCGCGCTGGCCTCGCTGGGACAGGACCGCCAACTCGCGAGCCACGCGCGGGGCGCACTGCGCTGCGGCGTGACGGCCGCGGTGCTCGCGGACGCGCTCGACGCCGTCGCCGAGCAGATCGACGAGGCGGACCTGCGGCGCGCGCGGCGGGTCGTCGAGCGCTTCGCCGCCGGTTGACCGTTCCATCCGTCGACCCAAAGACAAGAGCCCGCCCCGGCTCGAGGCCGGAGCGGGCTCGTGAGTCTGCGGTCAGGTGGTTCCTACTGGAACACGGACGTCAGAGCGTTGCTCATCTCGGTGACGAGGATGTTCAACGCGCCGTCGACCTGGAGACCCGCGGCGGCGATCCCGAGGCGCAGGCCACGGGCGTTCGGCGCGAACGGCACCGGGGACGCACCCTGGGACCAGCCCGAGCTGCCGGAGATCAGGTTCTGCGGACTGACGAGGCCCGGGTAGCCGTTGTCGAACATGCCCTCGAAGTACGAGGTCGTGCCGTTCAACGCACCGTCCAGGAAGATGTCGTCCGACGGGACCTGCGTGGTGCCGAACGTCAGACCGGCGAAGCCCAGGAACGCGTTGGTGATGGCGTCGAAGTTCGCCGAAACACCCATCGAGCTCGGCCCGCCACCGGCGCCGCTTCCGCTACCGCCGTAGAGGGTGGCGAAGCTGCCGAGGATGATGCTGTTGGGCTGCGGCGGAATGGCGCCCCCGAGATCGTCCCACGAGAGCGGGCGCTGCTGCAAACCGGCAGCAGGCGTCGCACTGTAGACGAAGATGGGGAAGTTGACGCCGAACGGCGGGGCGCCCAGGGCCGTTTGCGCGGCCGCGGGACCACCGACCAGACCAGCCTTGAACAGCACGTTGCTGTTCGCCTGGCCACCGGTCAGGTGGTTGACGTAGATCAGGTTCGCAACCGAGGTCGGCTGCGAGCTGACACGCCAGTCCGGACCACCGGCACCCTCGTTCGGGCCTTGGGCCTGACCGAGGTCGTTGACGGCCCAGAGGCCCGGGGCCTGGAAGCCCAGGTAGCCCATCCACTCGATCGGGGTGACCGGGTTGAAGACGCCGAACAACGTCGTGGCGAACGCCGTCTGACCGACCGAGATGTCGGTCGCGATGACGCGGCTGTGGCCGACGGCACCGGACACGTTCGCGGCGACGCCGAAGAGGCTGCTACCCCAGTCGACGTTGCCGTTCGTCACGCCGCCAGTACCGCCGCCGTAGCCGGCGCCCAGACCCGGGCCGGTGAGGCCGAGGCCGGTGACTTCGTTCGTCGAAGCCAGGTAGTACTGGTTGTTGCCCGGACCGCCGTTCAGCGGGCCCTGGACCTCGTAGATGACGTTCGTCAGCAGCGGGATCGGGTTGCCGAGCACGTCCGTGCCGGCCGTGCCGATCGTCGCGTTGCCCTCGACGCCCTGGAAGGTCACCGTCGTGCCGAGCCACTGGAACACGATGTCCCAGACGGTCGGGAACGGCGCGCCCTGCGTGCCGCCGATGACGCCGATCAGGGCAGCCGCCACCAGTTGGTGGCCGCCGGTGTTGCCCACCGACTGGAGGA
>CAZGTQ010000117.1:0-4314 GCA_964528575.1 uncultured Planctomycetaceae bacterium | reverse complement strand
TGGGCGCGCGAGAACATCCGGCCCGGGGTGCTCGTGCGCCACGTGCTCGAGACGGTCGAGGACATGATCCGCGAGCGCGGCGCCGCTCCCGGCTTCCCGGCGCAGTCGAGTCGCAACCACATGGCGGCGCACTACTGCTCGAGCCCCGACGACGACCTCGCGTACTGCGAGGGCGACTGCGTCAAGGTCGACATCGGCGTGCACGTCGACGGCTGGATCGCGGACACGGCGACGAGCGTCGACCTCTCCTCGGACGGCCGCTGGGCGTCGCTCGTCAAAGCGTCGGCGGACGCGCTGAGCGCGGCGATCGCGACGGTCGGCGACGGCGTCCCGGTCGGCGTCGTCGGCGGCGCGATCGAGCGCACGATCACGGCGGCCGGCTTCGAGCCGGTGCGCAATCTCACCGGCCACGGGCTCGGCCGCTGGAAGGTGCACACCGCTCCGCAGATCCCGAACTACGCCGAGCGCGGCGGCGGCGTGCTGCGGCGCGGGATGCTGTTCGCGATCGAGCCGTTCGCGAGCACGGGCCGCGGCTACATCCGCGAGCGCGGCCGCGCGGAGGTGTTCATGATGGTGCGCCCGCCGCGGCGCGCGAAGGGTCTCGACCGCGACGTGCTCAGGGAGATCGAGTCGTGGCGCGGCTTGCCGATCGCGCGGCGCTACTTCAACCACCTCGACACCGAGGCGGTCGAGGACACGCTCTCGAAGCTCGCGCGGCAGGGCTCGCTGATGCGCTACCCGCCGCTCGTCGAGGACGAGGGCGTCATGGTCACGCAGACCGAGCACACGCTCTATCTCGGTCCCGACGGCGTCGAGATCCTGACGCTGGCCGGTTGACGAGGCCGCGCGCGTGAAGGTCGCGCTGGTGACGACGAGCCCGTCCGTGCGGTCGGGCATCGGCGACTACACGCGCCATCTGCTGCCGTACCTGCGCGAGCGGTGCGACGTCACCGTCTTCGTCGAGCCCGGCGGCGGCGGGACGGGAGCGGACGTGTTCGGCGCGCCCGCGCAGGAGGTCGACGCGCTGCGGCCGAAGGAGCACGACCACGTGCTCTACCAGCTCGGCAACGAGAGCGCGCACGCGTTCATGGCGCGCATGGTGCGCCTGCTCGGCGGCACGGTGATGCTGCACGACTGGGTGCTGTTCGACCTCGCGGTCGCGCGGCACCCGGCGCTCTTGCGCGGCGGTCCCAAGGGTCTGTTGCTCGCGCTGCGCGAGGGCGGGCCCGTCCAGGCGCGCGTGCACCTTCGGAACTGGCTCGCGCGCCGGCGCGCGTGGCGCGCGGCCGCGCCGCTCGACGTCGATGCGCTGCGCCGCGAGCCGGGGACGCTGCTCGCCGGCTGGCACGCGCCGGAGCCGGCGCCCGGCGCGGGTCGCTGGATCGCCGACGACGCGCTCTTGCGCGTGCCCGCGGACGGCTGCCGGCGCGTGCGCGTCGCGTTCGCCGAGCTCGCGGGCTCGTCGATCGAGCTGCGGCAGGGCGGCCGCGTGCTCGCCTCGTCGAGCGAGCGCGCGGGCGTGCTCGAGGTCCCGTGCGAGCGCGCGGCGGAGCCGGTCTTCGCGTTGCGCGTCGCGGGCGTCGCGGTGCCGGCCGAGCGGCGCGCGCGCGGCGACGCGCGGCGGCTCGGCGCGTGCATCGAGTCGATCGGCTTCGTCGACGAGTCGGGCGAGCACGAGCTCGACCTCGCGCTCCCGGCGCTGCGTCCGCTCGAGCCGATCGAGCTGGCGCGCGAGCGTTTCGCGTTGACGCTGAACCGCTCGATCGTGCGCTTCGCCGACTCGTTCCTCGTGCACAGCGACTGGATGAAGAAGCTCGTGCTGCGCGAGCGCAACGCGCACACGCCGCTCGGCATGGTCTCGCACGGCGCGGAACGGCGTTGGGCGGACCCGGCGCGCGACGCCGACGAGCGTCGAGCGGCGCGCGCGCGGCTCGATCTGCCGCGCGACGCGTTCATCGCCGCGAGCTTCGGCGGCATCCAGCCGCACAAGCGCACGGACAAGTTGATCGAGGCGGTCGCGCGGGCGCGCTCGCGCGGCAGCGACGTGCGTCTCGTGCTCGCGGGCGGCTACGACTCGGCGCGCTTCGACCCGCCGGCGTTCGCGCGCGCGCTCGGCATCGCCGAAGCGGTGGTCGCGCTCGGCTGGGTGCCGGAGGAGACGGCGTGGGACGTCCTGCGCGCGGCCGACGTGTGCGTCAACCTGCGCGGCCCGAGCACGGGCGGCACGTCGGGCGGCATCTATCAGTCGTTCGCCTTCGGCCGCGCCGTGATCGCGACGGACGCGGCGGAGCAGGCGGAGCTCCCCGACGCGTGCGTGCGCAAGGTCCCGCTCGGCGACCGCGAGATCGAGGCGCTCGCGGCCGTGCTCGTCGAGCTCGAGCGCGACCCCGCCCAGCGCGCGACGCTCGAGGCCGCCGCTCGCGCGCACGTCGACGAGACGGCGCACTGGAGCCACGTCGCCGACCGCTACGTCGAGGCGCTGCACCGCTTTCCGCCGCCGCGCGTCGCGCGCCGCAGCCTGATCGCGCTGCGCGTCGCGATGGCGCGCGACGAGCGGCTCGCGAAGGAGGCGCAGAACGAATGACGAGCGCAGCTCCCGCCGAGCTCTTTCCGCGCCGGCTCAGTTGCGGAGCTTTTCGATCAAGCGCTCGATCCTGAGCAGACCGTCGCGCATCTCCACCAGGACGGGATCGTTCGTGCTCGAATCCGTGCCTGCCGCGGAGCGCGACGCGGCATCCTCGAGCCTCGCCAGGGAGGCTCCGCCGCCGTCGAGCACGACCGAGTCGCGTTGCTCCAGCACCAGGTCCCGGAACTGCGCCGCGTCGACGACGCCAGGCAACATCGCGTGGCCGGTCGTCGTGCCTTGTCCGCCGCCGGCCGTCTCGATGCGCAGGGAGCACAAGCCCAGGTAGCGCAGGATCGGTCCCTCATAGAGGGCGAGGTCGGTGATCTTGTCGAGCGGGATGCTCTGCTGGATCCGCAGCAGGTAGCCGCGCCTCACCACGAGCGAGCGCGCCGTCAGCTCGCAGCCGAGGTTCTCGTACTGCCGCCGGTGCAGCCCGCGCCCCAGCAGGAGCCAAACAGGCATGAGGGGGATCGTGATGAAGCTGAAGAGCAGCACCGCCTGCACTTGCAGCATGAAGTAGGTCGGCAGCCGCGAATCGAACTCCGCCGTGGCGAGCACCGGGTGCTTGGAGGCCATGGCGGGCATGCTAGCGGGCCTGTTCCAGTCACGCCACGTGACGACGACGCCGCGGTTGTCGAAGCGGCTGGATGCAGGACACCCGCAAATCGCGCCGGGCGGGTACGCTGCCAGCGTGACGCGAGGCGACGGAGTGGGGTTTCGGCTGCCGCTGGTCATCGTCGCGCTCGTTCTGCTCGTCGTGATCGTGCTCGCGGTGCGCGGTTGTGGCGAGGCCGAGCGCGTGGCGCAGCTTGGCGCCGTGCAGCCGTCGAGCGGCGGAGCGCCGGAGCTCGCCGCGCACGAGATGGAGCTGGTGTCGGACGCGCCGCGCGCGACGGTTGCGAACTCGAAGCTGGTGGCGACGCCGTCAGAAGTCGTCGAGTCGCCGGTCGATACGGGGCCGTCGCACGGCGAGCTCACGGGCAGGCTCGGCACTCCCGCGTCGATGCTTGCGCCGCCGGCGCGTCCCTCGTCCGCGGATGGAGCGATCCGCTTCTCGGGCGTCGTGCGCGAGTCGAACGGAGCGCCGCTCGTCGATGTCGTCGTCGCGGCGCAGCTCCACCACGAGGCGCCGCCGATCGGGGAGGATCTCGCGCAGCCCACCACGTCGACGCGGACGGACGAGCGCGGCGGCTTCGCACTGGAGCTCGACGCCCCGGGCATCTGGACGGTCGGGGTCGATCCCGCGGCTTGCGAGGGCGAGCTCGCGCTCGGGCCTCCGTCTCGTCGGATGCAGACACTGGGACCAGGAACCGGCACCGACGTCGTGCTCCACGCGACGCGCATCCCGAGCGAGAGCGAGCTCGGCCGATGGCTGCGCGCGCGCGTCGAGACGCCGGATGGCGCGCCGGTCGCGGGCGCGTACGTGCACGCGCGTCGCGCGGACCGGAGCGGCATTCGTCGAGCGGCTACAGCTCCTTCGACGGAGAGGTCGTCCTCGGCCCGGTCGACGCAGCCGAGTGGGTGCTGCAGACGGTGCCGGGGATGAGCGCGGGCGCGTTCACGGCGTCCGAGCCCGTTTCCGCGACGCCGGGGGGCCCATCCGTGACGCTCGTCGTGGAGGGCGCCGTGCAGCTCCGCGTTCACCTCGAAGGTGCGGCGCGTTGGCAGCCGAGCGGACACTGGATCCT
>CAZGTQ010000116.1:0-2021 GCA_964528575.1 uncultured Planctomycetaceae bacterium | reverse complement strand
CGTGTCGAACTCGCGCAGCCCGCCCTCGACGTTGCCGATCTCGAGCTCGCGCGTGCAGCGCGCATTGCTCAGCTTCTGCAGCACGAAGAACAGCTCGTCGTCGCCGTCGGCGGCGCCCATCTCGCGCCCGAGCTCCTCCGCGGCCTTCTGGTAGTCGAGCGCGAGCCGCTGCGTCTTCTGCGGCGTCTCGGCCTCCGTCGCGAGCGAGAGGCGCACGAGCTCCTCGTGCAGCTCCTTGCGCTGGCGGCGACTGCCGGTGTCGAGCGGCGCCGCGACGAGCGCGACGAGGACGAGCGAGAGCGCCTGCGCGGCTTGGGGGCAGTGCATGGCGGCCATGCTACTTCACTCGAGCCGCACGACGGCGCGATCGGGGCCCGACAGCGTCCAGACGAGCGCGCCCTCGAGCGGATCCTCGGCCGGCGCGTCGGCGATCGCGTCGAACGGATTGTCGGCCGCCACGGCCGTGCGGACGACGTACTCGCCGGGCGTCAGGACGAGGCGCACGCGGCCCTCGGCGTCGGTCGACGAGCGCATGGCGCCGAACGACGCGAAGACGGAGCGCGCGGGGTCGGCCTTCGTGTCCTCGGCGCGCAGGACGACGAGCGTGGCTCCGGCGAGCGGCTCGTCGCTCGCGCCGTGCACATGGATCGTTCCTTCGGCCGTGTCGAAGCGGATCTCGGCCGACGCGCGGCCGGCCGGCGCGACGACGACGGGCGTCGGATGGACGTGCGTCCACGCTTCGCTGTCGCTGATGACGCGTACGCGCCACGGTCCGGGGAGGACGCGCAGCGGGCCGACGCCGCCGTGGGCTTCCGTGTACGTCGTGAACGCGCCCGCGGCGCCGTCGCTCGATTCGAGCGCAACGCGGACGTGCGGGGCCGGCTCGCCGCCGTGGAGCACCGTGAGCTCGACCGTGCCCGGGAAGCGATCCGTCACGCTCACCTCGAACGCGACGACGGCTCCGTCGCGGACCAGGGCCGTGCCGAGCTCGACGTCGGGCAGGCGGAACGAGATCGTCGAGCGTGGGCCGTGGGTCTCGATGCGGGGCAGAGCGAGCGCGAGCGCGACGACGCCCGGCGCGAGCGGTCCCGCGCGGAAAGCGCCGTCGTCGGCGAGCACGAAGAATTGCGACTCGTCGAACGCCATGCGGTAGGAGAAGTCGCGGTCCGCGGGCGACGCGTGCACCTGGAGGCCCTCGAGCGCTGCTCCCGGCGGGCCCGTGATGCGCCCCTCGATCCAACCTCCGACCGGGACGACGAGCTCGACGTCCGTGCGGCTCCCGCCCGCGGTGACGAAGTACGACTCCGACGCCGCCTCGAGGCCGGTCGGCGTCCAGGCGCGGACCGCGTACGCGCCTGCCGCCGGCACCGTGAAGCGGAAGCGCCCCTGCTCGTCCGCCTCGGTCGCCTCGAGCTCCTTGCGCATCGCGCTGTCGTCCGACGCCATCGCGTTGCGCGGCAGGACCGGGGTCGACGGCGAGTCGTTGGAGTGGGCCGCCCGCAGGAGCTGAACCTCGGTCCCGGCGGCGGGCGAGCCGTCGCTGCGCACGACGCGGCCGCCGAGCTCGATCGCGTCTCCGACGAGCACGCTCACCGCGCGTGTGTCGTTCGGCTGCAGGCCGTCGACGTCGACCGCCGACGGCGCGTAGTCGGGAGCGAAGACCGTGACGCGATAGTCGCCGGGGAACATCCCCTCGACGACGCCGCCGGGCAGCGGCTCCTCGCCGTCGTGCACGTCGAACTCGCTCGGCGAGAAGCCCACGTTGCGGAACGCGACCCGCACCGCGTAGCGTTCGACCGCCTCGCCCGCCTCGCGGTCGCGCACGTCCAGCGCGATCCGTGCGTTGCCGGACAGGTGCGCGTTGACGTTCGTCCCGGGCGTCACGCCGTCGCGGCTCCACGGGAGGTACTTCTCGTCGTCGATCTCGATGCGGTACGTGCCCGGGTCGAGGTTCTCGAACGACCAGCTCTGCGAGGAGCCCTCGATCTGCTGCGCGACGAGCGGCTCGGGGCCGGCGCCGT
>CAZGTQ010000115.1:0-15648 GCA_964528575.1 uncultured Planctomycetaceae bacterium | reverse complement strand
CAGGGAGGTGCCAGGTGCGGCACCTGGCACCTCCCTGTCGCTGAACGACAACAAGGTGTGCGACACCGTATCGAGTTCGTCGCGCGTCACAGGCGCACGACGGCGAAGAACAGGAGCCCGAGCAGGACGAGCGCGACGAGGAGGCGCCACAGCGTGCGGCGCGTGTGGCGTCGCACGTGGCCGGCCGCGACCTCGCCGAGCTCGCGCTCGAGGAAGCGCTCGTACTCCGCGTCGTTCCAGTCGGTCGGCAGGTCGACGCCGCCGAGCTCGGCGTCCGCGTTCCAGCCGGTCGCCGCATCGCTGCCGCACTCGCGGCAGAACGCGGCGCGGCGCATGAGCGTCGCTCCGCAATGCGGGCACAGGTCGTCCATGGTTCGCCTCGCGCGCGGTCGGCTCAAGGCGCGAACGTCATGCGCAGCGCGTTGGAGAGCGCGATCCCGCCGAGCGCGCCCGGGTCGACGACGCCGCACTGGAGGAACGCGTCGACCGGGCCGGCGCCGCCCGCGAGCGCGACCTCGAACGCGCCGCTCGCGTCGGTCGTGAAGAGGACGACCGTGCCGCTCACCGGGTCGGGCAGCACGGTGCCGCCGAAGAACGGGAAGGGGCTCGTCGCGAGCGCGAGCAGCGCGACCGCGGGCGCGCTCGGCGCCGCCTCGCGCAGGCGCACGAGGCTCGTCGTCCCGCTCGACAGCGGACCGCAGCCCTCGAGCACGGGCGCGACGCCGCCGGTGCCGGGCGTCTCGGAGCCGAGCGCGGCGAACGGGCTCCCCGCGGCGGGCACGATGCGGAAGATCTCGCCGCCGACGTCGACGACGTAGAGCTCGCCGTCGGCGTCCTCGCCGAACGACGAGATCAGGTCGATCGAGAAGACGCCGCCGGGCGCGAGCTCCGCGGTGCGGTCCGCCAGGTCGGTGAGCGTCGTCCCGTCGTAGCGGAACGAGAAGATGCGGCCGCTGCAGTAGTCGCCGTAGAAGTACGTGCCGTGCAGCGACGGGATCGCGCAGCCGCGGTAGACGTAGCCGCCGATCACCGCGCAGCCGCCGCCGTCGTACGAGGGGAAGTCGCGGATCGGCGGCGTCAGGCTCGGATGGCCGCACGCCGGCACGCCGGGCGCGCAGCTCGCGGTCCCGAAGCACGTCGTGCCTTCGGCGATCTTCCAGCCGTAGTTCTCGCCCCCGCCGTTCGACGCCGGCTGGAAGTCGATCTCCTCGCGCGCGTTCTGACCGACGTCGCCGAGGTACAGGTCGCCGGTCGCGCGGTCGAAGCTGAAACGCCACGGGTTGCGCAGGCCCTTGGCCCAGATCTCGTCGCGGTGCGACGGGTCGCCGACGAACGGATTCGACGGCGGGATGCTCCCGTCGGGTGCGAGCCGCAGGAGCTTGCCGTGCAGGCTCGCTCCGTCCTGCGCGAAGCACGCGGGATCGCCTGATCCGCCGCCGTCGCCCGTCGCGAGGTAGAGCATCCCGTCGGGCCCGAACTGTAGGCAGCCGCCCTGGTGGTTGGGGAACGGCTGCGGGATCGGGCCGAGCAGCAGGAGCCCGCTCGCCGGGTCGACGACCGCGGGGTCGCTCGCCGAGCGGGTGTAGCGCTCGAGGTACGTCTGGCCGAACGGCTCGTCGGTGTAGCAGACGTACACGTGTCCGTTCGCGGCGTAGTCGGGGTGGAACGCGAAGCCGAGCAAGCCGCGCTCGGAGAAGCCCTGGCTGACCTTCGCGCCGAGGTCGAGGAACGGCGTCGCGAGCACCTGACCGTCCTCGACGACGACGACCTTGCCGCGCTGCTGCACGACGTAGAGCCGGCCGGCGCGGCCGGGCTCGTGCGTGACGTAGACCGGCGCGTCGAGACCGGACGCGACGCGGACGGTCGTCAGCGGCGTCTGGGCATGCGCGGACGCGGCGAGCGCGGCGGCGACGAGCAAGCGGGCGGCGGTGCGCATCGGCGAGCGGGGAGCGGCTCCATCGTACCCGCGCTCGGGGAAAGGAAGCGGCCCGCGCGACGAGGTCGCGCGGGCCGCTCGAGCGGGGGCCGTGGGCCGACCGGATTCCGTCTACGGCTGGTAGATCGCCTCGATCGCGTTGGAGAACGAGACGTCGTTCGTCGCGCCCGTGTCGTAGACGCCGAACTGGAAGAACACCGAGACGGGACCGTTGCCGCCGTTCAGCGCGACCTGGTACTCGCCGTTGCCGTCGGTCAGGACCGGATAGAGGATGCCCGTCCCGAGGTCGGGGACGACGATCCCGCCGAGCAGCGGAGTCGGGTTCGACGCGAACGAGACGAGCGCGACCGCGGGCGCGCTCGGGGCGGCGTCGGTCAGCTTCAGGTTCGCCGACTGACCGCTGCCGAGCAGACCGCACAGCTCGAGGTCCGGCGCGATGCCGTTCGTGCCGGGCTTGGAGTTGCCCAGATCGTTCCAGACCGTCGGGACGTTCGGGACGATGCGGCGGAGCGTGCCGCCGCTGATGATGTAGAGCTCCCCGTCGGCGTCCTCGCCGAACGAGACGACGCCGCCGCCGAACGGGCCGCCGAGCTCGGCGGTGCGCTCCTGGAAGTTCGTCAGGTTCGTCCCGTCGTAGCGGAACGTCCAGATGCGGCCGCTGCACGTGTCGCTGTAGAAGTACGTGCCGTCGAGGTCGGGGATCGCGCAGCCGCGGTAGACGTAGCCGCCGGTCACCGCGCAGCCGCCCTGCGCGTACGAGAACCAGTCGCGGATCGGGTCGCTGAACGACGCGTCGCCGCAGCCCGGCGTACCGCCCGGGCAGTTGCCGCTCCCGCCGCAGTTGTTCCCCTCCATGATCTTCCAGCCGAAGTTGAGCTGCGGAACGCCCGCCGCCGCGAAGCTGATCTCCTCGCGCGCGTTCTGGCCGACGTCGCCGATGTACATGTCGCCGGTCGCGCGGTCGAAGCTCCACCGCCACGGGTTGCGCAGGCCCTTGTGCCAGATCTCGTCGAGGTGCGTGGGGTCGCCGACGTACGGGTTGTCCGCCGGGACCATGCCGATCGGGTCGAGGCGCAGCATCTTGCCGAGCGCCGTATCGCCCTTCTGCGCGCGGCACCCGGGATCGTTGCCGCTGCCGCCGTCGCCGGTGGCGAAGTACAGCATGCCGTCGGGGCCGAACGCGATGTGGCCGCCGTTGTGGTTGCTGAACGGTTGGGCGTACGGCCCGAAGATCGTGCGCAGCGGCGCGGCGCCCGCGACGTTCGGGTTCGCGGACACGCGGTACATCTCGACGTGGCTCGCGTGGCCCTGCGTCGAATCGGTGTAGCTGACGTAGAAGAGGCCGTTGCTCGCGTAGTTCGGATGGAACGCCATCGAGAACAGGCCGCGTTCGCCCGTCGTCGACACCTTCGCGCTGATGTTCAGGAAGTTGCCGGCGAGCAGCGTTCCGTTCTCGATGATGCGGATCTGCCCGGCGCGTTGGACGACGAACAGGCGGTCCGCGTCGCCCGGCGGCGAGGTGACGAAGATCGGCGAGCTCAGGCCGCTGTTCACCACGACCTGGGTCGTGAGGGGCGTCTGGGCGGAAGAGGACGACGGGAGGACCGCCAGCCCGGCGATGCAGCCGAGCGCGAGGGCGAAGGGAGCCGATCTCATGACGGGAGGTCTCCTTGGGGAAAACGAGCGCGCTTCGGGCGGAAACGCGGCGGTGACGTGACGCGCCACGCACGCTCAGAGGTTCCTCGATCCTACCCCTTGTGTCGAGAAGCCGAGCGTACGGGCCCCGTCCAAGCCGCTGCCCGCTCCTCCTACGGAACGGTTACACAGCGGCCAGCGCGACCCCGAAGTGGCGCAGGGCGAGCCGCAAGTACAGCTCCACGCCCAGGAGCAGGTTCTCGATCGTCACGTGCTCGTCGCGCCGGTGCGCCTGGTCCTCGTGTCCGGGACCGAGCTTGTTGATCGTCGGGATCCCCCGCGCCCCGAAGAACACCGCGTCGTTGCCCGCCGGCGTCGTGCGGAACGCCGCGGACGGGCGGCCCAGCTCGTCCCGCAGCACGGCGAGCGCGCGGCGCGCAAGGGGCTGCTCCCGCTCGAGCACGTGCCCGTCGCGCGGGTAGCGCTCCTCGATCCGCAGGGAAATCCCTTCCGCCACCGCGCCCCGCAGCGCGTCCTCGAGCTCGGCGCGGAAGAGCGCACGGCCGTCCGCGAACAGCGCCGGCGGCAGGCGGCAGTCGACGACGAGCTCGGACCGCTCCGGAATGCCGTTCACGCGCGACGGGTCCCCGCCGCGCACGCACGTCGGCGTCAGCGTCGCGACGCCGAGGTCGGGGTCGGCGTACGCGTCCGCCCACCGCCGCTCGAGCGCGGCGAGCGCGACCAGGACGTCGCGCGCCGCCGCGAGCGGGTTGCACGCCTGCTGCGGCCGGCTCCCGTGGCCGCTCTTGCCCTCGATCGCGACGTGGACGAAGACCGTGCCCTTGTTGCCCAGGCACACGCTCTCGAGCCCCGTCGGCTCGGTGACGACGCACGCGGTGCGCGCGAAGTCGAGGAAGCGCTCACGCTCGCACCAGTCGAGGAACAGCCGCGTGCCGTCGCCGGTCGTCTCCTCCTCGATCGTGAACGCGGTCACGAGCCGGCCGGGCAGCGCGACGGCGTGCTCGACGAGGAAGAGCTGCGCGAAGTACGCGCCGACCATCGACGCGTGCATGTCGCTCGTGCCGAGGCCGACGACGCGCCCGTCCGCGACGACGGGCGTCCACGGGTCGTGCGTCCACGCGCCCTCGACCGGCGGCACGGTGTCGAGGTGTCCCGACAGCACGAGCGCGTCCGGGCCGGAGCCGACGAGCGAGACGACGTTCGCGCGATCCTTCGCAGGCTGCAGGATCGACTCGATCCCATGCTCGCGCAGCCACCCGTCGCAGAACGCCGCGAGCGCTCCCTCGCGGCCGGTCACGCTGTCGATCGCGACGAAGCGGCAGAGCAGGTCGACGATCTCTGCCTCGCGCGCGCGCACCCACCCGCCGATCGCGTCGCTCATCGCGCCGCGGCCGTCCGCGCCGCGCTCGAGGGCCACAGCAGCATCGGCTCGCAGCAGCAGCGCATGCCGCGCCGTTGCACGTCCTCGTAGTTGCGGCACGTGCGGCAGCCGTCCCAGAACGCCGGATCCTTCGTCAGGTCGTCGAACGAGACGATCTCGAAGCCCAGCGAGACGTTCATCGCGCGCACCTGCGGCGAGGTCGTCAGGCTCATCGTCGACGCGTCGGGGAACGCGCGCCGCGAGGACTCGAACAGGATCTGCTTGAGCTTGCGCCCCAAGCCGCGGCCGCGCTGGTCGGGGCGCACGACCAGTCCCGAGTGCGACACGAACTCGCCGCCCTCCCAGTCCGACCAATAGCCGAAGCCGACGAGCTCGTCGCCCTCGAGCGCGAGCGCGGCGCGCCCGGTCAGGATCTTCTTGCGCAGGAAGCGCACGTCGCGCTGCGCGACGTCGTTGTCGCGCGACGCGGCGCGGATCAGTTGCGCCGCGTCGAACGCGTACGGCGCGTCGGTGGTCCGACTCGCTCGGACGACGACCTCGGCCGGAGCCGACGGCTCGCGCGCTCCGCTCACGGTCGCCGCAGCGCCGCGAACACCGCGGCCGCCGTCCACAGTCGGTTGCCCGCCTCGCGCACGACCACGGAGCGGCTCGAGTTCAGCACGCCGTCGCTCACGACGACGTTGCGGCGTACCGGCAGGCAGTGCATGAAGACGCCGTCGTCGGTCTTCGCCATCTTGTCCTCGTCGACGATCCAGCTCCGCCGCAGCGGCGCCTTGTCGCGCGCCTCCTCGTCGAAGCGCCCGTAGTAGTCGAGCGAGCCCCACGCCTTCGCGCACACGACGTGCGCGCCGGAGTAGGCCGCGTCCTGGTTCTCGGTCTCGCTCACGCTCCCCCCGAGACTCTCGGCGCGCGCGCGGGCGGCGGCCATCACGTCGGGATCGAGCGCGTAGCCGGGCGGGCGCAGCACGGTGACTTCCATGCCGAGGTCCGCGGCCGAGAGGAGCTGCGAGTGCGGCGTCGCGACCGGCAGCGACTTGGGATGCCACGCCCACGTCAGCACGTAGCGCTTCCCGCGCGGGTCGCCGAACTGCTCGACCATCGTCGCCATGTCCGCGAGCCCCTGCATCGGGTGGAACGAATTCGACTCGAGGTTGACGACGGGGGCCGGCGAGAAGCGCGCGAGCTGGTGCATGAACTCGTCGCGCTTGAGCGTCGCGTAGTCGCCGCTCACCTCGGCCCTTTCGCTGCCGACCGTGATCAGCTCCGATTTGCGCAAGCCGACGAAGTGGCACATCTCGGCGAGCACCGGGGCGAGCTCGCGCACGTGCTCCTGCGTGTTGGCGTCCATCACGACGCCCTCGCCGCACTCGAAGTTCCACGTGTCCTTGCCGGGGCTGATCGCGATCGCGGTGCCGCCGTAGCGCGCGAGCGCCGATTCGCACGACACGCGCGTTCGCACCGACGGATTGAAGAACAGGAGCGCGGCGACGAGCCCGCGCAGGTCCGCCTGCCGCTTCCCGCTCTTCAGCTCGAGGGCGAGGTCGACGAGCGCCCGTACCTCCTCGATGGTGAAATCGAGCGTCGACAGGAAGTCGCGTCCCTCGAGCCCGATCACGCCTGCGCCTTCCGCGCGGTAGCCGCCCGCCCCACGGCCTCGGCGAGCGCGTTCCCGTGCTCCGCGAGGTCGTAGCGCACGCGCATGCTCGGCGTCTCGATCCGGATCACGCGCGCCAGGTCGATCGGCGTGCCGACGAGCACGAGGTCGCAGTCGGCCGCGGCGATCGTCTCCTCGAGGTCCTTCATCTGCCGCTTGCCGTAGCCCATCGCCGGGAGCAGCGTCCCGATGTCCGGGTACTTCGCGAACGTCTCGGCGATCTCGCCCTTGGCCCACTGCCGCGGGTCGACGATCTCCGCCGCCCCCCACTTCTCGGCCGCGACGATGCCCGCGCCGAACTTCATCTCGCCGTGCGTGAGCGTCGGACCGTCCTCGACGACGAGCACGCGCTTGCCGCGGATCTGGTCGGGATGGTCCACCCGCACCGGCGAGTCGGCGCGCACGACGATCGCGTCCGGGTTGATCCGTCTCGCGTTCGACTCGACCTGCGCGATGCCCTCGTCGTCGGCCGTGTCGCACTTGTTGATCAGGATCAGGTCCGCGCGCTCGAAGTTGACGGTGCCGGGGAAGTAGCGGAGCTCGTGCCCCGGCCGGTGCGGGTCCGCGACGGTGATCCACAGATCGGGCTCGTAGAACGGCGTGTCGTTGTTCCCGCCGTCCCACAGGATCACGTCGGCCTCCTTCTCGGCCTCGGCGAGGATCGCCGCGTAGTCGACGCCCGCATACACGATCGCGCCGCTCTGGATGTGCGGCTCGTACTCCTCCATTTCCTCGATCGTGCACTCGTGCTTCACGAGGTCGTCGAGCGTGGCGAAGCGCTGCACCGCCTGCTTGGCGAGGTCGCCGTACGGCATCGGGTGGCGGATCGCGATCGTGCGCAGGCCGCGCTCGCGCAGCAGCGACACGACGCGGCGCGAGGTCTGGCTCTTGCCGCAGCCCGTGCGCGTCGCGACCACAGCGATGACGGGCTTGGACGAGCGGATCATCGTCGCGTCGACGTCGAACGTGGAGAACTTCGCGCCCGCGGCCTCGACGAGCGCGCGCCGCTCGTCGAGATAGGCGAAGTCGACGTCGGAGTACGCGAACACGACCTCGTCGACGCCGTGCTTCGCGATGAGCTCGGCGAGCTGCTCCTCGGGGTGGATCGGGATGCCGTCGGGGTAGAGCCCGCCCGCGAGCGAGGGCGGGTAGCGCCGATCCTCGATGTGCGGGATCTGCGTCGCGGTGAACGCGACGACGCGGGCGTCGCCCCGGTCGCGGTAGCAGGTGTTGAAGACGTGGAAGTCCTTGCCCGCGGCTCCCATGATCAGAACGTTGTGTGGCATCGGTGTCCTTTCGACGGTCGCTCCCACCGGTCGCCCGATCGCGGTGCGCGCCGTCGCTCGTCTGCGCGGGCCGAGCGACCGAACGCCCGCCGCGGGGCGGCGGACGCGGGCGCGGCGGACGCGCGAGCCGAGAGCGGCCCGCGAGCGCACCGCCGGCTCGGTCGCGCGTCGGATCCTAGCCCGGATTCACGGGGCTGCACCGACATCGCCGTATCTGCTCGCCCGCGCCGTCACGACCCGTCGGGCACGGCTCCGTCCGGCACGAGCCGGCCACGGGGGGGGCACGTCTGGGGGGGGCGGCCTGGCGGCGCCGACGACGGTCTCGGCAGCCGCTTGATTGGAGTCGGGGCTGGCGCGGGGCGACGCGCCCTCGCGGCCCGACGGCGCGTCGCCGCCGGGCGGGCAAAGAGCTAGGCTGCCGGGCGATGGGCGATCGCGTCCCCACCGCGGCCCCCAGCGCGAGTCCCGGCGCCTCGACCCCGGCGCTCGGGTCGCGTTTCGCCGACCAGCCGCTGACGGCGCTGTTCGACCAGGCGGCGGAGCGCTGGGGCGAGCGCGCGTTCCTCTCGTCGCGGACGCTCGCGCAAGAGTCCTGGTCCTTCCGCTCCTTCGCCGCGGACGCGCGCCGGCTCGCGCAGGCGCTCGTCGCCCGCGGCGTGCGCCCCGGCGACGCGGTCGTGCTCCTGTGCGAGAACCGGCCGCGCTGGTGCGTCGGCTACGCCGCGATCTCGTACGCCGGCGGCGTCGTCGTCTCGCTCGACGCGCAGCTCGGGCCCGCCGGCGTCGCCGACGTCGTGCGCGACAGCGGGGCGCGCAGCGCGCTCGTCAGCCGGACGCTCGAGGAGCGGCTGTCGGCCGCCGAGGAGCGCGGCGACCTCGAACGCGTCCTGGGGCTCGACGACGACATGCGCGCCCATGCGGGCTGGAGCGAGCTGCTCGGGAGCGCCGGCTCGGCGCGCCTGCCGGGCGTCGTGGGCGGCGACGCGCGCGCCGCGATCCTGTACACGTCCGGCACGACCGGCAAGCCCAAGGGCGTCGTGCTGACGCACGCGAACGTGCAGTCGGAGCGCGCGGCGGTCGAGCAGGCGGTGGAGCTCACGGGCGCCGACCGCATGCTGATGTTCCTGCCGATGCACCACGTGCTCTCCCAGCTCGGCGCGTTCCTCATGCCGGCCGCGTTCGGCCTGCCCGTCGTGCACGTCGACGTGACGCGCGCCGAGGACCTGCTCGACGCCGTGCGCGACGAGGGCGTCACGATCCTGCTCGCCGTCCCGCTGCTCTACCATCGCATCCACGCGCGCATCGACGAGCGCGTCGGGAGCCTCGCGGCGCCGGCGCGCCTCCTGGTGCGCGCTCTGCTGCGCCTCAACGGCGCCCTGCGCAGCGCGCTCGGCGTGAACCTCGGCCCGCGGCTCTTCCGCAGCGCGCACGCGCTCTTCGGTCCGCAACTGCGCCTGATGGTGTCCGGCGCCTCCGCGCTCGAGCCGCGCGTGCAGCGCGACCTCTTCCGCCTCGGGTTCACCGTCGCGCAGGGCTACGGCTTGACCGAATCGACCGGCGCCGCGACGTTCACGCCGCTCGACGCGATCGTGATCGGCACGGTCGGCCGCCCGGTCGCGGGGCTCGCGGTGCGCATCGCCGATCCCGACGAGGAGGGTCTCGGCGAGATCTGCCTGCGCGGCCCGATGATCACGCCGGGCTACCACGGGCGACCGGACGAGACCGCGGCGGTGCTCGACGCCGACGGCTGGCTCCACACGGGCGACGTCGGCCGGCTCGGCGCCGACGGCAACCTGCGCATCAGCGGCCGCGTCAAGGAGATGATCGTCCTCGAGAGCGGTAAGAACGTCTATCCGGAGGACCTCGAGACGCACTACGCGCACGGCGCGTCGATCGCCGAGCTCTGCGTGCTCGAGAAGACGACGCGCGACGGCCGGATCCTGTTGCACGCGGTCGTCGTGCCGGACTGGGAGCGCCTGCGCGCGGCCGGCGTTTCGAGCGTGCGCGAGCAGGTCCGCGGCGACGTCCTGTGGTGCTCCGCCGAGCTGCCCGCGTGGCAGCGCGTGCTGTCGTTCGAGCTCCGGCGCGAGCCGCTGCCGCGCACGGCGACGCGCAAGCTGCAGCGCTTCAAGGTGCTCGAGGAGCTCGCGGGCGCGGCCGAGGAGGGCGAGCCGGCAGCGCCCGATCCGCCGGAGGTCGCGGCGCGGCTCGCGTCGCCGAGCGGGCGGACCGTCGCGCGGATCGCCCGCGAGCGCGCGCACACGGACGGCGAGATCCGCGGCTCGATGCACCTCGAGCTGGACCTCGGGCTCGACTCGCTGCGGCGCATGGAGCTCTTGCTCGCGATCGAGCAAGCGCTCGGCTTCTCGATCGGCGACGAGGAGGCGGCGAAGCTCGAGACCGTCGACGACGTGCTGCGGCTCGCCGAGGAGCGCGGCGCGCGCGCGCAGGACGCGGGCGGCGACGGCGCGTCCGCGTTCGCGCGGCTCGTCGCCGAGGCGGGACCGAGCGACCTGCCGCCGTGGATGCGCAAGCCGCGCGGCGCCACGTCCGCGCTCGCGCTGCGCGTGGTCCAGCTCGAGCTGCTCGCGGTCGCGAAGCTCTACTTCCGGCTGCGCGTCGAGGGGCTCGAGCACCTCCCGCCGCGCGGTCCGTTCCTGATCTGTCCCAATCACCAGAGCTATGCGGACTCGTTCCTCGTCGCCGCGGTGCTGCCCCCCGCCGTCGCGCGCGACGCGTTCGCGCTCGGCCACTCGCGCTACGTCGGCCGCGGGATCGGCGGCCTCGTCGGGCGCTTCTTCTCGACCGTCCCGACCGACCCCGACCGCTTCCTGCGGCAGTCGATGGAGATCGGCGCCGCGGGCCTCAAGGCCGGGCGGCCGCTCCTGATCTTCCCCGAGGGCACGCGCACCGTCGACGGCGGCCTGCACGCGATCCGCTCGGGCGCCGCGATCCTCGCGGTCGAGCTCGGCGTGCCGATCGTCCCCGCGGCCATCGACGGCGCGTTCGAGAGCTGGCCGCGCAGCCGCCGCTTCCCGCGTCCCGGGCGCGTGCGGCTGACGTTCGGCGCGCCCATCGTGCCCGCGCGCGTCGTCCCGCCCGCCGCGGCCGGCGAAGGACCGGAAGCACCGGCGGAGCGCGTGCGCACGGCGTTGCGCGACGCGCTGCTCGCACTTGGCGTGCCGGAGGGAGCGGAGAGCCGCGCCTGAGCGGCGCCGTCGTGCAGCACGCGATCCGACGGAGCGCGGGACTCGCCGCCGAGCTCTTCTACGACATCGTCGCGCTGGGCGAGACGATCCCCGCCCAGGGTCCGCTCGTCCTCGTCGCGAACCATCCGAACGGGCTCGTCGACCCGGTGCTCGTCTGGCGGCTCACGCCGCGCACCGTGCGCTTCCTCGGCAAGGCGCCGTTGTTCTCGATGCCGCTCGTCGGCGCGTTCGTGCGCGGCATGCGCACGCTGCCGGTGTACCGCGCGGTCGACGGCGCCGACACGCAGCAGAACCGCGACACGTTCGAGGCGGTGTACGCCGCGCTGCGCGCAGGCGATGCGATCTGCCTGTTCCCCGAGGGCAAGAGCCACTCCGAGCCGAGCCTGCAGAAGCTGAAGACCGGCGCCGCGCGCATGGCGCTCGGCGCCGAGGCGAGCGGCGGCTTCGCGCTCGGCGTGCGCGTCGTTCCGATCGGCCTGGTGTACCGCGACAAGGGCGTCTTCAAGAGCCGCGTGGCGACCTGGGTCGGCGCGCCGATCGGCGTCGCGGACCTGCGCGCCGCGTACGCGGCGGACGAGCGCGCGGCGGTCGCCGAGCTGACCGAGCGCATCGCCCGCGGGCTGCGGCGCGTCACGGTCGACCTGGAGCAGTGGGAGGACCTGCCGCTCGTCGAGCTCGTCGAGCGCATCTGGCGGCCGCGCGAGGGCGTGCTGCCCGCCGGCGGCGGCTTGCACTCGGTCGAGCGCGTGGCTGCGCTCGCGCGCGGGCTGCGCGTGCTGCGCGAGCGCGAGCCCGAGCGCGCCCACGCGCTGACGCAGCGCGTGCTCGGCCTGCGCGCGACCCTCGCGCGGCTCGGCATGACGCCGACCGACCTGCGCATCCGCTACACGCCCGCGCTCGTCGCGCGCTTCGTCGCGCGCAACGTGCTCGTGCTCGCGATCGGCGCGCCGCTCGCGCTCGTCGGCTTCGCCGCGTGGTGCGTGCCGTACTACCTCGTGCGCGTCGTCACGTGGCTCGTGCCGACGAGCGCGGACGTGCTCGCGACGACGAAGCTGCTCGCGTCGATGCTCTTCTTCCCGCTGTGGTACGCGGGGCTCGTCGCGGCGGCGTGGGCCTGGCTCGGACCGGGGCTCGCGCTCGCCGCCGCGCTCGTCCTGCCGCCGCTCGGCCCGTTCACGAGCCGGTTCTGGTCGCGCCGGCGGGCGGCGCTCGACGACGCGCTCGTGTTCGTCCGCGCGCTGCGGACGCGCTCGTTGCGCGAGCGGCTCGTGCGCCGCCGCGACGAGGTCGTCGCGGAGATCGAGGCGACGGCCCGGCTGGTCGCGCCGCCGCCCGCCGAGCCGGCGCGCGCCGCCGGGGACGACGGATGAGCGACTGGGGCGAGCGGCTCGAGCTGGGCTCGTCCCTGCACCTCGTCACGCTCGCCGTGTGCCTGGCCACGATGGCCGCGCTCGCCGGGCTCGGCCGGGGCGCGAGCGAGCGCGGCGAGCGCGTCCTGCGCCTCGGCTGGGCCGGCGGCATCGTCGCGCTCCAGCTCGTCTTCGCGTGGCGCTACTGGCATCCCGCGCGGTTCGACGCCGCCACGAGCCTGCCGCTGCACCTGTGCGACGTCACGATCCTGATCGCGGCCGCGGCGCTCGCGACCGACGTGCGCGCCTTGCGGGCGTTGCTCTACTTCTGGGCGCTCGCGCTGTCGACGCAGGCGTTCGTCACGCCGATCGTGCGCGTCGGCTGCGCGTACGCCGACTACTGGTTCTTCTGGATCTACCACACGCAGCTCGTCGGCGCGGCCGTCTGGGAGGTCGCCGTGCGCGGCTTCCGGCCGACGCGGCGCGACTTCGTCACGGCGAGCCTGGGACTGCTCGCGTACGGCGCGCTCGTCCTCCCGCTCGACCTCGCGTTCGGCTGGAACTACGGCTTCCTCGGCCCCGGCGAGCTGCCGGGGACGGCGCTCGACGTCCTGCCGCCCTGGCCGTGGCGGCTGCTCGTCTTTTTCGTCGCGGCGGAGCTCGCGATGGCGCTCCTGTGGCTCGTCCCGGCGCTCTTCGCACGCAGGCGCGCGTAAGAATTCGCATTCGACCTCGCACTCTGCGGGCGCGAGATATTGTTCTTCCGACCGGTGCGCTCGCGCTCGCTCGCACCGGCTGCTCGGCTCGCACCGAAGAGAACGGACCGGTTCAATCGAGGAGGCGCGGCTCACAGAGGCGGGGCCCTCCACCCCTGAGGGCCTGAGCTTCGCCCCCTTGGCGGCGGACGGATGTTCGGATCCGTCCGCCGCCCCCTTTTCGTCCCGCTCGGCGGGCCGCGCCGACGACGTCGGATGGAAGCGCCGCGGCGACGCGCTCGCCGCCGCCGACGAGGCCTACGGGACCGCGACGTCGACGAACGTCGCGTAGTCGTCGAGCCAGCGCTCGACCGTCTCCGCGGGGCCGAGCAGCTTCGCGTAGTACGCGCCGGTCGGCGTCTCGAAGATCGTCGCGACCATGCGCTGGCCGGGATCGTCGTGGAGCACGCCCGAGCCCGGGCTCGTCTCGCCCACGTACGTGCCGGCGACGTCGACTCGATGGAGCGCGACGCCGCCCGGCGTGGTGCGCGAGCTGCGCTCGAGCACGAGCCCGCGGCCGCCCTCGCCATCGGGATGGCTCATCTGGCCGATCCAGCGGTCGACGTTCGCCTCGACGCTGCCCGCGGTCTGCCCGAAGTGGTAGACGACGAGCGTCGCGTCCTGCGCGCCGTCCGTGCCCGGCAGGACGTACTCGGCGACGCGCATCGAGGACGACGGCTCGCGCTCGAGCCAGCCGACGCGCGGCATGAAGTGCGGGGCGCCGTCCCAGTCGTCGGACAGGGGGTGCGACTCGCCCTCGTCGGTGATCGTGCCGGGCTCCGTGTTGCAGCCAGCGAGGTTGCAGCCGGCCAGCATGGCCGCGAGGAAGAGGACCGTCGTGCGCATACGCGCGATGGTAACGAGCTTATGCTCGCAGGCGTGCGAAACCATGCCGCCGCACTCGCGCTCCTCGTCGCGCTCGCCTGCGCCCGGCGGACGTCCCCGCCGGCGTCGGACCGGGTCGGGACGCCGTTCGAGCCGGCCTGGATCGAGCGCCGGATCGGCCCGCCGGCGAGCGCGGACGCCCGGGCGACGCTGGTGCGCTTCTGGACGGACGCGTGCCCGTACTGCCGCGCGTCGCTGCCGGCGATCGACCGTCTGCGCCGCGAGCACGCGCCCGCGGGCCTGGACACGGTCGCGGTGTACCACCCCAAGCCGCCCCGCGCGGTCGCGGACGCGGACGTCGAGCGCGCGGCGCGCGAGCTCGGCTACGAGGGCGCGCTCGCCGTCGACGCGGACTGGGAGCTCTTGCGCCGGCTCTGGCTCGACACGGGCGAGCGCGCGGCGACGAGCGCGACGTTCCTCGCCGACGCGGACGGCGTCGTGCGTTGGGTGCACCCGGGACCCGAGCTCTTCGAGAGCGACGTCGCGGAGCTCGAGCGCGCCATCGAGGAGCTCTTGACGGAGGGACGGTGACGATGCTCGCCCGCCGGCGCCCGCTCGGGGCGCTCGTGCCCGCGCTCGCGCTCGGGCTGTGCGCCTGCGGAGAGGCTCGGACCGAGCATTCGCTCAGGTCGCCGCCCGCCGACCTCGCCGTCACGCTCGTCGCCGGCTCGATCGAGCCGCACGGGCCGTTCGGCAGCCCGCCGTTCGGCCGCGCGGTCTTCCGCGTCGAGAACCGCGGAACGGACCACGCGAACATCCTCACCGGTCCGGGCGACGTGCCGCGGCTCCTCGTCCACGTGCTCACCCGCGACGGCTGGGACGAGCTCACGCCGGTGACGGAGCATGAGCTGGGCGGCTCGCAGCGGCTCGGGGCGGGCGAGGCTCTCGACGTCGACCTGCGCGTGCCGGCGGTCGACGCGCAGTACAGGGTCGCCGTCGGCAGCCACAACGGCTTCGGGCTGGACTGGGCGTGGAGCGGGCCGTTCGTCCTGCGCGACGAGCTCGAGCGGGTCGGACGATGAGCTACGCCGTTCCCTCGCCCGAGAACGTCGGCTCGACCTGATCGCGCCACCTCGACCCCCGGGCCGGCGCCGTGTTCAATCAGCTCTGGATCCCGGCCGGCCCCTCGGCTCGGGACCGCCTCCGGCGGCTCGTCGGCCCGACGCACGCCGAGCGGCGACGTGGGGACCGAGGAAATCCGTGCTCGAGCTCGACGAGACCGACCTGATCGCGTTCTTCGACGTCCTGCCCCAAGGCCAACCGACGCAAGAGCGCGAGTTCCTCTCCGCGACGCTCTTCGTCAAGCAGGCCGACGACCTCGTGCTGACCTTCTCGCTCTCGCCGAGCCACCGCGACGTGCAGCTCGAGCTGACGCGCAACGCGCTCCCGTTGCTGTCGTACGCGCTCGAGAACGTGCGCGCCGTCTCGATCGAGCGCGACCGCCGCGGCCGGAGCTGGCTGCGCGCGACGGCCCGCTCGGGCGAGCGCATCTCGCTCGCCGTCGCCCCGACCATCGAGGTCGCGATCCACAGCGGCG
>CAZGTQ010000114.1:0-9713 GCA_964528575.1 uncultured Planctomycetaceae bacterium | reverse complement strand
CAGCCCGGTGAGGATCGTCCCCGTCGCCGGCTTGGTCCACGCGGCGGCGGACGCGGCGTCGGCGAAGAGCGTCCCGCGCGCGGCGAGCTCGTCGAGGAACGGCGAGGTCGGGCGCGCGTAGCCGTAGCAGCCGAGGTGGTCCGCGCGCAGCGTGTCGATCGTGACGTAGAGCACGTTCGGGCCGCGGCGCTCGCCGCGCGCCGGCAACTGCGTGTATTGCGCGGGCGCGGCGGGGGAGCGCAGCGAGAACGTCGAGAGCGTGACCGCGGCACACAGGCCGAGCGCGACCGCGAGCGCCCACGCGCGCCGCGGCGCGAGCGGCGGGCGCTTCTCGAGCGCGCGGCCCAGGGCGTCGGCGAGCGGCTGGAGCGCGCGCGACAGGAGGCCGGCGACGGGCAGCGCGGCGACGACGATCGCGACCGCGATCGCGAGCGCCGCGGGCGAGCGCCAGTCCTCGGCGGCGCGCAGCGACGCGAGCGCGACGCCGGCCGCGACGGCGAGCGCGACGACGCTCGCCCCCGCGGTCGCGACGGGCGCGCCGCGCGCGGCGAACGGCAGCCGGCGCACGATCGCATGCGCCGCGAGGAGGCCGACGAGCAGCGCGGCGAACGCGAGCGCGTCGACCGCGAGCAGCCGCTCGATGGGCAGGAAGGGGAGCGCCTCGCCCAGGAACCATGCGCCGGAGGTCGTCAGCACGGCGAACGCGGCCGCGCCGAGCAGGAAGCCCGCGGTCGCGCGCTGGGCGTGGCTCGCCGCAGAACGCCGGCCGAGCGCCGCGTAGAGGACGGCGACCAGCCCGAGCAGGAGGCCGACGGCGCCGAAGCCGAGCCCCTCGATCGCCGCGCGCTGGGCGATCGCATACAGGCGCTCCGTCCACGGCGAGTCCGGCCCGGCCTGGAACTCGCGCACGTGCCGCTCTCCCGCGATCTGCCAGAGTGCCCAGACGCCGCCGACGAGGAAGCCGGCGAACGCGGACGCGCGGGTGAGGACGAAGAGGGCGCCGAGGGGGCGGTTCATCGAGACGTTGCGTTGGCCGCCGCGCCCGTGCGCGGCACGGCGGTCGGGAAGTGGCGGGCGAGCGCCCGCGAGACGAAGGTCCGGCTCCACCCGGGAGCCCTCACGCACCAGTAACGCCCGCGCGGCTCGAAGTCGAGCCGCGCGAGGCCCCGCCGCGAGACGTCCTTCTTGACGTGCGCGTAGCCTATCAACTCACGCTTGCCCTGGCGTGCCAGCTCCCGCAGCACGAAACGCATCCCGGCCTGGTAGAGCTTTCTCCCGCGGTGGTCGGGGCTCGTGTAGGCCTTGTAGATGAACGCTTGGTCGGGCGCGAGGCGCCGCTTGACCTGACCGGGGGTGTTCAGGTTGCGCGGGTTCTCCCACATCGTGAACACGAGCCCGTCGCGCTCGTGGAACGCGCCCACGCAGCGGTGGCCGCAGCCGAGTCGAGCGGCGCCCTCGCGCCGCTCGCGCTCGTCGAGCTCGGTGTGGTACGCGTCGCACGCGGCGATCTCGTCGGGCGTGACCCACGCGAAGCGGTAGCCCGCGGGCGTCTCGAGCTCGGCGTCCTCGGAGCGCACGGGCCGCGCGAACACGTCGAACGTGTCGATCTGGAAGCTGCGGCGGATCCGCCCGAGCGCGCGGCGCAGGCGCGGCCGACCCGCTGGGCGGTCGGCTGTCGGGGGAGCGCTCGCGTCCATCAAGTGCCGAAGAACAGGTGCGCGGTCCCCCCGACGTTCGCCACGCCGTTGATGACGAACGGGTCGAACGTCATCCAGGTCATGTCGACGAAGAGGTCGAGGCCGACGAGCGCGGGGTCGTTCGGCAGGAAGACCCCGGTTCCGGGCAGGCTCTTGCCGGCGCCGTCGAGGATGCCGATGAAGCCCGGCAGGAAGCCGCTCGTCAAGTAGTCGAACAGCACGTCGTAGGTCCACGGCAGCACGCGCGGATCGGACGGGTTGCCGATCAGCGTGAGCGGGAGCACCGGCGTCTTGCCCGAGGCGGTCGGCAGGAGGATGTAGACCTTGCCCGCGTCCGCGGGCACGTCGAGCACGACCGGCGTCAGCGCGCCCAGCGTCGCGAAGCCCTCTACGCGCAGCTCGGCCGGCGGCGCGAGCCCGGGCGGGTTCGTCGCCGGCGGCGGCGGCACCGCGCCGGGGATGCCGTGCTCGTAGATCGCCCAGCCGTCGAGCACGAACAGGCTCGCTCCCTGCGCTCCCGCGATCGCGGGGCGGCCGAACGAGACGGTGAGCGCGGCCGGCCGCTCGTAGTTGCCGGCGAACACGCTGCGCGCGCCACTCGCGCGGTCGACGCGCGCGACGCGGCCGGCGTCTCCCGCCGCGACCCAGACGTTGCCCGCCGCGTCGAACGCGAGGTCGCCGTCGGTGGGCCCGACGTCGAACGCGTAGTACGTGTCGCCGCGCCAGTGGCCGTACGCGACCTGCCCGTCGATCCGCGCGCGCAGGATCTCGCCCGCGCCCTCCTGGACCGAGCCCTGCGAGCTGACCCACAGCTCGCCGGTCAGGGGATCGACCTCGGGCCGCACGCCGCGGTTCGCGATCGCGACGGGCTCGAGCGCCGCCCCGTTGATCCGCAGCACGCGCCCCGCCGGCGAGCCCGCATCGCGCTCGACGACGTACACGCGGTCGAGCCCGTCGATCGCCATCCCGCGCACGTCCCCGAGCGCGTTCGCTCCGTCCGCGAACACCGTCGTGAACGCCTTCGTCGTGGGATGGATCGACGAGACGACGCCGCCGGCGGTCACGACGTGCACGACGCCGTTCGAGTCGCTCGCGATCGCGACCAAATCGTTCGCGCCGCCCGAGTCGGCGTACTGCGTCGCGGCGCCCGTGAGCAGGTCGACCCGCTCGACCGTGCCGCCCGACGTCGCGACGAGGAAGCCGCCGCCCGCGGGATCGTCGATCATCGCGCGCGGCGTGCCGACGGTGGACGAGAGGTAGCCGACGCAGTCGCCGATCGGCGGCGCGTTCCGGTCGGGGATCGTCGGCGCCGGCGCGGCCACGCTCGGGATCTCGAACAGCCGGATGAACTCGGTGACGTACAGGCTCCAGCCGGTCGTGCTGCCCGAGCCGGGCGTCGACGGCGCGATCGCGACGCCCGAGACGTGCTGCGTGTAGCCCGACGAGACGCGGTAGAGCTTGCCGGTCTTCGTGTCGAAGCGCACGACGCCGAACTCGTCCTCGACCGCGAGGTACACGTTGCCGAGGCAGTCCATCGCCATCTCGCCGTCGGCCCAGCCCTCGGCGTTCGAGAGGTTGAGCCCGTCGAAGCTCGGGATCGGCGCGAGCGAGGGCGCGAGCGTGTCCATGCGCCGCACCGCGCTGAGGAAGCCGGTGCCGACCCACTCGCTCACGAGCAGGTTGGACGTGAACGGGTCCGAGCACAGCCCGCGCGCCTCGGCGAGCGGCACGAAGTAGCCGAGCGTGCCGTTCGCCAGGAGCTGCACGACGTCGCCGCAGCAGAAGTTCGAGCGATTCGCGAGGTACATCGTGCCGTCGCGGTCGTGCACGATGTCCTTCGAGACCGTGATCTGGCCCTGGGAGTTCGAGAAGAGCTCGGTGACCTGCGTCGGCCCCTCCTCGATCTCGTAGACGACGCCGAAGCGCGTGCACGCGTAGATGCGGCCGTTGCCCCCGACGTGCACGCCCTCGATCTTGCCGCCGATCCCGTCGTTCGGGCCGGCGACGAGCGACACGTGCAGCGTGGACAGATCGACGCGGCGCACCGACGGGGAGCTGCCGAACACGTCGCCGCCGACGAGCAAGTTGCCCTGCTTGTCCGCCGCGAGGTCGAACACGCGCACGTCGATGAAGAAGACGAGCTGGGTCCCGCGGTCCGGCACCGTGCCCAGCGACGGCGGCCGCAGCGCCGCGGGAGCGCCGACGTTGCCGATCTCGCGGATCATCGTCGGCGAGCTGCCCTCGGCGACGTATGCGCTGAAGCCCGACGCGCTCGGCACCGCTCCGCTCGACGCCGCGATCGCGATCGCGCGGAGCTGGCCGAGCCCGGTGGCGATCGTCGCCGTCGTCCCGGCCGACCGGTCGTGGCGCCAGACCGTGCCGCCGGCGACGAAGAGCGCGTCGCCGTCGGCCTCCATCGCGATGTCGCCGTCGTTCGCGGACAGCGTGAACCCCGGCTGCGTCGTCGCGTCGATGATCGACGTCGGGTGCGACTGGTCGACGCGCTCGATGCGCCGCAGCGAGCCGCCGTTCGCGAGGTCGGTGAAGAGCACGTCGCCCGTCAGCGGGTCCGCAGCGAGCGCGAGCGGCTGGTGGTCGACGAGGTAGTAGCACCAGTTCGCGCCGTCCGGGCTGACCCAGTCGAACGCACGCCAGCCGGTCGACGGGGTGTCGCTCACCGTCAGGAAGTTGCCGGTGGCGTCGACGAGCAGGTCGGTCGGCGCCTTGATGATGAAGAGGTCCGAGTAGATCTCGACCGCCGGGCCCGTCCCGCCGGGCAGCGACCAGATGTCGCCGCCGCCGTCGATGACCGCGACGTCGCCCGCCGGCGTCTCCGCGATGCCCCGCAGCGCGGAGGGGATCGTGCCCGCCGCCGAGAGCACGACTTCGTTGCCGTTGGCGGGGTTGATGCGGCCGATCTTGCTCTGCGTCGTGCAGTACAGCAGCCGGCCGGAGCCGTCGACCGAGAGATCGGTCACCTCGCCGCCGACGGTGGCGAGCGTGCCGATCTGCGCGTGGGCCGCGGGGACGAGCGCGGCGGCGACGAGGGCGGCGGCGACGAGAGCGAGCAACGGCCCGCGACCGGACGTTCGGTGGTGCATGGCAATGGGAGCAGAGGGACCGGGCCGAACGGTCGCATCCAGCGTAGCTGATCCGTCCCGGTACGGGGACCGGGCGGGATCGCGCCCCAAGCCCCGTCTATCGATCCCCCGCGGCGTGCCTCTGGAGCACGCGCGCGCGGATCCAGCGGGCGAGCTCCGCCCGCTCCTCGGAGCGCAGGATGACTGACCACAGGACTGCGAGTGCGGCCGGGAGCAGCACGACCTTCAGCGCGACCGCGACGAGCAGCCAGCGCGCGTGGGGCAGGTCCACGAAGACGCCGCCCCGCTGCGCGTCGACCCAGCCGTCGATCGCGAGGGTGGCCCCCGCCACGGCAAGCATCGTGCCCAGCGCCGCCGCCAGCCGGCGCAGCTCGAACGGCGTCGGCGCCTGGGCCCGGCTGCCGGCCATGCCCAGGGCGGAGAGCAGGCCGTAGGTCACCAGCGTCGCGACCGCCGCTCCGACGAAGCCGAAGGGCGGAATGAGCAGCAGGTTGAGCAAGACGTTCACGACGAGCGCCGTCGCGTTGATCCAGATCAGCGGCCGCGTGCGCCGTTCCAGGAACAGCGTGAGCTGCGCCGACGCGTACAGGGCCCAGAAGCAGTAGCCCGCCGTCACCCAGGGCACGACGTGGTACGCCGCGTCCATCGCCGGGTTGCTGTTGAGGATCAGGATCGCCTCGCGGCCGAACAGGCACAGGCCGATGCTCGCCGCGACGACGACGAGCACCGCGTACGTCGTGACGCGGGCGACGATCCGCCCGCGGCGCTCGACGTCGGCCTCGTCGAAGATCCACGGCTGCCAGATCGTGAAGAAGGGATTGAGCACGAGCTGGTTCGCCATCGAGGCGACGAGGTAGCCCAGTCCGTAGATGCCGACGAGGTCCTGGCCGCCGACGGGCGCGAGCCACTCGAGCAGGCGCCGGTCCGCCTGGTGGATCCCGAGCTGCGCGATCCCGACCGGGATCAGCGGCAGCGTGTACGCGAGGATCGGGCGCAAGACCTCGCGGTCGAAGCGCGGCCCCACCCGCACGAGCACCCAGCCGGTGAGGAAGACCGCCGTCACCGCCTCGCCGGCCAGGACGCTGATCAGCCAACCCTCGATGCCCAGGTCGAGCACCCCGAGCGTCCAGATCCGCAGCCCGAGCTCGAGGATCATCTTCGCGAGCTTGATGCGCGAGTGCGTCGCCGAGCGCTTGAGCGCCTGCAGGTACGCGAAGCCCGCCTGCGAGGTCAGGATGCACGGGAACGTCAGCAGCGCGTAGAGCAGGAGCCGCGGCAGCCGCTCGCTCGAAACGCCCTGCGCGTCGCCGCGGCCGAGGACGACGACCGCGAGCTCCTCGCGGAACAGGATCGCGACGAGCGCGACCGCCCACGAGGCGCCCATCACGGCGAGCGTGGTCGAGCTGACGACGAGGTTGCGCTTGCGCTCGTCGTCGTGCGCGAAGTAGAAGCGCACCATGCCGCTGAGCAGGTGCACGCCGATCATCTCGCTCAGGACGACGACGAGCAGATCGCAGAGGAAGGCGACGCCGAACTCCTCCTCGCTCATCCAGAGCGTGTAGAGGGGCAGCATCAGGAGCGCGAGGCCCCGGTGCGCGAACGGCACGACGCCGTAGTTCAGCGAGTGCCGCAGCAGCCCGCCGAGCCCGCGGCGTGCACCGCCCCCGCCAGAGCCACCGGCACCGCCAGAGCCACGCTCCCCGCCAGAGCCACGCTCCTCGCCAGAGCCGCGCTCCCCGCCAGAGCCGCCCCTTCCCGCGCCTGCGCCCGCGCCCATGTGCGGCGTAGCGAACCGGGGCCGCGAGCGCGGCGCAAGGTTCCCGAGCGACAAACCGCTCGCTCCGACGCGCGCGGCGCGCAATTCGCATGGCGGAACCGGCCTGACCGGCCGCACGTCCGAGTCCGCGCCGCACTCCGAACCGCGCCGCACTCCGAAACCGCGACGCACGTTCCGCCTCCCATGTCGCCACCGCTCGTCCTCGCCGCGAACCTCGCCGCCAACCTCGTCGCGCTGCTCGGCGCCGCCGGCGGCCCGTCGCCGCCGGCGCCCGACGGCGCGCCGCGTCCCAACGTCCTGCTCCTCGTCGCCGACGACCTGGGCACCGACCACGTCGGCTGCTACGGCGAGGGTGCCGACCCGCCGCCGACGCCGGTGCTCGACGCGCTCGCCGCGCAGGGCGTCCGTTTCACGAGCGCGTGGGGCTATCCGGCGTGCTCGCCGACGCGCGCGGTGCTCCAGTCCGGCCGCTACGGCTTCCGCACCGGCGTCGGCTCGTCGGTCTTCGAGTCGTCCGCCGGCGCGAACGGCCCGCTCCCGCTCGCCGAGACGACGATCCCCGAGATGCTCGACCGCGGCCACTCGGGCTACCTGCACGCGGCGCTCGGCAAGTGGCACATCGGCACGTCGGCGGTCGGCGGGGACCTCGCGCCCAACGCCGCGGGCTACTTGCACTACGGCGGCGCGCCCTCGAACCTCTATGCGCCCGACACGTACTTCGCGTTCCGCAAGGTCGTGAACGGCGTGCCGGTCCAGGTCGCGCGCTATGCGACGACGGACGAGGTCGACGGCGCCCTCTGGCTCGCGACGCACGTCCCCGAGCCGTGGTTCCTGCAGGTCGCGTTCCACGCGCCGCACGAGCCGTTCCACGCTCCGCCGCCGCACCTGCACACGCAGGACCTCTCCGGCGCGGGTCCGCCCGCGCTCGATCCGCGCCCGTACTACCGCGCGTCGGTCGAAGCGCTCGACCGCGAGATCGGCCGCCTGCTCGCCGGCCTGGGCGACGTCGCCGAGCGCACCGTCGTCGTCTTCGTCGCCGACAACGGCACGCCGCGCGAGGTCGTCGTCCCGCCGCACGCGCCCGACCACGCCAAGCTCACGCTGTTCGAGGGCGGCGTGCGCGTCCCGATGATCGTCGCCGGCCCCCCGGTCGCGCAGCCCGGCGCCACGTGCGACGCGCTCGTCCACGTGGCCGACGTCTTCGCGACCGTCGCCGAGCTCGCCGGCGTCGACCTCGCGAGCCCGGCGGTGATCCCGCCGGGCGTGAGCCTCGATTCGCTGAGCCTCGTTCCGCATCTCGCCGACCCGAGCGCGCCGTCGCAGCGCACGCACCTCTTCGCCGAGTACTTCGTGCCGAACGGAGCGGGCCTCCCGCCGGGCGGCGTCGTCGTGACCAAGAAGGCGGGCGAGCCGCCCCTGTGCCAGGAGCTGCTCGGCTACGGCGCCGGGCCTGCGCCGCACCCGCTGCTCGCGATCTGCGGCGGCGGCTTCACGGCGGGGAGCTCGACGACGCTCGCCGTGGCGGCCGGCGTCGCGAGCGAGCCGGTCGGCGTCTTCTACGGCCTGGGCCAGAACCCCGCGCCGTACTGCGACGGGCTGCTCGTCCCGTACCCGCTGGCCGCGATCCAGGTGCTGAAGAGCGACGCGGCCGGCATCGCCGTGCTCGAGCTCGACGGCGACCTGGTCGCGAAGCTGCCCTCCTTCGACCTCTACGTGCAGGCGCTGGTGCGCGATCCGAGCGCCTTCTTCGGCTACCGCCTGACGAACGCCGTGCGGCTGCGCGCGGCGGGCATGGACCACAAGGCGATCCGCGACGAGCGCTACAAGCTGATCGCGTTCGGCAACAACGGCCCGGCGGCGTTGTACGATCTGGCCGTCGATCCGCTCGAGACGAACGACCTGCTCCAGGGCGGCGTCGGCGCGCTCTCGCCGCCGCACGCGCAGGCCCTGCAGGCGCTCGAGGCGGCGCTGGCGGCGCTGCTGCAGAGCTGATCGGCTCGCCCGTCCGACGGGGCGCGACCGTGGCTCCTCCCCAACCGATCTCCCCGCTGCTCGCGCGCACCGCGGCGCACCTCGGCGACGTCCGGACGTGACGTCCGAGCCGACGGACGAGGAGCTCGTCGAGCGCGCGAATCGCGGCGAGGCGGCGGCCTTCGAGCGCCTGTACGAGCGCCACCGCGACTGGGCGCAGCGCCTCGCGCTGCGCTTCTCGCGCGGCCCCGAGGACGCGCAGGAGGTCGTCCAAGACGCATTCCTGCACCTGCTCGGTCGCTTCCCCGGCTTCCGCCTCAGCGCGCGTCTGCGCACGTACCTCTATCCGGTCGTGCGCCACCTCGCGCGCGACCGGCGCGAGCGCGAGCGTCGCCGCAGCCCACCCGGCGCGGCGCCCGACCCCGAGCTCGTCCCCGATCCGGCCGGCCCCGCGTCGCCCGCCGCGCTCGAGGACGAGCTGCGCGTCGTGCTCGCCGCGCTGCCCGAGCCGCAGCGCGAGGCGCTGCTGTTGCGCTACGTCGACGACCTCGAGCTGCGCGAGATCGCGCAGCTCCAGGGCGTCCCGCTCGGCACGGTCAAGTCGCGCCTGCACCAGGCGCTCGCCCGCCTGCGCGACGACCCGCGCACGCGCGCGTTCTTCGACGTGTGACGCATTTCGTCGATCGCCCGAACCCGCCGCGGCCCCCGACCCCTGAACCACACGTGCGAGACGAGCCTGCCCACCCCCGCGCCGAGCCGGACGAGCGCGACGACGAGCCGCGCGCGCCCGCCGCGCTCGTCGAGGCCCTGCGCCGCGCCGAGCGCGCCCGCGCGATCGACCCGGCGCGCACCCGCGCGGTCGACGACGCGATCCGCGCCGCCGCGCGCGCGCACCTGCGAGCGGCTCCCGCGCCCCGGCGCACGCGCCTGCGCCGCCTCGCCCCGCTCGCCGCGGCTCTCGCCGCGTCGCTCCTCGTGATCTTCGCGCGGCGCGACCGGCCGCAGGTCGAGCGCAGCGCCGCGCCCGCCGCGCTCGCCGCCGACCTCGACGGGAGCGGCCGCGTCGACGTCGTCGACGCGCTCCACCTCGCGCGGCGCCTCGACTCCGGCGCGTCGCCGCTGGACGCGTGGGACCTCGACGGCGACGGCGGCGTGTCGCGCGACGAC
>CAZGTQ010000113.1:0-2080 GCA_964528575.1 uncultured Planctomycetaceae bacterium | reverse complement strand
TCGCGGCCGCGTTCGCCCTCCTGCGCCGCCTGGACGTGGGAGCGGCGGCCGCGGCGGTCGGCTGCGCGACGCTCGCGCTCGGCAGCACGTTCTGGTCGCAGGCGACGGTCGCGGAGGTGTACGCGCTCGACGCGTTGCTGCTCGTGCTCGTGCTCGCGTGCACGCTCGACCTCGTCGTCGCGCGGCCGGCGCGCGCGTTCGCGGTCGCGTTGCTCGTCGGCTCATGGCTCGCGCACCGCACCGTGAACGTCGCGTACCTGCCGGCGCTGGCGCTCTGGTTCGGCCCCGACGTCGCGTCGCGCTGGCGCACGGCCGCGTCGCCGCTCCGCCGCCGGCTCGTGCTGGCCGCGCTCGGCGGTCTAGCGCTCGCGGCGCTCGTGTACGCGTATCTCCCGCTCGCGAGCGCCGCCGACCCGCCGATCGACATCGGCGACCCGCAGACGCTGGAGCGTTTCGGCGTGGTCGTGAGCGCGGAACCGTACCGCCGGCACTTTGCAGGGAGCCCGCTGGGCACGCTCGACCACGTCGCCCGCCTCGTCCTGGCGCTGCCGAGCGAGCTGGGCGTCGCGCTCCTGCTCGCGCCGCTCGGCTTCGCGGCATGGCGCCGCGGCCCGTGGCGCCGGCTCGCGTACGCGCTCGCGTTGCTCGTGGCGGCGAACGCCGCGGTCGCGCTCGCCTTCCAGGTCCCGGACGTCGAGGTGTACCTCTTGCCGGGGCTCGTCGCCGCCGCGCTGCTGGCCGCGGCGGGCGCGGACACGCTCTTGGTGCGCACGCGAGCGCGTTTCGGCGCGGCACCGGGCCACGCGCTCGCGATCGCGCTGCTCGTCGCCGCGCTGGCGGGCCTGGTGCGTTGGAGCGAGCGGGACGTGTCTGCAAACCGTCTGGTGCACGCGCTGGCGCTGGACGAGCTCGCGTCGACGGACGAGGGCGCGCTGCTGTTCGTCGACGGCGACACGTCGATCCATGCGCTGTGGTACGTGCAGGCGATCGAGCGTGCGCGTCCGGACGTCGTCGTCGTGAGCGTGGCGCACCTGCTGCCGTGGCATCTCGAGCAGCTCGTCGCGCGCCACCCCACCGAGCCGTGGCCGGCGTGGTCGGAGCCGTTCGACTCGCGCGCGCAGGCCCGCGCGATCCTCGCCGCGCTCGCCCCGGGCCGCCGCGCGTTCGCGACGCTGTCGGTCGACCCGGCGACGTTCGAGCGCGTCGGCTTCGTGCCGCACGGCCTGGTGAACGAGCTCCTCCCGTACGGCGCGAGCTACGACCGCCGCGAGCGAGCGCGCGCGAACGCCGAGCTCCTGACGGAGGCGATCGAACGGATCGCCCCGCTCCCGTCGCATCTCGACGCGGACCTGGTCGCGGCGCTGTTCCAGTACGCGCTCGGCGCCTCGAACAACGCCGACGAGCTGGCGCGCCTGGGCGAGCGCGACCTCGCGCGCCGCGTGTACGAGAGCGTGCTAGCCCTCGACCCCGACCGCCACGAGCCCGCGTACCGCGAGGAGGTCCGCCGCGGCATGGGCGTCGCGCCGCCGCCGCTGGATCTCGGCGAGAAGGCGCGAGCCGCGTTGCGCGAGTTCGCGGCGCAGTAACCTCCGCTACTTTGCCACCCGCGCATTTTCGGTGGCTCGTCTCTAGCCGCGACACGCCGCCGTCTCGAGGCGCCGAAGTGGATCAACTTGGCCGAACTGGCGGTGGACCTGACGGGCAGAGTCTCGCCTCCTGCGCGCCTCCAGCCAATGGAGCCGCGCAGCCGCGCCACGGTGGGCATCGCCGCGCCCATGGCCGGGCCACGAGTTCGGGCGACAGAGCCGAGGTTCGGCGGGGAGGGCCTGCGGGGCATCAGACCTTTCTGTGGACGAGCAGCAACTCCGACCCGCCTGCGCGGCCGTTACGGACTCGGTGGTACCACTTCCGATTGTGCACCTGCCTAGCCAAGCGCAGGTCGTCGCCATTGGGCAGCGTCCACGGCTCGAAGCCGGCGCGCTCCATCACGTCTGAGTACCGGGGGACTTGGGCCTCGGGGTCAGAGAACCCAACGAGTTGGACGACCGTGACGCCGGGGCTCGTGACCTTGTGCTCCGCG
>CAZGTQ010000112.1:0-11458 GCA_964528575.1 uncultured Planctomycetaceae bacterium | reverse complement strand
CGCTAATCCGCCCAGCTCGGCGGCGCGATCTCGCCGGGGCACGGGGGGCCCGGCGGCGGGCTCGCGACGGGCTGCACCGTCCCGCGCCAGCGCGGGGTGCCGGTCGCGACGTCGACGGCGGTGAGCGCGCCGCCCGCCGCGACGAGGTACCCGCGTTCGCCGGCGACCGCGATCACGGCGCTGCGCACGGGCTGGGTCCAACGCTGCTCGCCCGTGCGCAGGTCGAACGCCGTCACCGCCGTCGACGTCGCGCCGAGCACGAGGTCGCCGGCGACGACGGGTGACGTCGCCGCCCAACGCGCGGGCGCGGTGCCGATCGACTTGCTCCACAGGAGCGTGCCGTCGGTGGCCGAGAGCGCGACGAGGTGACGCGCTGCCGCCTCGGTCGGCGGCGCGGCGAACGGCTTGGCATAGCAGACGATCGTCTCGCCGCCGACCGTCGGGCCGAAGGCGGCGAGGGGCCCGATCGGCGCGCGCCAGCGCTCGTCGCCCGAGGCGGCGTCGAACGCGGCGACCCAGCACGTCGGCTCGCCGGCGTCGGTCACGTCGCTCTTCTTGCGATAGCGGTCGGGCGTCACGCACACGATCACGTGCTCGCCGCTGAGCTCGACCGCGTTCGGCCCCGTCACCGGCGTCGACTCGACCTTGTCTTCGCTCCACAGGACCTTGCCGTCGTCCGCCGCCAGCGCGTACAGCACCGGCGCCGCGTGGTGCGTCGCGCTGAACGCGAAGAGCGACCCTCCACGCACGCACGGCGGCGCGAAGACGCCCTCGCCCTTCACCTTCTTCGTCCAACGCTTCGCGCCGTCGGCGAGCGAGAGCGCGTGCACGAGGTGGTCCTCGCCACCGCCGAGCCACGCGCCGTCGCCCGCGACGACCGGCTGCCCGACGACCGCGTGCTTCGTCTCGTACGTCCAGCGCGGCTCGCCCGTCGCGACGTCGAACGCGCGGACGCCGCCGGCGTCGCTCCCCACGAGGACGAGCCCCTGCGCGACCGCGGGCGCCGTCGGCCGACCCTCGAGCTCGCGCCGCCAGACCAGCGCTCCGTCCTCGCCGTCGAGCGCGACGAGCGCCGCGGGCACCCCCGCGGCCGGGTGCGTCGCGACGAAGAGCATCGACTCGACGCCATCGGGACCGTGGCCCGCCAGACCGCCGGGGTGGGCGCCGGCGTGCCCCGCTCCCGCGCGATACGTCGCGTCCTGCGCGCCGGCCGCGCCGGCCGCGCCGGCAAGGCCCGCGAGGACGAGCGCTATGAGCCGGGCGGGCATGCGCGAGGTCCTATCCCGCGCGCTCGGGTCGGTCACGCGGCACGTTGTAGCGAAACGTGGCGCCCCGGGAGCCAGCTCGACAGGCTCGCGCAAGTAGCGCGGCCGTAGCTCTACGTCGTTCGCTTCGGCCGCTTGGCGGTGTTGAGGGCGACCGCGGCACGGACGAGCGCCTTGAATGCGCGCGCGTCCACCAGCTCGCCCTCCTGGAGATCGATCGCGCGCCTGGTGTTCCCGCCGAGGCTCGCGTTGAAGAGCTTCCCCGTGTCCTCCAAGGAGGCGCCCTTGGCGAACGTCAGCTTCACCTTGTCCTTGTAGGTCTCGCCGGTGCAGATGATCCCGTCGTGCGACCACACGGGGACGCCGAGCATCGAGTTCGACGGCTTCTTCCACTTCACCTCTTCCACGGCATCCGGGTCCGCGGCGCGGATGAGCTCTCGGATCCTGCTCAGCGTCTCCCCGCGCCAGTCCGCGAGCTCCGCGATCCTCTTGTCGATCAGCTCGGACGCCTTCATGCTTCCTCCTTCGCGACGAACGGCGAGCGGTCAATGTACCAGCGCGCGCTCGAGATAGGCGCACAGCCCGTTCGCGTGCTCCATCTGGCGCGGCGTGCGGCACACGGCTTCGACGAGGCGCGGCGACGCGACGAGCACGCACACGCACTGCGCGCGGCTCGTCGCGACGTTCATCCGGTGCGGGTCGAGCAGGAACTCGAGCCCACGCGGCGCGTCGACGATCGACGAGCTCGCCAGCGAGTAGATCACGACCGGCGCCTCGCGGCCCTGGAACAGGTCGACGGTGCCGGCGGGCACGCGCAAGCGCTCGAGGCGCGCGGCAAGCGCGCCGACCTGCGCGTTGTACGGCGCGACGACGAGCACGTCGGCCGGCGTGAGCGGACGCACGACGCCGTTGCGATCGCGCCACGACACGCCGCCGGCGAGCAGCTCCTCGACGAGCGCGACGACGGCGTCGACCTCCTCGTCCGAGCGGCTCTGGCAACCCTCGTGCTCGCACGGCAGGTGCCACAGGCCGCTCTCGCTGAAGCGCGCGGCGCCGATCAGGGCCTGCTGCTCGCAGTCGGGGTGGGACTCGAGCTTGCGCTCGTAGTACAGCTCGGACGTGAACGAGCAGATCGCGGGATGCAGGCGATACGTGCGCTCGAGGAAGAGACCCTTGTGCGCGGGCATCGTCTCCTCGCCGTCGAGGAAATGCTCGAGTGCGGCGATCTCCGCCCCCTCGGGGTGCGCCGCCTGCTGCGGCTGCTGGAGCTGCTGCGGATCGCCGAGCAGCACGACGTTCGTCGCGCAGCGCGCCGCGGCGAGCGTGTGGGCGAGCGAGAGCTGCCCAGCCTCGTCGACGAAGAGCACGTCGAGCGCGGCGTCGTCGCTCGACCACAGCCACGCGGTCCCGCCGACGAGCTGGCCTTGATCGAGGGCGTCGAGCGCTTCCGCGTCCTTGCTCACGACGCGCAGGCCGTCCACCGGCGCTTCGTCGTCGCCCTTCGTGTTCAACAGAGCCGCTTCGAGCGGAGAACCGCCGGACTTCGGGTCGCGCGACCAGTCGAGCGCCTCCTTCGCGAGGTTGCGGATCACCTTGTGGCTGACCGCCGTGATCCCGACGCGCTTCCCCGCGCGCACGAGGTCGACGATCATGCGCGCGCCGGTGTACGTCTTCCCCGTGCCGGGCGGCCCCTGGATCGCGAGCACGTCGCCGTCCAGGAGCCGCACGACGCGCCGCGCCGCGTCGAGCGACTCCTCGCCGTGCTCGCGCATCGACCCGCCGCCGCGCAGCGCCGGCGCACGCTTCAGGAGCAGCATGCGCGCAGCGCGATGGGGTCCGTCGCCGTCGACGCCGTGTGCGGCGACGGACCGGCCGAGCGCGAGCAGCGAGCGCTCGACCGAGCCCGCCCTCACGCTCTCGAACGCGAAGACGCCCCTCGGGTGCGTGGCCTGGGTCGCAGTCGTGCGCTTGACGTCGATCGTCCCGTTCGCCGGGTCGTGCGCGACGAGCGTGCCGACGTCCACGCCGTCGAAGTCGTGCAGCGTCGTGCCCAGCTTGATCGCGACCTCCTGCGGCGGATAGCGATAGCGGTGCACGTCGGTTCTCGCGCGCTTCGTCGGTCTTCCGAGATCCGCATCGAACGTCAGCCCCTCGACGACCTTCCGCTCGCGCTCCCGCTCGCCCGGATCCTCGAGATCGCGCAACCGAAAGAACTCCCACCACGCGCAGCGGTCCTCGCGCACGAAGTACCACACGAGCTCCGCGAGCAGCGCGACCGCGCAATGCTCCGCGCTCCACGCCTTGCGATCCTCCGGCAGCAGCGCGCGCAGCGCGTCCCCCACTAGCGCGATCTCGGCGTGCCTCCGAGCGACCTTCTCGTCGGCCTCCCCGACCTTCTCCACCGGCCGCTCGACCGCGACGCCGCTCGCGACGAGCTCCGCGCGGCGCTCCTCGAGCCAGTCGCGCAGCGCCGCGGTCGCCTCGCAGTCCTCGCGGTTGTACGTCTCGATGATCGCACGCCGCGCAGCGCTCGCCCCGTCGCGCTCGCCGCGCTCGAGCGACCACGCGAGCGCGCGCCGCTCGGCCGCCGCGTCGCGCGGGTGGACCGTGCGCGCGTAGCCGGCGAAGTGCTCGAGCTCCTTGAGCGAATAGCTCTCGACGCTCGCGCGCAAGCCCTGGCGCGCGACCGCGTGCAGATCGACGAGCCGCTCAGCGCGCAGCAGCCGGTCGACCTCCGTCTCGCGCGTCCCGTGCCGGTTCATCAACCGCCCGAGCGCCGCCTTCTCGTACGGCGCGAAGTGGTAGACGTGCATGTCCGGCCAGCGCTCGAGACGCGCGACGCACAGGTCGACGAGCCGCTCGAACGCGCGCCGCTCCTCGTCGCGGTCGAGCGCCCAGAAGCGCTCGTAGACGGGCGCGCCCTTCTCGCGCCACGAGAGGCCGAACAGGTACTCGAGCCCGCCGCCCTCGTAGAAGTGATCCGCCTCGATGTCGAAGAAGACGTCGCCCGCGCTCGGCTCCGGCAGGAGCGCGAGCCCATGCCCCGGGTCGTGATCCACGAGCCGCGAGACGAGCGCGCCCGCGCGCCGGCCCTCGAGCTGCACGCGCGCCTGCTCGTGCAGCCGCTCGTACGTCGCGCGGCTCCCGCGGCGCGGCTCGTCGTCGAGCGCGACGAGCGCCTCGGCGAACGCCGCCAGCGTGGGCCGCCCCTGCCGCGCGAGCTCGGTCGCCTGCGCGCACCCCAGCCCCGCGACGAGCGTCGGATGGTCGTCCGCGCGGCGCTGCGCGTCGCACACCCGCCACCAGCGGCACACGGCGCAGTGCTCGCACGGATCGGGGTAACGGTCCCCCGGCGCCGCGTCGACGGTCTCCTCGAGCCGCCGCGCGAGCAACCGGTAATACGCGCTGAACGCGTCGACGCGGAAGCTCTCGCACTCGAACGGAGCGCCCGGCTTGACGACGTGCATCTTGCGCGGCGGCACGCCCTGGATGCGCGCGACGAGGTCGCTGTAGAACGCGAGCTGGAGCACCGCTCCGCCCTTCGTCTCCTGCGCCAGCTTCGTGTCGACGACCTCGTACGACCAGGCGCCGAGCTCGCTCTCGAGCTCGACCCGCTCGAGCACGTCCGCGTAGCCGAGCCAGCGTCCGCGCGCGAGCTGCGCCTGGACGATCTCGTCGTGCCCCGCGCGCATCGCCGCGATCGTGCGGTCGTACGGGTCGCCCTCCGCGCCGCGCAGGTCGACGACGTCGCGGCCCAGCGCGCGCAGGTGCGCGACGTATGCGTCCTCGTGCGCGCGGCCGCGCTCTTGCAGGTGCGCCGCCGCGGGGTCGTGCCACGGCTGCGCGTCGAGCCGCTTCTCGGCGTACGCGCGGTCGAGCTCGGTGAGCCGCCGGCACGCGACGTGGTTCGACAGATCGGACGCGCTCAGCCGGATCGTGCCGTCGTCGAGCTTCACGTCAGATCTCCTTCCAGACTTTCGCGAGGCTCTCGCCGTGGACGCTGAGCTCCCACGCGCAGAACCAGCCGAACGGCGTCGTCCCGACCTCGTACCCGCTGGCGCGCAAACGCTCGGCGAGCTCGTCCAACAGATCGCGCGCGAACTCCGGCGACGCGCTCACGCCGCCCAGGTGCGTGAACGAGTGCAGGACGACGCGCCGCAGGTCCCGCTTGCCGGCGAGCCACTTGACGTGCTTCAGCGTCTGCTTGAACGCACGCTTGCGCGCCTCGGGCTCCTCGTCGCGCATCTCGGCGTGCACCCACACGACGACCGCGTCCTCGAGCGCGCCCGCCGGCGGCGCGTCCTGCGCCTCCGGCAGCGTCTGCGAGCACGGCGTCCATGCGAACCGGCGCGCGAGAAACGTGAGCAGCTTCATGCGAGCTCGCCCGCCAGGATCCGGTGGAAGCGGTGCGCGCCCGCTTCGAGCGCCGGGGCGTAGCGGCCCGTGTCGTACGCGCGCGAGCGCAGGCCCGCCTGGACGCGCTCGCTGATCGCGACGTCCTCGCGCTGGACCTCTTCGCTCTCGGCGATCGCGCGCTCGACGAACGGGCCGTCGGCGTCCGGCGCGAAGTACCAGTCGAGCACGACCTCGCAACTCTCGGGCCCCGTCGGCAGCACGACGTTGACGTCGAGCACGGGCCCGTAGCGGTTGACCATCAGGTTCGGGTGCACCCACGCGTAGAGCGCGGCGCCCTCGAGCCGCTCGCCGCGGCCCGCGCAGCTCTGCACGACGAAGCGCTCGAAGACCTCCGTGCGGTACGCGCCGAGCTCGAGGTCGGCGGCGAGCGCGCGGTGCAGGTGCGGCACGTGGTAGCCGCCGTCGAGATAGTTGTCGACGAACACCTTCCAGTTGCACGCGAGCGCATACGTGCGCCGCGCGGCGAAGACGAGCTCGTCCGCGCCCAGTCGCTCGTCGAGCGGCGCGAGCGCGTCGGCGAGCGGCGCGGGCGGCTCGCTCTGGCACGCGAACACGTACCCGCGCCACACGGCGACGCGCAACGGCACGAGCCCGAGCTCCGCGCGCACGAAGTCGCGCGCGCCGTCCATGCGCGGCGCGCGCACGAGCGAGCCGTCGAGCGCGTACGTCCACGCGTGGTACGGGCACACGAGCTCGCGCGCCGCTCCCTCGCCATCGGCCACGAGCGCCGCATGGTGACGGCACACGTTCGCGAACGCGCGCAAGGTGCCTTCCTCGTCGCGCGTCACGACCCACGGCTCGCCGGCGACGACGCCGCTCGCGAACGTACCGGGACCCGCGACCTGGCCGGCGCGGCAGACGGCGAGCCAGTTGTGACGGAACACCGTCGCGCGCTCGCGCTCGTACACCGCCGGGTCGCGGTACCACGACGCGGGCGGCGTGCGCGCGGACTCGATCGGCAGGCCGGCGTCGAAACGCGCGAGCTCGTCGGCGAGGGCCATGGGCGAAGTCAGCCCCCGAGCGCCTCGAGCCGGGCCTCGAGCGCCGCGGAGCTGCTCCCCATCTCGCCGAGCAGGAGCTCGATGAGCAAGCGCTCGCGCACCGGATCGAGCTCGAGCTCGCCCGCGACGAGCATCCGCTCGGCCTGGCGCACGGCCCGGTCGAGATCGGTGCGCAGCGCCGCGAGCGCCGGCGACAGGCGTTGCGCCGTGCGCAGCGCGACGAGGCCGTCGAGCACCTCGCCGCGCAGGAAGTGCGCCTCGGCGCGGTTGCGCCAGATCGGCGTGCGGCTCGGGGCGAGCGCGAGCGCTGCACGGTACGCGTCGATCGCGCCCTCGAGCGCCGCCGGATCGCTGCGGCCGCGCTCGGTCAGCGCGAGCGCGCGCAGGAACAACGTGCCGACGCCGCCGGGATCCTCCGCCTCGAGCTCGGCGAGCAGCGGCTCCGCCTCGTCGACCAGCCCGCGCTGGATCGCCGCTTTCGCCATCGTGAACAGCGTCGCCGCGCGGACGCGATCGTGCGGATGCACCGCGGACGGATCGCCGTCCTCCGGGCTCTCGGGCGCCTCGGCGTAGCCGCCGTAGCCGAGCTCGGCGAGCGCGTCGAGGTCCGCGTCGTCGAGCGCGCGCGCGGCCGCGAACGGGGCGTCGGGCGTCTGCTCGGCGCGCAGCGCGTCGAGCGCCGCGCGCAGCCTCTGGAGCCGCTCGGGCTCTTCCGCGGCGCGGTCGCTCAGCTCCCTCGGATCGGTGTTCAGATCGTAGAGCAGGTCGCGCTCGGGGCCGGCGCGCGGCGCCTCCACGAGCTTCCAGCCGTCGTGCACGACGCCCTCGAGCTCGCTCCAGCCGTGGTGCAGGCGCAGGAACCAGCTCTCGACGTACAGCGGGCGCGGCGGCAGGTCCTCGCCGCGCGTCGCGGGCACGAGGCTCGCTCCGCGCGCGTCGGCGGGCACGGGGAAGTCGCAGAGCTCGGCGACGGTCGGCAGCACGTCGGTCGCGAGCACGTCGTCCTCGACGACGACGCCGGCGGGCACGCCCGGCCCCGCGAGGAGGAACGGCACGCGCAGCGTGCCGTCGTAGATCAGCATCGAGTGCGTCTGCTCGCCGTGCTCGCCGAGCCCCTCGCCGTGGTCGGCGATCGCGACGACGACCGTGTCGTCGAGCCGGCCGTCGCGCTCGAGCTGCTCGAGCACGCGGCCGATGCACGCGTCGGTGTAGGCGATCTCCGCCTGGTACGGATCGGCGTGGCGCGACGCCCACGGCTCGGGCGCGGCGTACGGCCAGTGCGGGTCGAAGTAGTGCGCCCAGAGGAAGAACGGCTCGTCGGGAGCGATCGTCCCGAGCCAGCCCGCCGCGGACGCGGAGACCTCCTCGGCGCGCCGCTCCAGGCCCTCGGCCGAGCGCGCGTCCAGCACGTCGTCGTAGTAGTCGAAGCCCTGCGCGAGGCCGAACGCGGCGAGCAGCGGGTACCCGCCGACGACCGCGCCGGTGCGGTAGCCGCGCGCCGCGAGCGCCTCCGCGAGCGTCGTCAGCCGCTCGTCGACGCGGTACTGCGCGTTGTCGTGCACACCGTTGAAGCGCGGGCCCGTCCCGGTGAAGAGCGCGGCGTGCGCGGGCAGCGTGATCGGAGCGGGCGTGTACGCGCGCTCGAAACGCGCGCCGCGCGCAGCGAGCCCGTCCAGGTGCGGCGTGCCCGCGTCGGCACGGCCGTAGCAGCCGAGACGGTCGGCGCGCGTCGTGTCGAGCGTGAGCACGACGAGCGAGATCGGACGCTGCGGGTGGCCGCAGGCGGCGGCGAGCGACGCGAGGAGCAGCGGGAGGAACGGGCGGGCGAAGCGCACAGCGGCAGTGTAGAGGTGATGGAGCCCGCGGAGAACGCGCGCGTCGCGCTCGGCGGCGGGCTCGAGGCTCTCGCCCGGTCCCGTCGCCCTCGAGCAGAGGCGTCGGAGCGTCACTGGGCGCCCGACGGCGCGTTGTACTTTCCGCCTTTCCGTTGCGGTACTCGCGGCCGTGCGCGCAGGGCCTCCGGCGCGAGCGAGCGCGACGCGCGCGGTACGTGCCTTGCACGTCGAGGGGCGGATGGAAGGCAACGAACGACGCCGCGGACACGGCGCTAGGACAACGACGAGGACTCTCTCATGGAATATCACTACGACGACCAGCGTGTCCGGGACGACCAGAGTGTCCGGCGCCGCACGGTGACCGAGGCGAAGGCTGCGGGCGATGAAGTTCGGAGCACGCTCGAGAGCGCGCGCGAAGCTGGCAAGGAACGCGCACGGACGTTCTTCGAGGAGCAGCGGGTGAACGTCGCCGAGCGCGCGGACGAGATCGCCCGCGCGCTGCGCAAAACCGCCAAGAACCTCGACGAGGAGGGCGTGAACAAGACGGCGTGCTCGCTCACCGAGCGCGCCGCGCACGGCGCGGAGCAGCTCGCGTCCTCTCTGCGAGACCAGGATCCCGAAGAGCTCCGCTACCGCGCCGAGCGCATCGTGCGCGACAACCCGGGGGCGGTGCTCGCCGGAGCGGTGACGGTCGGCCTCCTGCTCGCTCGCTTCCTCAAGAGCTCGGGGGATCGCCGTCACACCGAGCACGACACCGAGCACGACATCGACCGCGACCACGATCACGTGAGCCCGATCGAGCGCCAGTCGGCCATGCCGCGCTACGAGAGCGACCGCACGCCGTTCCAGCGCTCGAGCCAGGCGATGCCGCCGACCGGAGGGATTTGACATGACGGACGAATACAGAGCCGACCGATTCACGACCGGAGAGTCCGCGGGGACCTCGGGAACCGCGGGGACCGCGGGCACGAGGACGGCGACGACGACGACGACGGCTCGGACCACGGAGCACGAGGACGAGCGCGGCTACCGCGCGAAGCGTCGCTGGTCCGACACCGGCACGCTGGGGATCGTGGCCGGCATGGTCGAGGACCTGACCAAGCTCGTGCGCAAGGAGGCCGAGCTGGCCCGCGCCGAGCTGGCGGAGAAGGTCGACCAGGTCCGCGCCGGCATGACCGCGCTCTCCAGCGGCGCGCTCGTCACCTACGCCGGCGTGATCATGCTCCTGTTCGCGCTCGCGATGGGCATCAACGTGTGGATCGACGCCGCGTGGCTCTCGCTCCTGATCGTCGGCGGCATCGTCACGATCATCGGAGCCGTCCTGCTCGGCCGCGGGCGGAGCGACTTGAAGGCGTCGAACCTGACCCCGACCCGGACCGCGCGATCGCTGCGCAAAGACGCCGACATGATCCGCGACGAGACGCGGAGGACGCACGTATGACACACGGAAACGGAGACGGGAACGATCATCACAAGAGTTGCCGCGAGATCGAGCTCGAGCTCGACGACACGCGGGCCAGCATCGACGAGCGCGCCCGCGAGCTGAGAGACCGGCTCGATCCGCGCGAGATCGCGGACGCGCTGCTGCGGACGCTTCCCTGGCGGAGCGTCAGCGCGTTCTTCGACAACCTCGGGCGCGGTGTGCGGGACAACCCGCTGCCCGTGCTCCTGACGGGCGTCGGCATCGCCTGGCTGGCGCGCTCCTCGAGCCAGGACGACGTCGACGACGGCGACAACGGCTACTCGAGCTCGTCCTCTTCGACGGGGCAGGGCTTGCGCGACAAGGCGCGCGGCGCGGGCGAGGCGATGCGGAGCGGCGCCCAGAGCGCGCGCCGCAAGGCGGGCAACGTGCGCCGCCGCGCGTCACGTCAGGGTGAAGAGCTGCGTAACCGCGTCCAGGACGGCGCCGAGCGCGTCCAGGACGGTTGGAACCGCATGGTGAAGGAGCAGCCCCTGGCGCTCGGCGTCCTCGGCATCGCCGCGGGCGCCGCGCTCGGCGCGCTCCTGCCGTCGTCGCGGCGCGAGGACGAGCTGATGGGCTCGAAGAGCGACGAAGTGAAAGAGAAGGCGGCCGAGCAGGGCCACCGCGCGGCCGAGCACGTCCGCGAGAAGGTCGAAGAGAAGACGAGCTCCGCACGCAGCGCGAGCTCAACTTCGACCGGCGGACCGGGCTCCTTCGGCGGCACCTCGTCGGCCCGCCCCAGCGGAACGTCCTCGGGCACGACCTGAGCGAGCGTTCCGCGCTCACGCGCCCCGCCGTGGCCGGCACCGAGGACCTCCTCGACGTGCTCTCCGCGCGCGGGGCGCGCTTCGTTCGCGCGGCGCCTGCGCGCCGCGGACGCCCGCTCAGCGCAAGCGCTCCAGCGCGTCCTCGATGATCTCCGGCGACAGCGCCAAGTCGAAGCGCTGCTCGGCCTGCGCGTCCTCGACGTCGATCGTGCCGAAGTCCGACGCGCCGCCGGGGCGCAGCTCCACGCTGCGGACCGCGTCGTCGCGCTCGTCGGTCAGCACGAGGAACACGCGGTAGGTGCCGCGGGCGGGCAGGAGCAGCTCGGCCTCGCCGTCCGCGCCGACGAGCGCGACCTCGGTGCCCGCGTCGGGATCGTCCGCGCGCTCGAGCACGGCGCGCACGCCGAGCGGCGGCGCGGGCATGCCTGCGACGAAGAGACGCACCGGGATGCCGGGCTCGAGGAGCACGGTGCGGTCGGCGGCGACGTTGCGCAGCTCGAGCGGCCGGTGTCCGGGCGCCGTGACGCGCAGGTCGACGGCCGGGTTCGTCGTGAGCACGGGCCACGTCCCCCGCTCGTCGACGAAGACGCGCGTGGCGCCCAGCCAGACGGTCGCGTCGAAGATCGGCTCCTGCTCGGCGTTCAGCACGCGAATCGAGAGACGCCGCACGATCGCGCCGAGATCGATCGGGTCGAGCCGCGGATCGGCGCTC
>CAZGTQ010000111.1:0-3564 GCA_964528575.1 uncultured Planctomycetaceae bacterium | reverse complement strand
AGCTCGCCGAGAGCGCCGCGTTGCGCGAGGGTCGGCAGGGGCACGCTGGCTCGCTCGCCAGCGCCGCTCTCGTGGTACGTCTCGAAGAAGTCGTCGTGCAGGAACGGCGTCTCTTCGTCGTCGTCCTCGGCTTCGGCAAGCTGCACGCCGAGCCACGGCTCGTCGTAGGGAGCGGTCGGATCGCCGACCGCATCGAGGACGCGAAAGAAGCGGAACGCGGCCGTGGAGGCGGCGTCGGCGATCAGCTTGCGGAGGCCGGCCCGCGCGTGCTGCGACGGCGCGAGCGCGCGCAGGGTGGCAGCTTCGTTCACCTCGAGCCGCGCGCCGGGCGGGTAGTTGATCTGGAGCTCGGCTTCGCCGGCGAGCTTCGCGACGGCTTCGTCGGCCGCGTCGCGGATTGCGCGGTGCAGCTCGACGAGGATCGCGCGCCTTCGCGCGTCGGACAGGCGCTTCATCGGTTGCGGCGTGTGAAGGATCGCCGTAGGTTGGCCCGGCGCGGGCCCTTAGCTCAGTCGGTCAGAGCTGCCGACTCATAATCGGTAGGTCGTTGGTTCGAGTCCAACAGGGCCCACCACGGGAGCATGACCGCCGATCCGACGCCGTTCGACCTCGCGCGGCTCACCGGCCTCGCGCGCGTTCGCCGAGAGCCTCTTCCGCGACGTTCCCGAAGCGCGCGAGCACGCGTCGATGGAAGGCGACGAGCCCAACGCTCTGCACCTCCTCGTGCAGATTCCCGAATGGGCCGACGTGATCGATCTGCGCGAGCCCGAGGAGCTGCTCGACGCGCTCACCTCGCCCGACGCGCCGGCGCGAATGCGAATCCTGAGTTGGTCGGGCCGCGAAGATCGGGAACTGGGCCTGTCGGACCTGGAGGCGACCTGACGCGCCGGTTCGACGGACGGGACGGGCGCTCGTAAAGAGCGCGTAGTCGGCGTCCCCGCTCTGGACCTGGCGCGTATCGCGTCCCACGTGAGCCCGGCTCGAGGTGCATCGCACGCCGCGGTCGGGTACAACCCGTGCTCCCCCCCTTGCCCCCCCCACCATGCGTTCCGAAGCAGACTACGAAGCGATCCGCACCCCCGTCCGTGCCGCGCTGCTCGAGAAGCGCGTGCTCGCGGCGCTCCGGCCCGCCCTCGGGCGGCGACTCGCGCGCGTGCGCTACTCGTGCCACGCCGGCGAATGCGAGGTCGAAGACCTCGGCGACCCGGACCTGGCGTTCGGAGGCGAGCTCGATCTCGCCTTCCACGGCGGGCCGCGCGTCGTCGTCGCCGCCGACGAGAGCGCGGGCTGGGACGCCACTTGGTCGATCCAGGCGCGCGAGGACTCGGCGTCCGCGAGCGGGACCTTGCGCGAGTTCGACGCCAACGACCTGCCCTCCTGGCGCAACGTCGTCGGCCGCGAGCTCGAGCTCGTCCGCGTCCACGGCAAGGAAGGCGTGCCCCACGTCCTCGAGCTGCGGTTCGAGAACGGCACCGTGCTCCTCGCCGACGGCGAGGGCGAGCGCGTCGGCGACGGCGACGAGCTCCTCGTCCGCAAGGGCCGCCGCCCGGGCGTGCTCGCCGGCTGCGCGAAGATGGCGACGCTCAAGCGCGGCTGATTTCCCCGGCTTTCGCGAGGGCGAGCGCGGCGCCGGCGGCCATCCGTCCGCGAGAGCCGTGACGAACCTCGACTCGCAGAAGCTCCTCGACGAGAGCGCGTGGCTGCACCGCCTCGCCCGGCGGCTCGTCGCCGATCCGGGCGCGGCCGCCGACGCGGCTCAGGACGCGCTCGTCGTCGCCTGGCGGCGCCACGACGACGAGCCGCCCGCGCGCGGCTGGCTCGCAGCCACGCTCCGCAACGTCCTGCGCCAGCGCCGCCGCGGCGCACGACGCCGAGCGCAACGGGAAGAGCGCGCGGCGCGGCCCGAGCGGACGAGCGAAGCGGCCGACGAGATCGTCGCGCGGCTCGAGCAGCACCGGCTGCTCGTCGAGGCCGTGCGCGCGCTCGACGAGCCGTATCGCTCGACCATCGCGCTGCGCTTCGTCGAAGACCTCCCGCCGCGCGAGATCGCGCGCCGCACGGGCGTCCCGCGCAAGACGGTCCAGACGCGCATCGCGCGCGGCCTCGACCGTCTGCGCGCGCGGCTCGATTCCGCCCACGACGGCGAGCGCGGCGCCTGGGTCGCGCTCCTCGCACCGCTCGCCGAGCGGCGCCCGCCGTGGACAACCGCAGCCGCAGGAATCGTGGCGATGAGCACGACGATCAAGTGGACGAGCGCCGCCGCGGCGCTCGTCGCAGCCGCCCTCCTCACCCACCGGCTCGCGACGCGAGCGGACGCGCCGAGCGAGCCGCCCGAGCTGACGACTCGGACCGCGGAGCCCGCGCTCGGCGCGCCGCCCGCGCGGGACGAACGGATCGTCGCGCCCCGGCCTGCCGAGCGCGTAGCCCTGCCGCCGGCGACGAAGGCGGCCGAGCGCGACGCCTCTGCGACGTCCGCCGCCCCCGCTCCGACGTTCGAAGGCATCGTCGTCGACCTCGAGGGCAACGCGGTCGGCGGCCTCACGGTCGCGTTCGAGCCGGCCGACGACGTGCTCGACGACCCCGCCGCGTTCCGCACGACGAGCGCCGCCGACGGCTTCTTCGAGCTGCCCGTGCCCGACGTGCGCGGCCAGCTCGTCGCGCGCGGCCGCGGCTACGCGCCGGTCGTGCGACCCACCGTCGCCGGCGCCGCACCGCCGGAGCCGCCGCGCGTCGTCGTCGCGCCCGAGCGCGTCTGGCGCGGCGTCGTCCTCGACGCGCGGTCCGACGCCCCGCTCGACGGCGCGGAGCTCGCGATCCGCATGCCGCCCGCGCTGGCGAGCGCGCTCGACCTCGGCCCGCTGTACGGCGCGGTCCCGCTCGCGCGCACGACGAGCGCCGCGGACGGCGGTTTTGCGTTCGCGCCGATCGGCGCCGTGCCGGGAGCGGAGATCGGCGCCGGCCTCGACGGCTATCGAACGCAGCACCTCGCGCTCCCCGACGGTCCGGCCGCCGATCTCGTCCTGCGCCTCGAGCCGCTCGCGAGCGCGGAGCAATCGGTCGCGGGCACCGTCCTGCGCCCGGACGGCGCGCCGGCCGCCGACGCGTGGGTCTCGGCCGGACGCGCGACGACGCGCACGGACGAGCGCGGCGCCTTCGCGCTCTCGCTCGCGGGCATCGCGGATCCCGCGGCGCTGACGGTGCGCGCCGTGCTCCCCGGCCACCTGCCCGCCGCGGTCGCGCTCGGCGACGTCCCGCCGTCCGAGCGCGCCGAGCTGCTGCTCGTCGTCGGCGGCGCGACGCTCGACGTGCGCGGGCGCGTCGTCGACGCGGCCGGCGAGCCGGTCGCCGGAGCGCACGTTTGGACCTTCGACGGAACGGAGCTGGGCCAGGTGTCGCGACGCATCGGCGGCATCGACTTCGCGATCGAGATCGACGTCGAGGAGGCAGCGTCCGAGGGCGGACCGTTCGGCCCCGACGGGCGCGAGACCCGCACCGCTCCCGACGGCACGTTCCGGCTGCACGGCCTCACCGAGCGAGCCTACGCCGTGCTCGCCATGCACCCCG